>JACRIL010000246.1 GCA_016235825.1 Planctomycetota bacterium
ACCGAGACGCAGAACCGCAATCGGCGCGCACGGCAGTCCCACGTGAAAGCCAAACTCAGGCGGTTACGCAGACTTGGCGTCAAGTTGTATAAGCTGCGATGCTGCATCATGCCAGAGGAAGTTTCGTTGTAGTGTTAGACATTTAACACATTCTACTGGTTCCCGCCCGACAACTGCAACATCGCTCGTCAGAACTAGCGCGATCTTAACATTTGCTCAATGTCCGGTTAATGCTTGGGCGGCATTATGTAGTAGAAGAACGGTTAGTGACATTCACATGGTGAAGAAAGGAAAGGGCAGAAAAATGGCAAACAAGGCAAAGATGATGATGGCGATGGCGGCTGGGCTGGCAATTTTCGGTCTGGCAGGTTCATGGACCGCGGCGGAGGATGGCAAGGCGCCGGGCCAGCCGGCAAACAAGGTTACATTGCAGATTGAAGGGTCCACTACCGTCGGACCGATTGCCGACGCCTTTGCCGAGGCGATCATGAAGATGCGTCCAGATGTTTCCATAACAGTCAAAAAGACCGGTAGCGGCGACGGCGCGGCGGCACTGATCGACAGCCGCTGTCAGATAGCGATCATGAGCCGCTTCATGAAGTTGGAGGACTTCAAAAAGGCCGTGGAAAAAGGCATTATGCCTGTCGCTCACCCGGTGGCGATGGACGCCGTATGCATCATTGTGCATCCGTCAAATCCGGTCAAGGCCCTGAGCATCACGCAAGTCCGAGACATTTACACCGGAAAAATTGCCAACTGGAAGGAGCTTGGCGGCACTGACATGCCAATAGTGCTCATAAGCCGCGACACGTCGTCGGGAACCTACGAGACTTTTACCCAGTTTGTCATGGGCAAAGAGAAACTGTCAGATAAAACCGAGTATGTAAACGCCAACCCGCAGGCGCACAGCCGGACAAGCACCACTCAGGGGGCCATCGGTTATGTCGGCCTGGGATTTGTGGATGAGAAGGTCAAGGCTCTGGAAATCAACAATATCGCGCCGAACAAGAGGACGATTACCACAGGCCAGTACCCGCTGAGCAGGCCGCTGTTCCTTTTTACCAATGGGTATCCCGAGCTCGGCTCAATCATCCAGCTATTCTGCACTTTTCACCTGACTGAAAAGGGGCAGGAAATCATAGAAGCAAAAGGTTTTATCCCGTTAACCAGTTACTGATCGGATGAATAAGGATGATAACACAATCGGCAAATTTGCTGAGAACAGCGGCCAAGTTCGACCGGCCGCTGTTGCTTACGCCCGCTCAGGATTGGAGCGGGTGGCTTCTCGGTAAGACCGGGCGAGCCTTGCTGATGATTATCACCGGCACGTCGGTTCTGGCTGTGCTGCTGATATTCGTGTTCATCGTCCGGGAGGCCTGGCCTTTTGTTCAGGCTCATGGCCTGGGCGAGGCGCTGAGCAGCACGAGTTGGTATCCCACGAGGGATCCAGCGCAGTTCGGGATGCTGGCGCTGGTCTTCGGGTCGGTCCAGGTGACGTTCGGTGCGTTGCTTCTGGCCGTGCCGGCGGGCATTCTCATCGCGGCCGTGCTTAGCGACATCGTGCCGTTCCGCGTGCGTCAGGCGGTCAAGCCGATCATCGAAGTGCTGGCGGCGATTCCCTCCGTGGCCTACGGCTTCTTCGCCGTGGCGGTGCTGGCCCCGCTGATGCAGGAGCATTTGCATCTTTCGACCGGCACTAACGCCCTGAATTCCGCGGCGATCCTGGCGATCATGGCTGTACCGACGATTGTCAGCGTGGCTGAAGATTCACTTTCGGCGGTCGGACGCGAGCTGCGCGAGGCGTCCTATGCCTGCGGGGCCACAAGGGCTGAGACGCTGCTGAAGGTGGTCATCCCGGCCGCCCACAATGGTATTATCGCGGCCATTGTCCTGGGCACGATGCGGGCCATCGGCGAGACGATGGCGGTATGGATGGCCTCCGGCAATGCCGCACAGATTCCCAGCCCCTGGTGGGATCTGACGCAGTCCGTGCGGACCATGACAGCCACCATTGCCGGGGAGCTGGGCGAGACACCCGTGGGTTCGATGCATCGCCACTCGCTCTTTGCCGTGGGGCTGATCCTGCTGGTGGTGTCGCTGGCGATGAACCTATTTACCGAGTACCTGCTTCATCGGGCGAAGCGAACTTCGGGGGTGCACGCATGAATATCCCGCTTCGACAATGGCTGGACAGGCTGTTCACGTCGCTTGCTATGTTGAGCGTCCTGCTGATTGTCGCGGCGATGATAGGCATCCTGCTGCCGATGGTATGGCGGGGAGGCAGCGCGGTCGTGTTTCGCGGGACGGTCGAATTTCGCAGGATGCAGTTGGAACAATTCAATCGCGGCGACAGCGCCGCCGTGCGGGCAGAAGCGGAAGATGCCGCCAGGATTCGTCAACATGCCTATGAAATTCTCGACAGGTTTGCCGCCGGGCTTGACACGTCGGAACTTGAAACAAAGGTTAAACAGCTCCACCGCGAATTCGGCGTGCAACTCGCCAATCGGGAAATCCCGCAAAAACAATTATCTGAGCTGCGGTCCGTCTCCAAAGAATTGCGGGATGAACTTCTGAAGGCATTTGAAGCCGAGGACAAAACTCAGGTTCTTGAGCATCTGGACGCCGTCATGTCGCACAGTGGGGATGAACGCTTGAAAGGCACAGTCGCCGCCGAATTCTTCGATCTGGCCCGGCAATATCGCGACACCGTTGCCAATGTCGATCTGCGCCGCCGAAGCGAATATGCCGATTCACTCAAACAGGTGAAAGACGCGATGCGGAGTCTTTTCGGCCCCAGGCCGGGAGAACGTCTGCCCGCCTTGCCAATTGAGCAATACGGATCGACGCGATGGGATCAGGCGAAGCAGAATCTGGATAAGCTGCTCTGGGCCGAAAGCTGGACCGGCAGCGGCGAAGGACAGACGCTTACGAAAAGCCGTATTCCAAGAGAGGAACAATTCGCGGGTACGGCACTGGCCGGGCTGTTCCCTTACGTCCGCGACAACATCCAGGGCATGCTGCGGCCGAAATGGACCTTTTATTGGCAGTATTTCACCGACGACAGCATGAGCGGGCATTATTTCGGCGGCGTCGGCCCGGAAATCCTCGGCACGCTGCTGATTACGATGTTTGCCATCGCGTTTTCCCTGCCTGTTGGAGTGGTTACGGCCGCTTATCTGGTGGAGTGTGCCGGCGACGGCTGGCTGACCCGAATTCTGCGAATGTGCGTCAACACGCTGGCCGGCGTGCCCAGCATCGTATTCGGATTGTTCGGCCTGGCGTTCTTCGTCATCTACCTTCAGCCGAAACTGGGCCTACCCGGCTCATCGAGCATCATCGCCGGGTCGCTGACGCTGGGGCTTCTGGTCCTGCCGGTAATCATCCGCGCCAGTGAAGAGGCCATCAGGACCGTGCCGCAAGCCTACAAGGAGGCATCGCTGGCCCTTGGCGCAAGCCGCTTTCGCTGCTTTATGTCGGTTACTCTGCCGGTTGCGACGCCCGGCATTCTGACGGGGCTGATCTTGAGCATGAGCCGCGCCGCCGGCGAAACCGCGCCGATCCTGTTCACTGCGGCGGTGGCGATGGGACCGATCCCAACGTCGCTGTCCCAGCCAACCAGGACCCTTTCATACAGCAGTTACGACATGGCAGTGGGCGACAAAATGGCCATGCTCGCCCCGCACAATCAGTTCGGAATGGTTATGACGCTGGTGGCGATTGTGCTGCTTTTGAACATCGCGGCCATCGTGGTTCGCGGCAGGATGTCGAAAAAACTCCGCGGACAGTGAATAAAGGAAGATCATGGCGAAAGACGGGAGTCAAGGAATGTCGGCATTACTGGAACCGATTGCACTGGCGAACAGGAGTACGATCACATTGGCTGAAGATATCCGCGCAGATAATGAAACATTAAGTCCGGTCCGGCATAATGACGTGATGCCGGCGATCATTCGTGCGGAGAAATTCTGCCTGTACTACGGCGTAAAGGCCGGCGTGAAGGACATAAACATGGACATTTTCCCGCAATCGGTGACGGCCATAATAGGTCCCAGCGGCTGCGGGAAGAGCACGTTTTTGCGCAGCATAAACCGGATGAACGACCTGATTCCCAATGTGCGATCCGAGGGAACGCTTTATGTCAACGGGGTTAATGTATATGACGGGAGAATTAATCTGGTGAATCTGCGCCAGCAGGTGGGCATGGTCTTTCAGAAGCCCAATCCCTTTCCCAAGAGCATCTACGACAACGTGGCCTACGGCCCGCGATTACAGGGCATCAGGGGCGGCCGACTCGATGATATGGTGGAGACCTGTCTGAAGGATGCGGCGATATGGGAAGAGGTCAAAGACCTGCTTGGCAAGTCGGCCCTGGCTCTTTCCGGAGGCCAGCAGCAGCGATTGTGCATCGCCAGGGCACTGGCTACAAGGCCCAAGGTACTGCTGATGGATGAGCCTTGTTCGGCGCTAGACCCTATCGCCACGTCAAAGATAGAGGAATTGATTGTCGGCCTCAAAAACGCATACACCATTGTAATTGTCACGCACAACATGCAACAGGCTGCCAGGATCAGCGACTGCACAGCATTTTTTTGCATGGGCGAACTCATCGAATATGATGCCACGAACATCATATTTACCAAGCCTTCTCGCAAACAGACTGAGGATTATGTGACCGGAAGATTCAGCTAAGAGACCTCTGGAAAATCAGATCAGGCTTCGGCCAGAGTGAATATGGTGATTTCCGGCTTCTGATTGCGGTTCCATCGGCATGAATGCCCCAGTCCGCGATTGACGTAGAGATGGCTTCCGCCGCCCAGCGGGTAATATCCAGCGTAAAATTCGGGATAATCGGCGGGGAAGACGAGTCTGTGAAAGCGGGTTTTGGGAGTGGGAACGCCGTGCGTATGGCCGGCCAGAATCCACTGTGCGCCCCTTGTAGCCATATCCACGGCCGCGTCAGGATTGTGAACCATCGCGATTATCGGACGGCTGCCGTCGGCCTGCTCGAAGGCGGCCTGCGGGTTGTAGCCAGGCCACCAAATTTCATCCATCGTCAAAAATTGCACGGCTGAACCATTTCGCGAGAAGGTATGGCAGGCGTTGGGGGTCGCCAGAATGCCCTTGTCAGCCAGACAGCCGATCAGGTATTGCCCCAGCCGTGGCATCGCGCCGATGCCTTTAGGATGCCACAAGCCATAATCATGGTTGCCCATTGCAGCCATTGTCGCGACCTTGGGTTTAAGATGCTTCAGAATCCCCGCGACCTTCCTGGCCATGTCCTTTCCGCCGGTTATCAGGTCGCCGGTAATGGCGACAAAATCCACGCCCTCGGCGTTGATTATCTCGACATGCTGGCGGAGATAACTTTCCAGGACGGCCGGCCCCAGGTGAAGGTCGGTTATATGGGCAATCTTGACGCCGGCAAATCCGCTGCCCAGACCCTCAATCGGCATCTTCCGCCGCTCGATAAGCAGCATGCTGTCGTCGAGTTTCCAACGGTACAGGCCGCAGAGAGACACTGAACTGGTTACCGTCCAAACCAGCCTTTTGAGCAGTCTTTCGATCCGAAACTGCGATCTGTTGGTTATTGTCAGTGCCTCATTCATGATCCTTCTCTTCGACTATAACTCTTTCCGTAGTAAGTATCGGATGGGCACATAAAGACAGGGTGCAGTTGCGGTTAATGCCTTGTTAATTTGTCTCGGCTCAAAATTCGACTTTGTCTTTTTCCAAACCCGGAAGTAATTGCCGAACGCCGCACCAGATTAACCCAATCTTTGCGCGCTCTTGTTTTTGGCTTAATCGTCAAGCGGTACAAATTCCGCCATTCGATTCTTCTCGCTAGAGCTTTTGACGGCCGACTGGGATGGCCGGGCGGAAGAGAAACTGCTTCCTTTAAGAAAGGAGAAAACATGTACGGATTAGCAAAATGGAATTTGGCAGCAACAGGTTTGGCTGTGGCATTCATGGCGTCATGGACCACGGCCAATGCTCAGACGGCGGATGGCGATAAGGCCAAGATTCGCGATCTTGAAAGCCGTCTCAGCAAGATCGAAAGCGTATCAGCGGGGACAAAACTATCCGAAGGTCAGCGGGAAGAGACAAAAAATCTGGTCGCCGAGATGCTCAATGCGGCCAAGAAGGATATGTCCGGTCCGGATTGGGCCAAGGGCCTGAAGTTTTCGGGCGACTTCCGCCTTCGCTACGAGGCCCGCATGTTCAACGAGGGCAACAACAACATCACGGGCACCCAGTTCAACAACAACTGGGGCGGAACGACATATACCAACAACGGCTCAGGCGCATGGCCTGCCAGCAGCACGCCGACCTTTTATAATTGGGCCGACAAGGATACCCGTTACCCTGTGCCGACCAGAAATCTGTATCGCATGCGATTGCGATTCGGCTTCGAGAAGACCTATAAAGACGCCGACTTGGGCGATTTCAAGGTTGAGTTCCGTCTGGCCAGCGGCAACAGCAACGACCCAACCAGCACAAATCAGACTTTGGGCAACATGAACGATCTGGGCGTGAATACGCCCGGCTATGCCAAGAGGCCGATCTGGATCGACCTTGCCTATGCGACATATCAGCCGAAGTTCCTGCCCGGCCTGAGCATCACCGGCGGCAAGATGAAAAATCCATTCCTAACCAATGACATCTTCTGGGACAGCGACGTGAACCCCGAAGGCGTCTGGGTGAAGTATGCAGTTCCAAATCTGATGGACGGCAAGCTGGTTCCGTGGTTCGGCGTCGGCATGTTCTCCATCGCCGAGCAGGCAAACCAGTGGTCCGATTCGCTCATGTGGGCCTACGAACTGGGCGTGTCGTACAAGGTTACGGACGACGTGAAGCTCAGCTTTGCTACTCGGTACATGGATTATCAGCACTATGACGAGTGCTCCGCTTTCACGACCAACCGCGGCAACGTCCCCGGTCCGATTCCCAATCTGCCTGGATCGACCGCTTTGGATAGCGGCCTTGCCCCTGCCTACACTTTCGGCGACAGACAGTTTGGCGTGATCGACCTGATCACGAAGGCCGAGTTCAATATTCCAATCGGCAGCTACAAGCTTCCGTTGGAAGTCTGGTTCGACTGGGCGCACAATTGCAAGGACAGCTACAGCAAGAGCCAGTTCATAGCCTTCGACCAGTTGACCGGCTCTCCAACCGCATGGGCCCCGGCGTACAACTCGGGCATGAACCCGATCTACGGGAATTCCACAAGTGCCTGGAATCCCAATTACAGCGGTGCATCTGACGCCTACGCGGTTGGCATCAAGGCCGGCCAGAACAAAAAAAAGGGCGACTGGTCCGTTGGCTACAAGTTCGCCTACATCGAGGCCAACGCCATGCCCGGCTACTGGACTGACAGCGACTTCGGCTTTGCCAATCGAAAGGGACACGTCATCAGCGGGACGTATAATTTGATGGACGACCTGACAATCGGATGCTCGGTATTTATCACCCAGCCAGTCTATAGCCCCAACGTCACACAGACGACGATGTTTGACAATTCCCTGAACATTGGGAATTTCAATTCGGCTTCGATTGACGGCGAGGACAAGACCGTTATAGTCCAGGCCGACCTGGTCTGGAAGTTTTAGATAAGCCCAGTTGGCCTTGTCCGCCCGCAAGGCGGACAAGTGCATGCATCCCGGAATCGGCCTGCCCTCTCAAACGGCAGGCCGATTACTTTTTATGGCGAGGACAAGACCAATCCAGGCCGATCTGGTTTGGAAGTTTTTAAAACAAACCCAGTTGATCCTATTCAGCAGCCGATGGTTCGCCACGGCATCTCCAGCCTCGTTGAGACAGGCTCGCCCAGCGGGCTGTCTCTTTATTGTCAATCATTCCCATTTCCCGCAAAACCGAACATCTTCCGCTGCTTGTCCCATATCGGCGGAATGTTTTTGTTAAGCATCCGCAGGGACAATCCGCTGGGTTCCGTTCCAGCGAGGATCGCCTTCACAATGTCGGGGGCCAGCGTGGCCAACCACAGGATACGCCGGACGTATGATCGATTAACACCCTCCTGCTTGCCTAGTTCCTCCAGCGATTTGACCTGGCCGCTCTCCATCATCTTCTGCCAACGGAACGCCTTGGCCAGGGCGACGACCAATGGGCGATGCAGCGTGGATTCAGACTCGCCGGGGTTGCCCATACCTTCCGGCAGGGTTATCTCCTTCCGGCCACTGCGAACCTTGAACTCCATCGGCACGCGGATGTCCACAGTCTGGCCGTCCTTGGCAGATTCGACTGGACCATCACCCTGAAGTTCGGCCGCTGCGTTGCCCTGAAGTTCCGCCACGAGCGATTTAATTCCATGCAGCCGAAGGCGAATGAGCAGGTTATCCTTACTGGCGACTACTTCCTCTACCAGCAGCTTGACGATCCGCTCTTTTTCAGCAGGAAATAATTCGTCCCACAGCGGATCGAGTTTTTGCAAAGCATCTCGCACATCATCTTCGGTCGGACCGCTGGAATCCAGCGTGTCCAGCGTATGGCTGATTTCAGCCAACCGATTCTGCGTTTCAGAATATTCCTCGTTTAACTTCCGCAATTCATCCGCCAACATGCCGTCTTTTGTATCCGACTTAGCCAACCTTCCGACTGCCCGTTTCAATTCTTCCAGTCGGGTTTCCAGGCGCTTTTTCTGGCCGTCCAGTTCCTCACGTTCGCGGTCCGACTGAGCCTGCACCTGCCTAAAAGTTTTGGCGATCATATCCGGGCTGCGGAGGATGATCCGAATGCGGTCCTTGACGGCGGTCTCGATCTGACCAGCGGCTACTGACCGAATCGGGCAGGCATCATATCCGTTCCTCTGGGCGTGATTGCAGATGTAATAGCGATATCGCCTGCCTCGCCGCTTGGTGTGGCCGGCACCCATCAGTTTGCCGCAGTGTCCACACCGCAGGATGCCTTTCAACAGAGCCGGTGCTTTCTGGCGAATCTTCATGGATCGAACGTGATAATTGTCGGCCATGATCCGCTGGACCTGGTCCCATATCTTCCGGTCCACTATCGGCTCGTGCTCGCCCGGGTACGATTTGCCCTTGTGGACGACCTCGCCGAGATATTTTCGATTGGTCAGGACGCGATAAACGTACACCTTGTTCCATCGCTTGCCGCCGGCGATCTTGCCATTCTTGATGGCCTTGTACTCCTTGGTGTGATGGTCCTTGGCATTCAGTTCACGGGCGACGGCCAGACATGATTTTGTCTCGATGAATGACTCGAAGATCTGTCGCACCATATCCGCCTCGGCAGGATTGACCAGCAGGCGTTTCTTTTCCCGGTCGATGTCGTATCCCAGAAAGGGCTGGCCGCCGATGTACTTGCCCTTCATGGCTGAGGCCAGTTTCTTGTCGCGGATGCGTTCGCCGATGATTTCACGCTCAAACTGGGCGAACGACAGCAGGATATTTAATGTAAGCCGGCCCATCGAGGTGGTCGTGTTGAACTGCTGCGTGACCGACACGAACGATACTTCATGCTGGTCAAACAGCGTAACCAGTTTGGCGAAGTCCATCAGCGAGCGGCTCAGGCGGTCGACTTTGTAAACCACGATGCAGTCCACACGGCCGCGCTCGATGTCGGCCATGAGTTTTTGGAGGGCCGGGCGTTCCATCGTTCCGCCTGAGAATCCGCCGTCGCTATAATCCGCGGGCAAGGCTATCCAGCCCTCATGGCGCTGGCTGGCGATGTACGACTCGGCGGCCTCGCGCTGGGCGTCCAGACTGTTGAATTCCTGCTCCAGCCCTTCCTCGTGTGATTTCCGGGTATAGATGGCGCATCGGACAGTTTTCGATACAGTCGCCGCCTGGATCATGACGCCTCCTTGATCTGCTTGGTCGTCCGCAGGCCGAAGAACTGCGGGCCGCTCCAGTGTGCACCTGTGATGACCTTGGCGATGCCCGAGAGGGATTTGTATTTTCGCCCCTTATATTCGAATCCGCCTTCGACGGCTGTAATCTCGTGACGCTGGCCGTTCCAGTCTCGCACTATTCGAGTGCCAGGCAGCGGACGTGTGCCTTTGGACTTACCACGTTGTGCACGATTGTCCTTCCGCTGGCATTCATCTTCTTCCGCGATCCGTTCCAGTTCGGCCTTGGTCTGGTCCGGCAATCCACCAAAGGCCAGTTCCTGGATGCGGTATGCCAGCCGGCGGATTATATGCTCACGCTTGTACGCGGGCGGCTCGGTGCCGTACAGGCTGCGCCAGCGTTCCTTCAGTGCCGCAAAGGGCATGTCCTGAAGTTCTGCCAGCTGCCTCAAAACCGTTTTGTCCATGTGGCTATCCTTTCTTTAAAGGTCAACCACACAGGGCCGAGGTTTTGGAGGAACTTCAAGGTTATAGTCCCGCCGAATCTCTGAAATCTCTCTTTTCTCACGCGTGCCGACATGCTTGGCCCGCAGGCGCAGGAAGCCGGCGGCGAGAATTGTGGCAAGTTCATCCATGATGTTGCCACTGGGTATTTGTTCCGGTTCATCCTGGACCATAAAAACTCCTGATTTTCCGCCTAGGAAAAGCCCACTTTTCCGGTCGGGCAATTGTTCGGCAGCCAGTTTTCGGGACGTTAACATGCGATGTCCCTCTATTTCCTAGATACCGCAGCGAAGCTCAAACTGTCCGCATTGTGATTAAGATTTAGCGCCCTGCCTGGCTGAAATAACGCCGTTTTTTGCGGAGAAAACCTGCCATCCAAACACCAAACATTACCTTTAAATCTTGTATCACAATTAGATCATTTACGAGCTTTAACTCGCTATGCCTGGAAATGTTACAAAAATATGTTTTTGAGATGTTTTAGATTGACCAAAAACTGCCAACATGCTATATTAAGATCACGTTATACGAGCTGGAGGTTGGGAGTACCGCCTCGGCTGTTTTTCCACGGAAGGAAGGTCTTTTGTGACTGCTGAAATGACAATGGATGTCGTCGAGACTGTGAACCGCGAGTTTTGGGAAGACGATCTTCAACTGTGTCTTGACCCATGGTTGAGCTTGGCCAAAGATCGCAATTACATGCGCGCCTGGGTTGCGGGTTTGACCAAACGGCAACTCCAGATTCTGTCTGAAAGCCTCGGGTTGGATGGCGGCGGAGGCCTCCAGAAACAGCGCGAGGCTCTTGTAAGATGCGACGGGCAACTCATACCGTATTTCCTCGTCGACCGATATGCATATCGCCGCTCGAAGTTTGCCACGGCCGACTACGCCTCGACGGTCCTGCCGGAAAAGGTGATGGAGATTTGTCGGTCAGGCGAGGGCGGTCACGATATCGTTGCCCTGCTTTTTGCGATTTATCGAAAAGATTCCGCACACCTGCGAACGTTGTATCAACTCGAAAGAATCCATTCCACCGGCTTCGCCCGCATGAAGCTCAAAGAGACCGTGCGACGGCCGGTGGGATCGTTCATGGAGTTCCTTACGAAAGACGTCGTCAAACATATCCTGACCGAGTTTGACCGCGATAAAAACGACGGCCGCACCAGCGAATTCAAGAACATCGTGCCCCACGCCGGGCATCACCTGCTGTTCATCCGCCGCGAGGAGCAGCGGTCGGTGCTGCTTAAATCCCGTCACGCGATCCACGGATTCAGGCCGGAGTGGATCATCCTGAACTTCCGCGACAACGGCAAGGGCGTGGATATTTCCTCTTTGAGCATGTCCGTGCCCTTGGAGATCGCCAACCGGCTTGCGTCGGCCTATTTCGGCCAGAAGTGTGAATATGAGAACGAGGTCCAGGTCACATACAAGGCGCAGATTGTAAAAATTCTGAACCTGTTGCGCACGGACGAATGCGATTTCCTGAGGTTTGTTGAGGTGGTAGTTGGAAATTCGCCGCTTGACGGCGCTCCTGTTGTGCGGATCAGCAACGAGGAAAGCGAGTCCATAGCCGAGTCTATCAGGCACTTTGAAAAGACCGTGGGCAAGGTCATGGACGATATCGACCTGATCAAGTCCATAAAGGTTTTATACTGCGGCAAGCGGGTCAAGATCATGTTCGAGCGGGTGGAAAACGTGGAGGAAGGTTATGTCGTGCGGTACCACGACGCTGTGCTCAATGCCAAACAACGACGGATGTTTGAAACCAAACTCAGGGAAGAACCGTATGGCCTCCGCATCCTTTCGACAGAAAAACGCCACAAACAGCGATAGTTCGATTGATATCGGGCGACTCCTTCAAAGCAAGGTCGGTCTGGAACCGGTGACGGCCGGGCTGAAAGCCGCCGCGGAAAAGCTGCAGCGCATGGGCCTGATTTCCTATCGTCAATGCGAATATGTCCGCTGCGCCTTCACGGAAGACGAGGATTTTCGAGATTCAAATCGGACGTGCGGGGGCCGCCTGCCCATAAATGCCGATCTTGACGAAAATGCAGGTGATTATCGCTGCCCCGAGTGCAATCGCGTCATCCACCCTTACAGCCAGCAGAAACGCAAGTTTCAGGAAATCCGCGCCAAGGTGCTTGAAGATGGTGTCCGAGCCTATATCGAAAAACTGCTTGCGGAATTCGGCGACAGCGTCCGCGCCGTCGATGGCGTTCCATATGTTTGGCGCG
>JACRIL010000250.1 GCA_016235825.1 Planctomycetota bacterium
AAAGCGACATTTTGCCCGCCATAAACAGGCAGCAGGGCCGATAAGGACAGATTTTTAACGCAAAAATATGAAACTTGCGGAAAACAACAACGGCCTCGCGACGAATCAAGGTTGTGGACGACTAAATCGACAAGCCCTTTCATAGGCGAACGATCACCTCTGGCCGGATTTGCCGGCCGGTGCGGTTGCCGGGTGGGTCGCCATTTTTGCCCAGTAAGCGGCCTTGCGTTTATGACGTTCTTCCTTGATTTTTTCATCCCCTTTGAACAGAGATTCCTTGATTGGCAACTCGTCGACAGTCAGTGGTTTGACGTCAAGTTTGTCAGCAAGCGCCTTGATACGTTTTTCAAGCACTTTGCTGTTGCCGCCGATGTTTTCCAGGATCTTATCCGCTGGCAGGCCCCGCCCGATTTCATCAAAAACATAATTATATATATTGAATAGGCCCAACCTTAAAATCAAATCGTGTTTGTCTTTGATATCCCGATTTGAATGAACTATCTCTAAAAACAACGGCAATTTCCTGGCCGCATCTTCTGCTTTTAAGTCATTGTAAGATTCATATTCGCCTTCTGCAAAAAATACACACATATCGACTTTTAAAGAATATTCTATGCGCCCTCTGTAATATTCCAATTTATTTAGCACCTGTTCCTGGGTCGAATTGTATTCAGGATGGCCAAGTTCAAGGGGGCCAATGCCCATGCCGAAATATTCTCCATTTTTCATAAGTAGGTATATGCTGTCGCCCGTTTCGACAACAGTAACCCTGTCCACGCATGGCATTTGGCGGTAATACTCCGCATATCTTTCCGCAAATGGTTTATCTGATGGATGTGCGGACAAGTATCTAAGTTTTTGCCACTTATGTTCGCCAAGGACCTCCTCCATTTCGCTGAAATCCATATCCTCAGTCAGGCCGGGCGGGATGCCAACGGCATCTTTGGAGACATCGTATTGGGGCTGGGGCCAACGGCCTTTGACGGCAAGAATATCGTTGATGTACAAATCCGCACCGATGCGGCTGACTGTATATGGCGACTCTATGTATTTGCCGTCTATAAAGACAAAACCGTTATTCATGGGAGTGCCGAGGGTTTTACCGAAGAGTTCGACATCCCGATATTTTCCGGCTTGGGTCGCAGGATGGTTTTGGGCGGCGGGCATGTTTACCGGTGTGCAGGTCGTGGCGGACATGGGCAGGGCCATTGCGATCATCATGAGAACGCCTTTTCGGACCATCATTACGGCGATTGCGGCGAGCAGGAGGTTGGCGACCTTGGATGCGGCCTTGGCGCCGGCCTGGCCCAGCAGGCGCATCAGCAGGCCCGCGCCAGTCAGGGCAATCCAGACGAGGATTATATTCAGGATCACGGCCGCAAGTGCGACCTGGTAGCCGTACAGGTCGACCTGAATCAGCGAGGCGGTCAGGACGCCGGGTCCCACGATCAGCGGCGTGCCGAGCGGCACGGCCCCGATATGCTCCGAACCCTTGGGGTACCGTGTGCCGCGAACCAGGTCGGCCACCGCGAAGATGAACAGCAGCCCGCCGCCGGCGACCATGAAATCGGCGGAGGTTATGCCCAACATGATGAAAATCCACTTGCCCAGAAAAATAAACCCGATCGCCACCGCGCTGGCGGTAATCACCGACAATCTGGCCACCCGCCTCCTGGCCTGCGCGTCCATGCCCTCGGTCAGGCCGGCGTATATAGGCACCAGCCCGATCGGATCAAGCGCGAAAAAGATCGTCATCGCCGCCAGAGCGAGCTGCGTCAGCATTTCATTCATCGTTCCGGTTCCTCGATGCTCCCTGCCATCCGCGTTAAAACACACCCTCAAGCTTCCGGCTTCGCTGAAGCTTCGCCGGACAAGCCGCTGCGTTGCAGCTTCGCTTGAGGGTGCCACCAAATGCCGCTTTCAAACATCGCTCTTCCGCCGGACAATCCGGCATTGCGTCCGGCAGGGGGGATATTATATAATCAAAACGCTTTCCTCCCGCAGGATAAATTATTTATGGCAGGGTTTCCCACAAGAAGGCTCAGGCGGTTAAGGCAGAACCCGACGCTCCGCCGGATGCTCGGCGGGGCGAGGCTGTCGATGCAGGAGATGATCTGTCCGCTGTTCGTAACCTTCGGGCAGGGCGTCCGGCGGCCTATCGAATCTCTGCCAGGCCATTTCCAGATCTCGGTCGATGCGGCGGTGGAGACGGCCCGCGACTGGGCGGGCAAGGGCGTTCAGGCCGTGCTGCTGTTCGGCATCCCGCAGCACAAGGACGCCTGCGGCAGCGGCGCCTGCGATCCGCAGGGGCCTGTACAGCAGCTTGTATCCAGGCTCAAAAAGGACCTGCCGGACCTGCTCGTGATAACCGATGTCTGCCTGTGCGACTACACGGATCACGGGCACTGCGGCCTGCTGAAGACCGCCCGCGACGGCGCCCTGGAGGTCGGTAACGACAGGACGCTTGAGGTGCTGGCCAAAATTGCCGTCTCGCACGCTCAGGCCGGGGCAGACGTGGTCGCCCCGTCGGCGATGATGGACGGGCAGGTGGCCGCGATCCGCCAGTCGCTCGACCAGTCCGGCCTGGCCGATACCGCCATAATGTCCTACACGGTGAAATTCGCGTCCTGCTTCTATCAGCCTTTCCGCGACGCGGCCGACTGCGCCCCGAAATTCGGAGATCGCACCGGCTACCAGATGGATTTCCGCACGGCCGGCCAGGCCGTCGCAGAGGCCCGCCAGGACATCGAAGAGGGCGCCGACATGATAATGGTCAAGCCTGCCGGGCCGTACCTTGATATAATCGCCCGCGTACGGCAGTCGACGGACGCCCCGCTGGCCGCCTACCAGGTCAGCGGTGAATATTCGGCGATTAAAGCCGCCGCCGCTGCCGGCTGGCTCAACGAGCGGTCCGCCGCGGTCGAGTCGCTCACGGCCATCAAGCGGGCCGGCGCGGACCTGATTATAACTTACTTTGCCCCGCAACTGGGGGCATGGATCTGAAACAAATGGCCGACACCAACATCAAGGCCTCGCAGAGCCAGGATTGCGGCACGTTTCTGCTCGACGTGGTCGGGCAGTTCGACTACGACGACCTTGCCGTAAAATGGACATCCGCCAATCGCCGCTCGAACGGGGAAATCGACGCCCTGATCGAAAGCACCTGGAAGGAGGCCGCCGAGCGGTCTGTCAGGGAAAACCGCATGCTCTACAACGGCAATCTCTGCCGCCTGGTGGACATCGGTTTTGAAGGCCCCAAACTCCTGCTGACCCTTGGGCCGGTTACGTTCCAGGAATTTCTGGGCACGAATCTGACGCATTCCGACCTGCGGCTGGCGCACGGGCAGGACGTGCTGGCCGACCCGCTGGGCGTCTCGGCCGCTATCACAACCAACGACCAGTTCGTCTTCATGGGCCTGCGGAGCCAGAAGGTCTTCTATCACGCCGGGCGCATCCATCCTATCGGCGGCGTGCTGGAACTTTCGCAGCCGCAAGGCCCTCTGCCGAATCCGTTCCGGGCCATGGTCGATGAACTGGCCGAGGAGGTCAACCTGCCGGGCCACTGCGTAAAGGAGATCGTCTGCGTCGGGCTGGTCCGCGACAAGCACATCGTCCAGCCGGAGCTTATCTTCGACGTGGCGATCAACGCCGATTTCGAGGCCGTCCGCTGCGCCGTCGCACAGGCCAAAGACAGCGGCGAGCACGTGGAATTCATACCCATCCGCAACCATCCCGCCGCCGTCGTCAGCTTCATCGAGCAGCGGTACGTCGAACTGACCGCCGTGGGCCTGGCGACACTGCTCCTGCACGGCCTGAAACATTGGGGCAGCGGATGGTTCGCCTCCACCCAGGGCTACCTGAGAAGCCTGATTTGACGCCTAAATATTTTCTGTAATAAACTAACTTTTCCGGGTCTGGCGTGTCTTGTATAATGAATAGGGACATGGAACGGCCTTAAATGCACTCATACATACCATCCTCGCGCGTTCGGTCCCGGTTAACTGAATAGAATTCCTGACCAAGGAGACAAGCCATGAAAAACCTCGTTTGGACATTCGCCGCCGTAACGGCCCTGCTGCTGCCGCCGGCGCAGGCCCTGGAAAAGCAGGAATCCTCCAAGCCCCAGGACGCCCTCGGCAAGACGCTTACGAAGGTCGCCATCGAGGGCACGGTCAGCTCCGCGATTCAGGACATCGCCAGGCAGGCCGGCGTGGTGATCGAGGTGGACTGGGTCGCCCTCGGCAGGGCGGGCGCCAGCGATAAGGCCAGGGTCAGCCTCAAATACGATGAGGCCACCGTCAGCAAGCTGCTCCGCCTGTGCCTCGAACAGGCCGCAAAGGACAAGCCTCTCGGCTGGTATGCCAGCGACAAGGCCATTCACATAACCACCCAGTCGGTTGTGTTCGCCCGCCAGTCGGCCGACGCGCCCAAATCGGTCAACGCCGTGGCCGACAAGCCAAAGCCCATGGACCTGAACTTTGAAAACGTCGCCCTGGCCGACGTGCTGGAATTCCTTCGCGAAAAGACAGGGCTGAACTTCTTCATCAACTGGAACGCCCTGCAGGCCTCGGGTATCGGCAAGGATACGCCCGTCAGCCTGAAGGCGTCGGGACTTTCGGTTGCCAAGGTGCTCAATATGATCCTTGACAGCGTGAGCGCCAATAAAGGCAAGCTGGAGAGGCTGTACTGGATAGTCGAGGACGGCGTCGTAACGATCACCACCGGCGAGTCGCTCAATCAGGAATCGACCGTCAGGATGTTCGACATCGGAGATCTGCTGTTCGAGGTGCCGCGTTTCACGTCCCCGCGAATCGACATTTCGTCAATTACCAGCGGCACCACAGGCGGCGGCGGGTCAATTTTCACGCCGGCGCCGGCCGCGGCGGGAGGGGACGACCGCAAGCAGAAAATGATCGACTCCATTACGACGGCGATAAAAAACACCATCGGCGACGATATGTGGGCCCCGACGGGCAAAGGAACAATTTCGTTCATTAACAACACGCTCGTCATCAGCCAGACCAAACTGGGATGGAAACTCCTGGCGGGAGGATTAATGAAATAAGCGGGTTTTGCGGCGGGGGCGAGGCGGAACCGGTTTCAAAAGAAACCGGTTTCGCTGTTTTTATGGGATTGACAGATTCCGGCCGGTCGGATTTGTAATTTCCGATCCGGCTGATAGAATTTGACATTCCTGTCAGGGACAATACAACATGAAGTCCGCCCCGATCACGGCCGTAATCGTCGGCGCCGGCCACCGCGCCCTGCTTTACGCCGGTTACGCAAAGAATCATCCCGACCGGCTCAAAATAGTCGGCGTGGCCGATCCGTCCGGGGTCCGGCGCGAGGCCGCGGCCAGGGAATTCGGTCTCTTGCCCGATCAGTGCTTCAGCACCGCCGGGGAACTGGCCGCCGGACCGAAGCGTGCCGACGCCGTGATAAATGGCACGATGGACAACCAGCACGTCCCGACGACCCTGCCCCTGCTTGACGCCGGTTACGACGTCCTGCTGGAGAAGCCTTTTGCCGTAAGCATTGACGAAATCCGCGCTCTGGCGCAGGCGGTGCGAAAGACCGGCCGCAAGGTGATGATCTGCCATGTCCTGCGATACGCCCCCTTTTACGTCGAGATCAGGTCCCGCGTCGCCGGCGGCCAGATCGGCGAAGTCGTAAACATCCAGACCACCGAGCACGTCAGCTACCACCATATGGCCGTCGGGTTCATCCGCGGCAAGTGGCGGAAAAAGGACGACTGCGGCTCGCCGATGCTGCTGGCCAAATGCTGCCACGACCTGGACCTGGTGGCATGGATGAAAAGCGGAATCCATCCGAGCCGGGCGGGCAGCTTCGGCGGCCTGACGCAGTTTAAATCCGAAAAAGCCCCCGATGGTTCGGGCCGGCGGTGCATGGTCGATTGCACGATCGAGGGCCAGTGCCCCTATTCGGCCCGAAAGCACTACATCGAACGCAACTGGTGGAATTTCTATTCGTGGGAATCGCTGGAACACGTCAAAAGTCTCACCGACGAGGCCAAACGCGAATCGCTCAGGACCGACAACCCGTTCGGCCGGTGCGTCTGGCGATGCGATAACGACGTGGTCGATCATCAATCGGTCGTCGTGGAGTTCGCCGACGGCTGCACAGCCACGCACAACATGGTCGGCGGCGTGGCCATGCCGTCGCGGTCCATGCACCTGATCGGCACGGCCGGCGAAATATACGGCTCGCTCGAGACCAGCAGATTCGCCGTCCGCCGCCTCAACCCCGACGTCCAGTGCGGCTATTCGGAAGAGACGGTCGATCTGAACGTCCAGGGCGATATGCACGGCATGCGCGGCGGACACGGCGGGGGAGACCTGCTGCTGGTCCGCGATTTCGTCGATTTTCTGCAAGGCAGCCCGCCATCCATCTCCTGCACCACCATCGACGATTCCATCAGCGGCCACCTCATCGCTCTCTGCGCCGAACAGGCCCGCCTGAATAACACCATCGTCGATATCCCGAAACTGTAGATGTATGATTCTTCCTGCGGGAAACGACCAGTCCGTTCGGGGAGGCGATCTTGACAAGTACCTGCGGACGATATAGCCTCATCCTGCGGCCATGCCGCAAGAAATTTTCGGAAAGGAAGCGGACTTTTAATGGTCCCGATGAACGGCAACTTCATGAATCTCTCCGGCGTGCTGGCTGACAAGGCCCTGGCCCGCTACGCCGTGTTGCCGATTCCTTACGAGGCGACGGTTTCGTACAAGACAGGCACGGCTGGCGGGCCGGCCGCGATAATCGAGGCCTCGACGCAGGTTGAGCAGTTCGACGAGGAACTCAAGGGCGAGTTTTTCCAGGCTGGTATCGCCACATACCCGGCTGTCGAGCCGGCCGGCGACCCGGCAGGGGAGTTGGAAAAGGTTTACCAGGCCGCACGGGCGATTATGAAGGAAGGCAAGTTCCTGCTGACGCTCGGCGGCGAGCACAGCATCACGACCTCGCTGGTCCGGGCCGCCATCAAGCAGCACGGGCCGCTGAGCGTCCTCCAGATCGACGCACACGCCGACCTGCGAGACGCGTACGACGGCACGAAGCACTCGCACGCCTGCGTCATGCGGCGGGTGCTGGAAATGGGCTGCAAGATCAGCCAGGTCGGAATCAGGAATTTCTCCCGGGCGGAGTTGGAGGAATGTCCGAAACAGGCTGCGGCATTCATCACGCCGGAGATCGTCGAGACCGATCTCCGCTGGATCGACCGGGCGATAACTCCGCTTGGGCCGAAGGTCTACCTGACCATAGACGTGGACGGTTTCGACCCGGCCTGCGTTCCGGGCACCGGCACGCCGGAACCGGGAGGGCTTACCTGGCGGCAGGTTGCGGCGCTCGTGCGGCGCCTGTGCGAGAGGCGGCAGGTGGTTGCCGCCGACATCGTCGAACTGGCCCCGATTCCGGGCATGCACGCCGGCGATTTCCTCTGCGCCCGGCTGGCGTACAAGATAATCGCCTACACGCAACTGCGGAAAGCGGCCGTCAAGACCGAAAGGAAACGGAAATGAGCAGGCTCCAACTGGTGCCCAAGGAATTTTTTTTCACAAAGGGAGTCGGCAGGCACCACAACCGCCTCCAGAGCTTCGAGCTGGCGCTGCGGCAGGCGGGCATTGAAAAGGGCAACCTGGTCCGCGTGTCGAGCATCCTGCCGCCCAAGTGCAAGATCATCCCTCGCAACAAGGGCCTGGCCCAGTTGCAGTCCGGCGAGATCACGTTCGTAGTGCTGGCCGAGGCCTCGACCGACGAGCCTTCGCGGCTGGTCGGGGCGGGCGTGGGGCTGGCCGTGCCGGCCGACGGCCAGCAGTACGGATACATCAGCGAGCACCACTGCTTCGGCATGACTGAGAACAAACTGGGCGACTTCGTGGAAGACATGGCCGCGACCATGCTGGCCATGACGCTCGGCATCGAGTTCGACCCAGGCACCGACTACGACGACCGCAAGGCCATCTACAAAATGTCCGGCAAGATCGTCCGAACCAGCGCTACCGTCCAGACCGCAGAAGGCGACAAGAACGGCCTGTGGACCACCGTCGTCGCAGGCGCGGTCATGCTCCTGTAAAAGGATGGACAAAATGGAGCAATTCTATTCAAAATTAGAGGAGGACGCGAAGAAATGGTACGAGTCGTTAGATCCGCAAACTCGTACGACTGTTGATGAAAAGGTGGCAATATTGAAGAAGTTTAATGCTTATGCCCCTTTAGCCTGGGTGGAATCTGAAATGAATGAAAACATTCCGCAAGTCGCCAGGTTTCTGTTTCTTCATTGCGTACGTTCGGAAGTAATTAATGGTTACTCGAATTTCAAAATTCCAGACAATGATGATTTTGAGAAGTCTATACCGCCATATAAGCGATTAGAGGTGGGAGAAGAAGCGCTTAACCGCCTGATTGCTGCCGGAGTTAATCGGGAAGATATTGTGCGTGTTGCCCGGGCGGCCGTTTGCACGGCAGCATTCAATTTTGTGGCAATGCTTGACCGTTGTTCTGGTCCTCCAGATGTTGACAAAGTCGCAAATGCGCCAGATTGGGCACTTATGGAAATTGTCAAAAAAGACGGAGAGCGGAAGCTTTCAGGTCGAATGTTGGATGGTTTACATGAATCAATTTATAATTTGTATCCGGATGACGAATAACAATCTTATGAATAGGCATAAAGTATTGCCGAAAGAATCTCACTTTGATAAATGTCATCCGCGTTGACACGTGGGTTTTTTTGCCTTTTCACCTCCCGAAATTCCGGTACGACTTTGATACCTTGTGGATTCAGCGCGGCCGATTCGCAGGCTCGGAGAGCCGGCAGAAAGTAGCCCCGGGTGGAGCGGCGAAGCGACGAAGTCGCTCGACGCGGAACCCGGGGAAGGTCGTCATTAAACAAGTTTCAAAATGTTCGCTCGTGCCACAGGCAGATGATCCCGAATCCTGGAACGCCCCGGCCATCGGTCTTGGTCGATTCACAGGACCGTTGGCAGAGGTATTCGGGAATTTTGTCCGGACTGCCAGTGGCGGGATCGGAAATCAAAAAAATACATTTATTGGCGACTTTCCCCCGGGTTCCGCTTCATCCGCCTTGCGGCGGACTCGCTGCACCCGGGGCTACACTCTGCCGACCCTTCGGGTCTACGAATTGGTCACACTGAACTTGCAAGGCATTATTGTTCTGCCGGAAATATGAACAATAACAGAGAAATAAAAACTACTTCCTGTCCTTCATATCGAGGTAGTGGCGTTCGTTGGGGCCGGTGTAGATTTGCCTTGGCCTGGCGAGGCGGAAATCTTCGCTGTGGGTCATTTCCCGCCACTGGGCCAGCCAGCCCGGCGTGCGGCCTATGGCGAACAGGACGGTGAACATGTCGTAGGGAATCGCGGCGGCCTTGAGGATCAGGCCGGAATAGAAATCCACGTTCGGATACAGGTTTCTCTCCAGGAAATACGGGTCTTTCATGGCGATGGCCTCGAGTTCCATCGCTATGTCGAAGCACGGATCGGTCATACCCGGCTTGGCCAGAAGTTTGTGGCATATTTCTTTCAGTATCTTTGCCCGCGGGTCGTAGGCCTTGTAAACCCTGTGTCCGAAGCCCATGAGGCGTTCCGCGCGGTTTTTGGCCCGTTCGACGAACTCGGCCGGCTTTGCGCCGCTGTCGCGGATATGCTCAAGCATGGTTATGACTTCCTGGTTTGCCCCGCCGTGCCGCCTGCCCCAAAGCGCGCAGACGCCCGACGAGACGACCGAGTAGATGTTGGCCAGGCTCGAGCCGACCATGCGGACCGTGCTGGTGCTGCAATTCTGCTCGTGGTCGGCGTGCAGGATCAGGAAAGTCTCCACCGCGTGGACGATGTCGGGATCCTGCACGTAGTCTTTCACCGGCGAGGAGAACATCATGTTCAGGAAATTCTCGACGTACTTGAGCTTGATCGACGGATAGACCACCGGCTCGCCGATCGACTTTTTGTACGACATCGCGGATATCGTCCTGACCTGCGAGATCAGGTTGGCGACGAGCTGGTTTTCCATGTCTTCGGTCAGGTCCTCCGGCGCCGGGTAGAACGTCGAGAGCGAGGCTACCATGGTCGAAAGTATGCCCATGGGGTGTGCGTCGCGCGGGAAGCCGAAGAAAAAGTGCGTCATATCCTCGTGTATCAGCGACGAGGCGTTGAGCAGGTTGGAAAACTTCTTGAGCTGCGTGGCCTTGGGCAGTTCGCCGTAGACCACCAGGTAGGCTGTCTCGACGAACGTGCTCTTTGCCGCCAGCTCCTCGATGGGATAGCCGCGGAAGCGCAGTATGCCCTTCTCGCCGTCTATGAAGGTTACGCCGCTCTTGCAGGAGCCGGTGTTGGCCAGCCCGCTGTCCATGGTTACAAAGCCGGTGTCCTGCCGCAGGCGCGTGATGTCGATGGCCTTTTCGTTCTCGGTGCCGACGACGATCGGCAGATCGTAGGTCTTGCCTTCGAGGATGAGCTTTGCGGTGTCTGTCATGTTGTTTTTCCTTCCTTGCGTCGCCATGCGATTTCCTCTTTAGGCCACGATGACCTTTGCCGGCGGAATGCCGTTGAATGTAAGCGCGCTGGCGCAGCTGTACGCCCCGATGTTCGGCACGTAGACCACCCCGCCGACGTCCAGTTCGGGCAGTTCCTGGCTGAGCGAGATGGTGTCCAGGCTGTCGCATGTCGGCCCGGCCAGAATCGACAGGAATTTCTGCGTCCTGGTCAGCGTATAGACTTCGTATTTGCAGTGGTCGAAGAGGATGCCGGAGAAATCGCCGTAGACGCCGTCGTCGAGGTAGTAGTAGTTCTTGTTGTTCCGGATGGACCTGCCTATGACGCGGCAGATGAGCATTCCGGCCGGGCCGGCAAGCGCCCTGCCAGGCTCGGCGATGATGTCGATGTCCCTGGGGAACAGCCGGTCGATCTCGCGCCTCAGCCGCCCGGCGAAGGTGTCCAGGCTGACCGTGTCGGACCTGAAATGGCGGATGGGAAATCCGCCGCCGATGTTGATCATCCTGATCCTCAGCCCGTGCGAGCGGGCCTCGTCGAGAATCTGCGCGACCATCTCGAAGGCCCGCAGATAATTCTCGATGTTGGTGCACTGCGAGCCGACGTGGAAGCTGACGCCTTCGGGCCTCAGGCCAAGCGTTTTGGCCTTGCGAAGCATGGGCACGATCTGGTCCTGGTCGGCCCCGAACTTCAGCGAAAGCTCCACGATGCTGCCGGTGTTGGCGACCTTCAGCCGGGCCAGCACGCTGGCTCCGCGGGCGTATTTTGCGATCTTGTAAAGCTCCGGCTCGTTGTCGAACGTCATCAGGTTTACGCCGACCTTCCTGGCGTATTCCAGGGCCTGCGGCGTCTTGATGGTGTTGGCGAAGATTATCCGGTCGGGCCTGACGCCCTGGGCAAGCGTGTGGCCGATCTCGCCGGCGCTGGCCACGTCGAAGCAGCCGCCCATGTCGCGGAACGTCCGGATGATGTCCGGATGCGGATTGGCCTTGATGGCGTAAAAGGGGCGGACCCGCGGCAGAAGCCGGCAGAACTTTTTGTAGCAGTTGGCCAGTTCGCCCTTGCTTATGACCATCAGCGGCGTGCCGTGCAGGCGGATCAGGGCCTTGATCCGCTTTGGCAGCCGCAGATGCATGATCGACTCGGGCGTCCTGTGAACCGAGGCCGGCACGAACTGCCGCTCGTTCAGGATCGACTCGCCCGCCGGCCCGCCGCGGCCGGTCTTTCTTCCGACTTTCTTCGCCATGTTGACCTCTGGGTGTCCTTGACTGGCCAGCGCCTCATGCGCCGAATCGCAAATTTATATCAAGACTGGCCATGTGCAAGTTTAAATTTAATCATTTTTGCGGCCGACAACGGATTGAATCGCCCGGCCGGACGCATATAATTATCCCAAACCGTCCGGGCCGCCGCTGGTGGCGGGCCTGAGAATGATTATGTCCCTTGACCAAGGAGCTCAAAACATGAAGGGCAACGCCAAACTGATCGACATGCTGAACTTCCTTCTGGCCGACGAACTGACCGCCATCAGCCAGTACATCGTCCACTCGGAGATGTGCGCCAACTGGAACTACCAGGGGCTGCACAACCACTTCGAGAAGCGGGCCATCGACGAGATGAAGCACGCCGAAAAGCTCATCGGCCGCATCCTCTTCCTGGAGGGCTTGCCGGTCGTCGATAAGCTCAACCCGATGCACATCGGCCCCGAAGTGCCGAAAATGTTCGCCAACGACCACGCCGCCGAGGAAGGCGCGATCAAGGGCTACAACAAGGCCATCAAGCTGGCCGGCGACGTCGCAGACTTCGCCACCCGCGAAATACTCGAAGGCATACTCAACGACGAGGACCGCCACATCGACGACATCGAGGCCAACCAGGACCAGATCAGGCAGATGACGCTCCAGGTCTACCTGACTACAAAGGTCGCAGAATAGCGGATAAAGATTATTGCCATGGTTGCCTCCCGACATTCTCCGGCGGCAATATTGTCGGGCGTCTTGTCAGGCGTTCCGGTGCTGACAACCATCCTGGCCGCTGTTGCAATCTGTGGTTGCAGGTCGAATCCGTCGCAGACCTCGCAAGTCCCGGCAACTGTGCCCGACAATCCCAGTCGACCGGCTTCAGAATCGAAGAAAGAGATCGCCCCGACGGAGGTAAGGGATTGCTGGGGCGACATTCTGCCGCCAGGTGCTCTCGCCCGGTTGGGCACAATACGATATCGAATTAACGCTTATAGACCGATAGGCCGTCTTCAATTCAACGCGGATTCGTCAATTATTCGCGCGGGTTTGTCGGCGTGGGATGTCCGAACGGGAGAACTTCAGCCGCCACTGCTGCTACCCGAGGAGGACGCTCACATACGCTTTCTCGGTTTCAGCAGCGATGGCAAACAGGCGCTCTACTGCTCACCGCAAACCGGTTCAACAGGAGTTCCACATGGGAGCAGCGGCCGGGTTCTGACTCTGCGAGACACACGGACAGGCGATGTTGTTAAAAAATTTGAGGGCGATGCCGGAAGGGGTTGGGCCGGAGGGGCGACTTTCTCCACTGACGGCAGATATGCTGCCGTTATCGATCTGGACATGCGGGTCGGCGGCGACAGTTGGGGCAGCGCGTTTGGTTTTGCCGTCTGGGACGTCAATAGCGGACAGAAGATTATCACAAAGGATAATCCCGTTTCTGCACATTATGCTATGATTGGCGGCCTGGATTTTTCGCCCGATTGCAAGTTTCTGGCCTTGGCCGGTAGCGATGGCGTTATTCGGATATACGACCTGCCCGGCGGCAACGAGACCAGAACGTGCAGCACCAAGGCCCAGCAGATTTGGGCGCCCCGCTTCATCGACCAACAGACGTTGTGCGTAGGTGGCAGCGATGGCGTTTTTATCTGGAAACTAGACCAGTCTGCGCCTGAATTTTGGAAGGCTAATACCCAAATTGTTTATCAAAACACGGTTTCACCCGACCGCAAGTATCTTGCATCGGCAACATGGAAGGGTCTGGCAGTCTTTGAACTGGCCACCGGAAAGCCACTCGTTTCTCCAGATGAGAGTCAGCAGGCGGATGTAGTCATTTCCGTGGCGTTTTCTGATGATGGAAGACTACTTGCATTTAGCCGCGGCCAGTGCGTGGAGTTTCTCGAAGTCGGGACCTGGAAGCCCGCCCACACTGTCCAATCGCACACTGTTCCAGTCCAAGCTTTGGCAGTTTCGGCAGACGGCCGGTTGATTGCCACTGGCGACTCGCATGGCGTGATTCGACTCTGGGATGACCATGGCAGGCCGCTCAAAACGTTCCAGCACGACAACTGCGTAGTGGAACAACTGGCCATCTCACCGGACGGCAAGACAGTCGCTTCGCCGATGGGCCTGTGGAACATCGCCGATGGCAAACTGCAGGTTGCCTACGAAAGCGATACCCGTTGCTTACTTCGTTTTGTCGATCAAGGCAGGCAAGTCCTGGAAGTCGGGCAGAATGCCATCTGCTGGCGCGACGTATCCAGCGGAACACCGGTCAGGACAATAAAACTCAATCATCCATACGCAATTGTGCGAGCCACAATGTCAACCGACGGCAGCATTCTTGTCTGGTCAGAGACCGACCAAAGCCAGCAATGGAAGTCAAGACCGTCGTCACAACCGACCAACCCTGTATACACGGCTCATATCTATGACATAATCGCCGGCAAAGAGATCGCTCATTATTCTGTCGGTGAACACGCATTGGCCCTGTCGCCCGATGGAAAACGACTGGCTGTGGGCGAGAGCATCGACTACCAACAGCGCCCTGCCCGGCTATATGTTACGATCCGCGATACGGCTACCGGCAAGGTGCGTAACAGGATTGTCGTCGAGCCTGGCTATTCATCGCTGCTGGAATGGTCGCCGGACGGGCGTTTTCTTGCCGCTGAATATCGCGACAACATCATTCGTATATATGAGACCGATGGATTCAGGGAAATCGGACGTTTCACGGGGCACCCCAACTACATCCAGAAAATATGTTGGTTTGCCGAGGGTAAAAAATTGGTGTCGGTCGGTTACGACACTACTGGTTTAATCTGGGACATGAGCAAGATGCAAAAATCCACCGCCACCCAAGCCATCGAAATGGTCGGAGAAGGCGAAAAATAACTGGAGCAGGTCGGCGGCACACTTGCGACAAACGCGGGCGGGATGCCCGCGCCACAAACAACCAAAGCCACGGCCGGGACGGCCGTGGAACACACGGGCAAGATGCCCGTGCCACAAACTTCATGGGCGAGACGCCCATGCTGCTTACAGACAGCCGAGGAGGGTCAATGATGTGGCGTCGGTTATTTGGACGTTGACGTATCTGCCGGAGAGGGTGGCTAGGCCGTCGAAGACAACGATGTGATCGCCAGTTGTTCTGCCCATGAGTTGGACCGCGGCCGGAGCGGCCGCAGAGACGCCAGTTGCCGATGCATGGATCGGCGGATTCGGAGACGATGAGCTTTCATGTTTCCGGCGGGCGGTTTTTTTCGCGGATGCAGATGGCCCTTCGACAAGCACATCGACCGTTTTGCCGACATATTGACGATGATGTGCCAGACCGGCCTCTTCCTGAACGGCCAGCAGCTCGTTATTCCGCCGGGCCTTGACGGCCTGCGGGATGTCGTCGGCGTATTTTTTCGCCGCTGGCGTGCCCGGCCGGGCCGAATATTTGAAGATGAACGAATTTTTATATCCGCTGCGGCGGATTAGGTCTGCCGAAGCCTGGTGGTCTTCCTGGGTCTCGCCCGGAAAACCCACGATGAAGTCGCCGGCCAGCACCACGCCCGGCACGATCGTCCGCGCGCGATCCACGAATTCGTCGTATTGCCGGCGGGTATATCCGCGGTTCATCCTCGTCAGCACCGCGTCCGATCCGCTCTGGGCCGGGCAGTGAATATACGGGCAGACGTTCGGCAGGTCGCGCATCGCCTGCAATATATCGTCGCCGAAGTCGGTCGGGTGGCTGGTTACGAACCGCAGCCTTCGCAGGCCAGGCACGGCCGAGACCGCGGCGAGCAGGTCGCTGAACCGCACCGCCCTGCCGCTGCCGGCCCAGTGATAGCTGTTGACCGTCTGGCCGAGCAGGGTGATCTCGCTCCTGCCGGCCTGCACCAGCCGGCCGACCTCCTGGACGACGTGCGACGGATCGCGGCTGTGCTCGGGGCCGCGGACGAACGGCACGATGCAGTAGCTGCAGAAAAAATCGCAGCCGCGCATCACGCGGACGAACGCCTGCGATTGGCCCGCGGCGGCCGACACGTCGCGGGCAAGATCGAGATCGTCCATCCGGGCGATATCGTCTTCGCCCGGTCCGGCCGGTCGGGCCGGGTCGAGGCTTACGCCGCCTGCGCCCGCCGCCGCCCTCGCCAGCAGTTCGGGCAGATCGAACAGCCGGCCCGGCGAGCAGACCACGTCAACGGCAGGATATTTCCGCCGCAGCGACTCGCCCATCCGCTGGGCCATGCAGCCGATGACGGCCACCAGCAGCCTCTTGCCCGATTCCTTCCGCTGCGCGTCAGCCCCGATCCGCGAGAGCACCTTCTGTTCGGCATGCTGGCGGACAGAGCATGTGTTGTAAACCACCGCGTCGGCCTGGCGGCGATCTTCGACGATCTCATGCCCGGCCGCCCGCAGCGCCCCGGCCGCAAGCTCGCTGTCGAGCTTGTTCATCTGGCAACCCATCGTCTCGATGAAGATTCTCATTTAATTTCATGATATCCAGCCGGCGGCGAGGTTCCAATCGGCAAAATTGGGAGTAACACCGGATTGTGGTTTATTGTGGTGCGGGCATCTTGCCTGCATAGAAAAATTGCAGGCGAGACGCCTGCACCACAAACAGCCCGGCAAAATTAACAATCATTTGAGGCGGCGGGATGAATAGGCTATAATTCCGCACGTTGCCGGAGGGAAAAGAGGATGAACCAAATGGACCTTAATATTCGTATCGCCGGCGAGGCAGGCCAGGGCGTGGCTTCGGCCGGAGCGCTGGTCGTGGGCGCGGTGGCCGAATTGGGCGTGCACGTGCTGGCCAGCCAGAGCTACATGTCGCGGATCCGCGGCGGGCTCAACTGGTACGACATCCGGGTCGGCTCGGCCGAGCTGTTCGGCCCGCGGGAAAAGGCCGATCTGCTGGTCGCCTTAACGCCGGTGGCGCTGGAGCTTTTGCGAGGCGAACTGACCCCCGGCGGGCTGATTCTTTTCGACGGCGAGTCGGCCGGCGAAGGGGCGGCGGCCCTGGCCTTCACAAAAAAGGCGAAGGAGGCCGGCGGCTCGACCCTGATGGCCAATACGGTCGCGGCAGGGGCGGTCTTCGCGGTCCTCGGCTACAATCTCGACGAACTCTGCAATTATCTCGCCCGGCAGTTCAAGAAAAAGGGCGACGAGGTCATTCAAGCCAACATCCGCTGCGCCCGGGCGGGCGCGGAACTGGCCGGCGGCCTGGCCGGCAAAATGCCCGGTCCCCGGCCCGCCGGTGCGCCAAAGCCGCTCTCTGCCGGGGCCGAGGCGATCGGGCTTTCCGCCGCCGTAAGCGGCGCGAAGTTCGCAACGGCATACCCCATGTCGCCCAGCACGGCGACCTTCGCGTATCTGGCGGCAGTGGCGGACAAGTACAACATTGTCGTCGAGCAGGCCGAGGATGAGATCGCGGCGGTGAACATGGCCTGCGGGGCCGTATACGCCGGCGCGCCCGCGCTGGTTACCACAAGCGGGGGCGGATTCGCCCTTATGGTCGAGGGTCTGGCTCTGGCGGGGATGCTGGAACTGCCGGTGGTGATAGTTCTTGCCCAGAGGCCCGGCCCGGCCACAGGCCTGCCCACGCGAACCGCACAGCAGGACCTGGCCTTCAGCCTTTCGGCCGGGCACGGCGAGTTTCCGCGGGCGATCTTCGCACCGGGCACAATCGGGCAATGTTACGACCTGACCCGCCGGGCGCTCCAGACCGCCCACAAATACCAGACGCCGGCGATCATCCTCACCGACCAGTTCCTCCAGGACATGCAGAAGAACGGCCCGCCGCTGCCGGACAAGCCTGACCCGATAGACCGCTGCATTGTTGCCGACGCCGGGACCGGCTACGTCCGCCATGCCGTTACCGAGAGCGGAGTCTCGCCTCGTGCGATACCCGGCGGGGCGGCTCTCGTCGTCTCCGACAGCGACGAGCACGACCAGGCCGGCCATCTGACTGAAGACCTCGACACGCACCTGGTGCAGCACGACAAGCGGATGCGAAAGCACGCCGGCCTGCTGGGCGCGGCCCTGCCGCCCGAATGGTACGGCCCGGCCGACGCCAAGACCGTCCTGCTGGCATGGGGCAGCACCTACGGCCCGGCCCGAGAGGCCGTCGATATCCTCAACGCCGGCGGGCAGTCCGCCGCCATGCTCCACTTCGGCCAGGTCTGGCCGATCGATGCGGCGAGAGTCCGCGACCTGCTGAACAGGCGGGCCACGATAGTCAGCGTCGAGGGCAACAGCACGGCCCAATTTGCCGGCCTGCTCAAGCAGCTCCGCGCGATCGACGGCTGCCGCGAACTGCTGCGATACGACGGCATGCCGTTCACGGCCGAGTACATCGTCGGGCGGATGAAAGGATAAGAGGGATAAAACCATGGAACTCGCCAAGGCAGACAAACAGCCGTCGTGGTGCCCGGGGTGCGGAAATTTTTCGATCCTCAAGGCCTTCAACGCGGCGTTTGAGCAGTGCGGACTGGATCCGCGGCGGACCGTGCTTGTCAGCGGCATCGGGCAGGCGGCAAAGTTTCCGCACTTCGTCCAGGTCCGCACGAACGTCTTCAACGGCCTGCACGGCCGGGCGCTGCCGGCCGCAACGGCCATCAAACTCGCCAATCATGCCCTTGAAGTAATCGTAACCAGCGGCGACGGCGACATGTACGGCGAGGGCGGAAACCACTTCATCCACGCCGTTCGCAGGAATATCGGGATAAAGGTGTTCGTGCACAACAACCAGGTTTACGGCCTGACCAAGGGCCAGGCCTCGCCCACCAGCGACCTGGGCTTCATCACTAAGATTCAGACCCACGGCGTGCTCTCGCTGCCGCTAAACCCGCTGGCCCTGGCGATAGTCGAGGAGGCGTCCTTCGTGGCCAGGTCCTTCAGCGGCGACGTGGAGCACCTGACCGAGATGATGAAATTAGCGATCGCCCACAAGGGCGGGTTCGCACTGCTCGACATCCTCCAGCCGTGCGTGTCGTTCAACAAGACCAACACCTACAAGTGGTACAAGGACCGCGCGCGGAAGATCGACCCGTCGCACGACCTCACCGACAAACGCGCCGCCTTGGAACTGGCCTTCAAATGGGGCGACGAAATACCCATCGGCGTCCTCTACAAATCCGCCCGGCCGTCAATGGAATCCCGCATCGACACCCTCAAATCCGCATCGTTGGTAGAACAGTTGAAGGAATAGGATTGGCCGGCGGGATGGATGGGTTTCGTAGTTTCGTAGGGCGTGCAACTCGTTGCACGCGGAAATTATTCGAGCGAGATAAAATCCGAGTATTTCGTGAACGGCATCAGATGCTGATTTCGGCGTGGCGATGGCTGTGGCAGTCGATATTGACGGCGACGGGAAGCGAGGCGATGTGGCAGGGGGCGGATTCGACGTGCACGGCAAGTGCGGTGGTCCGGCCGCCCAGGCCCATCGGGCCGATGCCGGTGGCGTTGATGCGGGCGAGCAGGTCGCGTTCGAGCCGGGCGTCGATTGGATTTTCAGAAGGCCGGCCCAGCGGGCGGAGCAGGGCCAGTTTGGCGAGCATGGCGGCCCGTTCGAAATTTCCGCCCAGCCCGACGCCGACGATGATCGGCGGACAGGTTTTTCCGCCGGCCTGCACGACCGTTTTGACGACGAAGTCGGCCACCGCGGTGGCATCGGCGGAGGGTGTCAGCATCGCCATGGCCGACATGTTCTCGCACCCGCCGCCCTTTGCGGCAAAGCGGACGGTTGCGCGGTCGCCGGGCACGAGGCGAGTGTGCAGGATAGCCGGCGCGTTGTCGCCGGTGTTCCGCCGCTCGAGCGGATGGGCGACGACGCTTTTTCGCAGGCCCAGCCGCGTGTAAGCGGCGGCCACGGCGGAGTTGACTGTCTGCTCCAGCGGCTGGCCCGTGACGAGCACCTGTTGGCCGATATCAAGGAACACTACGGCCAGGCCGGTGTCCTGGCAGAGCGCCCGCCGCTCGGCGGCGGCGATGCTGGCGTTCTCGATCAGTTCGCCAAGTATGTCGCGGGCGAGCGAATTATCCTCGACGGCAATCGCGGTGGTCAGTGCATCCAATTCGGCCCGGCCCAGCGTGAAGCTGGCCTGCTCAATGCACTGCTCAACGGCCCGGCCTATCTCGGCGGCGTCAATTTCTCTCATGCCGCCGATTATCGCACCCGTCAGTTGAGCTTGCCAAGCTCTTTTCTCGCCTCTTTTGCGGCCTCGGTGTTGGGATGATCGGTGATGACTTTGCGGAGCAATTCCTTCGCCTTGGCCGGGTCGGCTGTAACATAAATCTTCGCGGCGGCCAGTTTGCGTTTTGCCTGCGCCTCCTGGTCGTCGGCCGGAGGAGTAACGACGGCGGGCCTGGTTTCAGTCTTGGGATCGGTCTTCACGTCGGTCTTGGGCGGGGTCTTTCCGCCGTTGGGGTCAGGCTTTACTTCCATAACAACCGACGCCTTGCCCGCGGCCGACGGGTCGCCGAGCACCACGTACATCGCGTCGGCCGGCAGCTTCACCGAGGCCGCCTCGCCCTTGCGGGCCAGCTCCAGTTCCTTGACCGGATACCCGTTGATGTCCAGCAGCGTCGCCTTCTTGATTCCGGCGTTGGCCACCGACACCGTAACATCGGTGTTGGCCACGTTCCACGGCGCAGCGCCGGTGGAGTCGATTTTGAAACCGCTGAAACTGTCTTTGCCGCCCCTGCCCTTGAAGTCCGAGGGGCTGGTCTTGAATCCGTAGGGCCGGCAGACGGTCGTGATCTGCACCAGCAGGACGGCGGAGGTCTTTATGGGTTTGTCGTCCAGCGGCACGACCAGGACGGTCGCGTACTCGTTGCCCGACTCGACCTCGACGTCGGCGAGTTTGACATTCTTGATCTTGCCGATGAAGCCCGTAACGCCCTGGGCTTTGGGGGCGTTGACCGTGCAGAGGCCCTTGTCGTGGTTAAGCTCGATCTCGCCTGTGATGCTCTTTACGGTCTTGGCAGAATCGTCGATGTACTTGGCGAAATCGACCGCGGTGCTCTTTGCCGGGTCGCCGCCGTATTTTACCTCGACCGGCCCGACCAGGTACGCCAGCGGATTGACTCCGCCCTGGATCGCACATTCCTTGGAGACGTTGCCCGTGTCGCGTAAAGAATCGAACCCCTCGTCCTCGGCGATGACGGGCGTCTTGAGGTCGAACATGTCGGCAAGAGCGCGTTCTTCGTGCACGGCCGGCTCTCCCTTTTTCAGGAAGCCCTTGCGGAACATGAGGGCCGCCGCGGGCCAGCTGCCCATCTGGCAGGGGTCGGCCATCACCCACTTGCCCAGGTTCGCTGAGTATCCGGGCACTCCGGTTGCAAACCAGTAATAGCCGTCCATGCCGTTAAGCGAGCTGTACGCCGCCACGAGGAAAGGCCCTTCCGACTGGTATTCTGTGGGCGGCACCCAGCAGCTTTCAGATATGATGTACGTCTGCGAGGCGACCTGCTTGGCGTTCGTGGGTATTTTGCGGGGATTCAGCAGGCACGAGAAAGACGTGAAGCAGTCGCCCGGGTCTATCGCGTAGCCGGAGCGGTCTTTCGGGGACGGGTTGACGTGCACGCAGCCGGTGTAGCGGTTGACGCCGATGACCTCGTTGGCCGTGTACGAGTAGCGCTCCAGGTCCAGCAGCCGGACCTGGTCGGCGGTCCGCCAGTTGCCGGCGTTGACCATACCTTTGTAGCCGCACTCGTCGCGGAGAAATTTCTGGAGGTCGGCGTTCCACTTGTGCATCAGCTCGGCCAGGAAGTGCATGGAGTTCTTGAGCGGCTGGCCGGCGTTGGGCGTCTCCCAGAAGTTGAAGCTCAGCTTGCAGGAGCCGAGATTCTTCTCGGTCAGCCACTTGTCGAATATCGCCTGGAGGCGGGCGTATTCCTCGGCGTTTTTCGTGATCGTCTTTGCCGTGTGGAAGAACAGGCTGTCCTCGTTCTGTATCTGGAAGATGGCCAGGGCCGGGTCCTTGGCGAGCGGCGTTTTGTTAGATTCAAAGGGATTCGGGCGAGTCAGCAGTTCCTTGACCCAGCCCTTGTAGGCCTTCTGGAGGTCCTCGTCCCAGAAGAGCATCCCCCACGGCGCCCCGCTTGGATGACCCTTGAGACCCCAGTTAGGCCCGACCTCGCGAATCGCCCAGTAAGGCGAATATGTTACGTAGATGCCCTCCTTTTTCATGACGGCCACCAGCTTCTGGGCGGCCGTGATGTCTTCCTCGTTGGGCTTGGAGAACGGCTGATCTTTCGGCGGGTTCAGATCGCCGTGATGGCGGACCATATTGATGCCCCGCTTGGCCAGGTGCTTGGCATGGTACTCCAGGTCGTCGGTGCCGGGCGCTGTCTGGACGCTGGTGTTGGCGCACCAGAGGCGGACAGGCTTGCCGCTGCCCAGGACGAAATCGCCGTCGGGGGTCATCTTCATGTACCCGGACTCGCCGGCGATTTTCTCGTTAAGCGGCCGCAGGTCTATCGGCGAGGGCTTGTTGAATTCGTCGAAGTCCGGCTCGAACGCCCATTTGCCGGCATCGGCAAGGCCGAGCTTCTGGCCCGGCTTGACCAGGCCGCTGGGAATGAAAGACTTGTTGGTCAGCACGAAGCAGTCGAAGACGAACGCCCCGTATTTGCCGTCCTTGCTTGGGATGGCCTCGATCCTCAGAGTGCTTTTGCCGGCCGGCAGCTTCACCTTGCCGGCGCAGATCCAGTTGATGCAGTGCGTCCTCAGGCTGACCGAATCGAGCAGGGGAAAACGATCGACGTTTTTGAACTCATCGCTGTTGAATTTCCATTTGAACGGGCCGTGATGCCAGAATTTGCGCACGTAGAAGGTGTAGTTGCCTTCAGCAGGGACATCTACCTCATACTCCAGGAAGGTTCCTTCCTGACTTGTTCCGCCGATGCTCTTGCCGCCCGAGAGCTTGGGGTTTGCAGAATCGAAGACGTGGCCGTCCGACATATTCTCCGACTTGGCCTTGGCCGCCTCGCCCTCCCACCACACATAGGCAATGCCTCCGGCCGGGGTCGGCGGGGGATTGGCGCCGGGGGCCTGTTGTAGCAAGGCCAGCCCGGCAAGAAGAATCAGACCGACTGCCGTTGCGGCTATCGAGAGCTTCATAGTGCACCTGCCTTTCGCAAGAATCCGTTTGAATACGGATGTATTGTTCACTTGCCCGAATATCGGCAATGGTTACACGAAATTCCGGAATCTCACGGAGCGGCCGGCCTTACGCCGAGCCGTTTTTGGCGGCGGCAGTTTCCGGTTGCGGCCTGCACGGGATCGTCTTTCGGGCCATCCCGTCGATTTCCTGAAGCAGCGGGCAGACCCTTATGGCGCCCTTTGCGGCCGTCTTGGCGGACTGGGCTTGTTCCAGCAGCCTGATGGCGGCCAGTCGGCCTATCTCCTGCCAGTCAATCGCGATGAACGTGGTCCGTCTGGGCGGATAGAACAGCTTGCCCGCCAAAATGTCCTCCGCAACATCCATCGGCCAATCTTCAAAATGAACGCACTCGATCTTGCCCAGCTCGCCCGGCAGGCGGCCCGCGTCGTCCGGCAGCGGATAAAGCAGGGACATGCTTATGTAACTGTTCTCGACGAAGACGGCGGTCGGCGGGTCGGGCAGGGCGAGCAGTTCGCTCACGAGGCGGCGCGCCGGCAGCCACCCTTCCTGCCCCTGCCCCTGCCGGATGGCCTTCACGCAGCGTTTGTCGAGCGTCAAGCCGGCATCGTTTATGGCGGCCTGGAAACCGGCGAACTTCCGGTTGCTGTTGATGCCCGCCAGGCTGAACTGCCAGCGGATCGTTCCTATATTCTTGTGGCCGCGGGATATCAGCAGCCGGACCGCCTCGTAAGCCCCGGAAAAAGAATCAACGACCACGGCGCTGTAGCCGGAAATCTCGGTGTCGTATCCGAGCTGGACGACGGGCACGCCCGCCTGACTGAACAGTTTGCATGCGTCTTTCAAGCAGCCCAGGTCCGTGCTGACCAGCACTCCGCCGGGGTTGGCCTGGCATATCCGCGAGAGCTGTTCGAGCTTCGAGGAGTCGCTGGGACCATTGCCTGTCAGAAATTCCACATGGAGGCTGGCCTGGGCCTCAGACATCGCCGACTGGATTCCCTCGAGCTGGCTCAGGACGGCCGTCGACTTGCCGGCAGACGTGATCTCGGGCAGGTCCAGCAGAAACACGAACGGCTTGCGGAGATGCTTGGGCTTGAAGCCCGCCTGCTCCAACTGCGAAACCACCCTGCCGCGGACCCGCTCCGAGGCCCGCCCCTTGCCGTTGAGTATCAGCGAAACAAGAGAGGGCGAAACCCCGGCGCGCCGGGCGATGTCTTTTAACCGGATCTTCGGCCTGATCTTCATGGTAATTTTGTAGTAAATAATTGAACAAGTGTCAATGGCAAATCCCGGCCGGGGCAAACCTGCCTGCTCATGTGTTGGAGGACTTGATCTTCAACTTGCAATACCCGGCCAGGAGTCGGTTCGGAAGGGCAGGGCGGGCGGCCGATGCAGAGAGGTCAGGCTAATGCGACAATTTGCGAAAGAACTCCGCCACTTCCTTCTTTCCGGCCTGGCCGGTTGCAACCGACATGGTCAGATCGTAGAGGCTTCCCTTGGGCGCAGCGATCTTAACGCTGTTGAGGTCCATGAACGTCAAAGCGGCGAGCAGGCCCGTCCGCTTGTTGCCGTCGATGAACGGATGATTCTGGACGATGTGGAACAGGTACGCCGCCGCCATCTCGAAGATGTCGCTATGGAGGTGCTGGCCTCCAAAGGTTGCCTGCGGCTGCGCCACGGCCGATTCCAGCAAGCCCATGTCGCGCACGCCATGCACGCCGCCCTACAATTCCACCTGGTCAGCGTGAAGCATAAGGATGTCCTGGACCACAAGGAAGTCCATCGGCAATCACTCGGCCAACCGCTTGAGGTCGTCGCCATACCGCCTGTTCATCTTCTCCAGGGACGCCCGAAGTTTCTTCTCCCGTTTGGCGTCACGAACAGGCGAGATCATAAGCGTCTGGCCGTTGGTAGTCAGTTCCAGCGGCGTGTCCGGCGTCGCCCGCAGAAGCTCAAGGATCGCCCGGTCGAGCACAAGGGCGTAGCTGTTGCCATGTTTAATCAACGTCTTGACCATGTATCTGCTCCTTCTTCGTGTATACAACGTAGTGTATCCAGTGTGTTTACGAAAGTCAACCTGATTTGAGGGGAACATGAATGAAGAACTGGACATCCTGTCGCTGACGGTTACGGCCGTGGCGAAGCTGCTGAAGGTCGCGCCGAAGACCATACAAGAACACATTTGCCGCAGCCTGCCACTGGCGAATGGAAGGGTCGACCTGATCGTGTACGAGGCCTGGCTGAATCAGACAATCGAAGAATCATCGAATAGGAGAGACGAATGATGTTTTCCTATTTTCCATCAATTCCTGATGTTTTTTGATTGCTCTGGCGTTGCCTACGGCGACAACTCAGCCACATGGCCAGTGGAATCGTGGCGACAGCAATCACGAGACATAGGCCCATGCAAAGAAGGAATACCTTCCACCCTGCGCCGAAAAAGATCGACGGTACGGCAATAAAAACCCCCGCCAGAAGCAAACAGAAACCACGCAGGCCAGCGAGCGCTCTTTCGCCTGTCTCCTCACCGTCGCTGCCCCGGAACATGATCCAGATGTTTGCCGTGGCCGGAAGCACAAAGACAAGCCCAGCGATAGAAAACCACAGGCTCCGCCCGAATTCGAGATGGAAGGGTTGGCCGAGGAGCCAGATCACCCCTGCACCAACCAGTGCGGCTGCCGCTGCAATGACCAAGAAAAGCAAGATTTCAGTCAGGCATCTCATGGTTCATTATCGCTCCGTGATTGTCCCTGCTGTGCACCTGGCAGGTAGCACCGGGCTAAATAATCTTTATGATCATGTTGTAATACCCGGCCAGTCGTCGGTTCGGAAGAGCAGGGCGGGCAGGCCTTCTTTGTTATACAGGGTGCAGGCGGGATTGTCGGCCCAGGCGTATCTGACGGCGATGGGCCGGGCGACCTGCCCGCAGGTCAGGACGACTTCGTCGCCTTCTATCCGCGCGTCGGCCCAGTGGAATTTTTTGTCGCTTCCCGCGATGGCAAATCCTTTGAGTGCCGGTCCCTTTATCGTCAGCCCGCCGCAGACGTGCGAGAACCTGATTTGCACCGACGAACCCCTGACGGTCATGGATTCATAGACCGGCCCGGAATGCGCGATCTGCCGGCCATAGGTCTTCGCCAGCGCGACCAGGGCCAGCCGCAGACACACATCCTGTTTATTTTTCGGATGCACGTCGTTTGCTTCGCCCACGTCGACGGCAGTCGCCAGGCCGGTCTTGGGCAGCGCAAGGGCCATCGCCTGGGCCTCCCGTAGTTCGGCCCAGGCGCTGTTTGTCGGCTGAAATGGAATCTGCCCGAAATTGGCTATCTGCACAATCAGGAACGGGAAATCGCCCTGTCCCCAATGGCTTCGCCAGTCTTTTATCATAAGCGGCAGGAGCCTGCGGTAGGTCCTGGCCGCACTGGAGTTGCTCTCGCCCTGATACCATGTTGCGCCCCGGATTCCATACGGTATAAGCGGTTTGATCATACCGTTGAACAGGAAGGCCGGGAAGTTTACCGGATTTGCAGGCATCAATGCGGCGATGGATTGCAGCTTGAGTTCTATCTTGTGCCGCCAGATCCCAGCCAGAGGGATTGCCGATGATTCCGCCTGGCGCGGGTACAACCGGAGTTGCTCAGCCCTGCCTGCCGCAAACCCCCCGTTGCCGTAATGGTCGAAAATGCGAACAGCTATCACATTTTTGCCGGCTTTAACCAGTTTGCCCGGAACAGCGTAGACTCGCGGAATCAGATAGGCATTGCCATTTTCATTGCCGCTCGTCCCGACCAGCTCGCCGTTGAAGTAGGTATGGTCGAAGTCATCCAACGGCCCCAGTTCGAGCACAAGTTCCCTGCCGGCCCAGTCCATCGGAACTTCTACATCTTTTCGGAACCATACAGCGCCGTCAATATCGCCGATCTCCGTGTTTTCCCAATATCCGGGCGCCATGAATTTGCCCCATTCGGAGTCGTCAAATTCGCTCTTGGCCCAGCCCTTTTTCTGCCCCTTGTTGCCGTGGTCCTTCCATGCCGGCGCCCAGAGATCCAGACGCAAATCCTTACGATTAACCTCGATGAACTTTTCGTAATCGGCTTTCTTTGAGTCGCTTTGCCTGTATATATCCTGGAATTCCGGATCGCCTTCAAACGCCTGCCGGCTTGTCCATGCCTCGATGATGGTTCCGCCGACGGAACTGTTAATTAATCCGACAGGCACGCCAAGTTCCTTGTGCAGGCGCCGCCCGAAAAAATACCCCACGCCCGAAAAACCTCCAACAGTCTGCGGAGAGCATATCTGCCACTGGCCGGTGCAGTTGTCCCTGAGGTCCGGACTGCTGGCCCGCTGAACCGTGAAAAGCCGGATTTGCGGATAATTCGCCGCGGCGATCTCCCGTTCTGAATCATTGCAGGCTGTCACCGGGAATTCCATGTTCGACTGGCCCGAGCACAGCCAGACCTCGCCGATCATAACGTCGCGGCAGGTTATCTTCTTTTTGCCGCAGGACGCGGCCAGTTCATAAGGCCCGCCCGCCTCCATCGGATCGAGCCGCAGCAGCCAGCGGCCGTCCGGTCCGGATGAAGTCTGAACGCTCTGCCGATCAAGGCTGACCGTAATTTTCCGGCCGGCCGGGGCGACGCCCCAGACGGCTATCGGCATCTGGCGCTGAAGAACCATCGAATCGCCGAAAGGCGAACCAAGGCTGAAATCCATAGACGGCATGGCTTGATCCTTAAGTATTCTGAAAATACTGTTTTTTATAGTAGCACGGGCGTCTCGCCCGTGAGTATCAGGGGCATCCTGCCCTTGGGTGCAATTGTTTCATGGCCGAGACGGCCATGTTACTCATGGGCAAGATTCCCATGCTACTCTTTCATTGACCCTTGAACGAAATTATACAAACCACACCTCGCCGAATCCCGAAGGATCTCTCCAATTGTCCCGTCCGCCGGCGAAAATGAACTGGCCGACCCGCTTGCCGCCTTTGTCGGCGGTGTTGACGGCGATGTCAAATCCGAGCTTTGAAGGGACGCCTTCGGCGACGCAGAACGAGGCGTAGGGTATCTTTGCGCGAATGCGGTAGCCGTCCGGGGTTCTTTCGGATGAGACGTCAATTCCCTCGATGTTTTGCGGGCTGTTGAAGAAGGCCGGGTATTTGCCGGGCGTGCCGGGATAAAGAAATAACTGGTAGACGCCTTTCTCGTATTTCGGAAAACCGATCCGCGAGGGCTGGCGGCCGTCAAGGTACACCTCCAGGCCGTCCACCAGCGAACCACTGTGCGATTCCGCCCGTGAAGGAAACAGGAAATCGTCCCGCACGTCCGCCGTCAGGTCCAATCCGTCTTTCGCCCGCGACAGCCGGAAGCGAAGGCCGTGCTTGCGGGCCGTGTCCTTCGCGGCCGTGAAATCATCTTCGGATGCCTCGACGGACAGCCAACCGTCGCCCTTCTCCTGTGCCCCATTCCCCTTCGGAAGCACGAGATAATTATAAACCTTTTCCAGAGTCTGCGTCGCCGGGCCGCAGGAAATGCCGATCTTCATCACAATCTGATGCCGCCTGACATCGGCCTTGCCCCCGATGGTCATTGCCCGCCATGCCATTGACGGCACGGCGCCGAAGTCCTTGCTGTCGTCCGCGACAGCGGTCTGTCCGTCGCCGGCGACGGTAACTTTAATCTGGCGTTCCTCCGCGGAGAAATTCCGCAGCCTCAGCGACATCTGGAAGCCGCCGTCCATTCCGATCCGATTCATGGCCGTATTGCAGATGACAGATCCCGCCCGGCCGTCCAGCATCAGGGCGGTCTCATTGAGCCTGTCCGGAATTTTGATGCCCTGCGGGCACAGCGGCATGCACTTGCCGCAATTGACGCACTCCGCGGCCCGTGTTCCGGGCGTATTTTTGTACCTGTTTTTCGCGTTATCCTTCAGCCCGTATATCAGGACCTGGTTGAACATGTCGAGGTTGTCTGGGATGTTGATGCCCTGCTGGCACGCCGGCAGGCAGTAGCGGCAGGCCGTGCAGTATAGCCCGCTCTTTTTTTTCCGCTCGGCAATCGCATCATCCAGGGTCGCGATCTGTTCGGGCGTGAAGGGTTTTGCGCTGTTGGCGAGCGAGGCGTTTTCCTCGAGCTGCCGCATCTCCGACATGCCGGAAAGGGCGACGTTCACGGCCGGGTGGCCCCAGACAAAACGCAGCGCCGCCTCGGGCGTCGATTTCGCCTGGCCGCCCGTCAGTTCCCTGATCTGCTCGCTGGGCAGGCCCAGCCTTCCGCCGCCCACCGGGCCCATAACCACCACGCCCATGCCTTTCTGGCGGGCGTACTTCATCGCGTCGGCGTTTCCCTGATCCAGCAGATTGTATTGCAAAATCACGTTCTCGTAACAACCGGTGTCGACCAGCTTGATGAGATTCTCCGGCGTGTCGTGGAAACTGAAGCCGATGTGCCGGCTCAGGCCCTGCTGCCTGGCTTTGAGCATGAGCCGCGTCTTGCCGTTTTTGGCCGGATCCAGATTATTGACGTACATCTCCCAGTTGATGCCGTGATGGCTGTAAAGATCGAGGTAGTCGGTCCGCATCAGCCGCAGCGAGTTTTCCAGGGCACGCCACCAATCGTCGTCGCTGGCGGTGGACAGGCTGTTTTTCGTGGAGAGAACGACTTTGGGGCGCATTGCCTGCATCGCCTCGCCGATCGCGGCCTGGCTGTCGGAATTGCAGTAGCCGATTGCAGTGTCGAAGAAATTCACGCCCAGTTCGACCGCGCGGTGCAGCATGGGGATGGCCAGGCCCCGGTCGACCCTGCCGTCCTTCATGGGCAGCCTCATGCAGCCGAACCCCAGGGCCGAAACCTTCAGGCCTGTATTGCCCAATTCCGAGTAACGCATCGCGTGCTCCTTAATTATCTGATGGCTTATTCATATATGCACATATTTGCATATTATAGCCGACCGGATTGGGACATCAAGATGAACGACACGGTTCTGGAATCGTCCGTTGCAGCAATAAGGCCGCTTAATTGTCCGGCTTGTCGGCAGGTGCGGCTGTTTCGCCCACCTTTGCGGCCGGTGAGGAAGATTCCGCTGAGCCTGACGCCGGCTGGGTCTGCGTCGCCGGGGCGTCCAGCGTCCAGTTCTTTCCGGACTGCGTAAATGCCGGCGGGTCGGCCTCAAGAACAGATTTCAGCTTCTGCACCTGCTCATCGCTCAGGCCGAAACAGAAGACCATCCCGCGTTTGCCCAGCGGGAATGACAGGCGGTTTTTGAGAGGCCGGTATTTTTCGTAGGCCGTCTGAAACTCCCCGACATCCCTGGGCGCGTCCCACAGCGTGATCCACACGCCGGAAAATCCCGCCGCCGCGGATGCCCGGCTTGCCGGGCCGTCTGGGGCGTCCGAAGGGATGCTGGCCGGCAGGCTGCCGGGTGTTCCGGCCGGCAGGAGCAGGTAGAACCTGTCGCCGCCCCATCCGGCTGCGGCCCGGTTAGTGCACCTTGACGCGCTGGTCAAAATGTCCGTGTCGAACTGGTCTCTTCGGGACAGAATCGAGCAGAGCATCTCGCCGATCGTGTTCCTGTAAACCGACTTGAGGTCCATCTTTGAAAAAATCTTTTCCATATCGGCGTCGCGGACCATCACTGGCTCATCCAGTTTGGCTTTGTCCCAGTATTTCTCCGGATGCAATACCTGTTCAGAAGACAACGGAGGATTTTTGGCCGTCGCCAGCAGGACATCCCCCAGCTTTTCAAGCGCCTGCGGCTCCGACAACACTACCGTCCGCAGGTCCTTGCCCTTGAGCAGAAAAGGCGGCCCGACCGTGTACACCATCACCAGCGACATGAAGTACGTTGGAAGTTTGGCGAGCTTGGCCGCTTCCTTCTGTTCCTTCAGGGCCATGCGGGTCATCTCAGCCATGTCGAGCTTGCCGCTTTTGGACAGCGCCACGAGATATTGCGTCATTGATATGGTGGCCGAGCCTTCAGCCACGCTTCGCCAGGCGAGGCTCCAGTCTTCCGTTTCCTCGCGGCTTTTGGCGATCTTCTCCAGATTGAAATACTGATCGTCCATGGCGTGGGTGAGCTCGTGAGAGGTGATAATTCCTTTGTATGTGGTTGAGAACTCGTCGTAGACGCGAAGGGGCATGTAATATTTGCCGGTCTTGGAGCTGTAGAATCCGCCGGCCTGGTCGGCCACGAAATTCTTGAAGGTCTGCTTGATGTCGCAGTCGGGCGGAATCAGCCCGGTGAGCTTCATGAAGGCCTGGAGCTGCTCGTATTCGCCCGGTTTGAGGTCGGCATCGATCTCCTTGTCCATGTGGGCCTTGACCTGCTCGTTCGTCAGGACCTCGGCGCCCACAGTTTTTTTGTATTTCCAGCCCCGGATTTCCTCGACCTGCCCGAGAATCTGGTTGACCATCTCCTGGAGGTCGGCGGTGGCCTGGGCCGTTGACGGCTGGGACGCCGCCGGCCTTTTGACTGCCGGCCTGCTAATCGCGGGCCTGGCCGCCGCGGCGGTATCGGGCGAAACAGTGGACGTCGCCGGACCGGCGGAATCGCCGTAAACGATTATCTGAAGCACGCAGGTCAGGCACGTCGCCAGAATAAGGCCGGTTCTCATGATCGATCCTTTCGGTTCGGGAAAATAAAGCTCCGATATTAAACCATGATAAGTCCGTTCTGTCCCGCAGTATTTGAAAAAAGTGATTAGCTCTCCCATCCCGTGCTCCACACGAATTTTCCGCCGATTATCTCGCTCTTGTGGGCAAGACCGGATGTGTCTATTATCAACCGGCCATGGAACAGGAAACTCCGGACCAGCTCGACACGCCGGCGATGCGGCAGTACAAGGCCTTCAAGGCCCAGCATCCCGGCTATCTGCTGCTGTTCCGCATGGGCGACTTCTACGAGACGTTCTACGAGGACGCCAAGGAGGCATCGCGGATTTTGGGCATCGCCCTGACGGCCCGCAGCAAGGGCGCCAACGCGGTGCCGCTGGCGGGAATTCCGTTTCACGCGCTGGACAGCTATCTTTCGCGGCTGATCAAGGCCGGCTGCCGGGTGGCAATCTGCGAGCAGGTCGAGGACCCAAAACTGGCCAGGGGGCTGGTCAAGCGGGACGTGGTCCGGCTGATGACGCCCGGCACGCTGACCGAAGAGGAACTGCTCGATCAGAGGCAGGGAAATTATCTGGCGGCGATTTTTATCCCGGAAAAGAGCGGCGCGGTGCGGGAAAAAGCGGGCAATTCGTCGGGCAAAACCGAACCCGGCGAGATGGCCGGGCTGGCGTGGGTGGAGTTGTCGAGCGGCGGGTTCTGGACGATGCTGGTCCAGTGCGAGCATGTAATGGACGAACTTGTCCGGATCGGTCCGGCGGAGGTGATTTTTCCGGAGGGCGGCAGGTTCGACTCGCCGGCCTGGCGGGACTCGCTGCGGCAGGCCGTCGGCGCGACGCCGACATCCCGGCCGGCGTGGGCGTTCGATGCACGCTCGGCCATGCAGGCGCTCAACGAACATTTTGAGACGAAAACCCTCGAAGGCTTCGGGTTTGAAAAGTGGGACGAATCGGTCTCGGCGGCGGGGGCGATAATCGACTATCTCAAGGAGACCCAGCGGACCGCGATTGGACACATTCTTTCGCTGCGGCGATTCGACCGGCGCGACCACATGGCCATCGACGCAAACACCCTCCGCTGCCTGGAGGTCCTGCGGACGCTGCGGTGCAACAGCCGTTCGGGCAGCCTGCTTGCGTGCGTTGACAAGACGTGCACCGGCATGGGGGCACGCCGGCTGGAGCAGTGGCTGTCGTTCCCGCTGACCGGCTACAGTCAGATACTCGCCAGGCACGACGCGGTCGAGGAATTGTCCGGCGACCGCTGCCGCCTGACGGAACTGCGGCAGGCGTTTCAGCAGGTCGGCCAGATCGACCGCATAGCCGCCAACGTGGCGATGGGGCGCGTCAGGCCCAGGGAACTTGTTACGCTTGGCATCTCGCTGGGCCTGCTGCCGGAAATCTGCCGGCTGATGGAGGGAGCGAAGGCCGAACTGCTGGCCGGGATATCGCCGCAACTTTCCGGCCTGGGCGGGCCGGTCGAGCTTATCGCACGGGCCGTAGATCCGGACTGCCCGAACGTCCTGCGCGACGGCGGCGTGATCGCCAAAGGGTACGACGCCGAACTGGACCGTCTGAGGCGGATCGGCTCCGACGGGCAAAGCTGGCTGGCCGACTACCAGGCACAGCAGATTCAGCAGACCGGCATCGGCAACCTGAAGGTCGGCTTCAACCAGGTCTTCGGATATTACATCGAGATAACCAATTCTCACACCGGTAAGGCGCCAGCCTCTTACGTTCGCAAGCAGACGCTCAAGAACGCCGAGCGGTACATAACCGACGAACTCAAGCGATACGAGGGCGAGGTTCTGACGGCCGAGGAAAGGGCCAAAAAACTCGAGTCGCAGATTTTCGAGCAGGTGCGCCAGGAATTGCTCGGCCATATCCCGGCGATCCAGGCGGCGGCCGGGGCGGTCGCAGACCTGGACGTGCTGGCGGCCCTGGCGGCGCTGACGGTCGAACGCGGCTACGTCCGGCCGGCCATAACGCAGGATTGCGTGCTGGAAATCGCCTACGGCAAACATCCGGTGCTGGCCGAGCAGCTCCGCGAGCAGTTTGTCCCCAACGACGTGAAGATGGACGGCCAGGACAACCGGCTGCTGATAATCACCGGCCCGAACATGGCCGGCAAAAGCACATACATCCGCCAGACGGCCCTGCTGGTTCTGATGGCCCAGGCGGGCAGCTTCATTCCGGCTCGCTCGGCCGTGATAGGCCTGGCAGACCGCATCTTTACGCGGGTCGGGGCGGCCGACGAACTGGCTCGCGGCCTGTCAACCTTCATGCTCGAAATGGTCGAGACGGCCAACATCCTCAACAACGCCACCGGCCGGTCGCTGGTCATACTCGACGAGGTCGGGCGCGGCACGAGCACAAGCGACGGACTGGCCCTGGCCTGGGCCGTCTGCGAGCACATCGCCCTGCGCATAAAGTGCAGGACCATGTTCGCCACGCACTATCACGAGCTGACCGAGCTTGAAGAACTGCTGGACGGCACGAAAAATCTCAATGTCGCCGTCCGCGAATGGGCCGACCAGGTGGTCTTTCTGCACAAGATCGTCGAAGGCGGCACGGATCAAAGCTATGGCGTGCACGTCGCTCGCCTCGCCGGCGTGCCCAAAGAGGTGATCGAGCGGGCGAGAACGCTCCTTCCTCAGCTTCAGGCCCATCTGGCAAAGGGGCTGGACATGCCTGCCCTGGCCCAGCGGGCTAAGGCCGCCGCCGCCCAAATGGATCTTTTCGCCGATCCGGCCTCGCGAATAGCCGCCGAGATAAAATCCGCCGACCTGGAAAACATGACGCCGCTTCAGGCTCTGGACCTGCTGAGAAAATTGAAATCGGAACTGTGAATATTCTCAAGCGAAGACTATCACTACAACGCTACGAAGGCCATTTTGTCCATAATGATAGGGGAGTCCAACAGCCTTATTTCGCCCTTGCAGGGCTTTGCGGATTATTCTCGCCGATTTTCCCAGGGCGTTGCCCTGGGCTGTAATATTTTGCCCTTTCAGGGCGAAACATCCATCGGCGAACCATTCCTGAAGCCCCCTGCGCGAGGGCTTGTCGATTTAGTCGTCCACAACCTTGATTCGTCGCGAGGCCGTTGTTGTTTTCCGCAAGTTTCATATTTTTGCGTTAAAAATCTGTCCTTATCGGC
>JACRIL010000248.1 GCA_016235825.1 Planctomycetota bacterium
AGGTGCCATACGGCACGGGCGACTTCCCCCACGGGATGTCGCCTGTTTATCATACTGCCGTTGGCCATATGCGATAAACGCATTTTTCGCTTTCCTGCAATATCCGAACAAATTTCACCCACGTTTTTGGGATGAGATCCTCAAAAACTGACAACATCCAGTCTTTGAATCAGTCTCCGCCGGCACGGCGTCTGTATCATTTTTATTGAAGAAAATCGGCCGGTGCCGACGTCCTGTATCGGCAACAGAAACCGGACCCAAAAGTTGAAATCGATTCGCCAATTAACGTCTGAAAACGCCAGGAAATTCTCCGGCCTGACGTGAACTCCTCCGAGTAATGGAGCCGAGGGGGATCGAACCCCTGACCTGCTGATTGCGAACCAGCCGCTCTCCCAGCTGAGCTACGGCCCCAGGATAGAGTTAGTATATTGGAATCGGCCCGAAAATCAAACAGGAAACCGGCCGACCGAACACGGTCAATTGCGTGTATTTTCTGATGCCCATGTTCCTTATTAACGGACGGTCAGGTTTCGCCGTTCGGCTGATATTGGCAAAAGGGTTCCTGGGCCAGAACATCGCCTGTGGCGGCGAAGGCGCGGGCACGGCATCCGCCGCAGACGGCCTTGAACTCGCACAGTCCGCACTTGCCGGAAAGCAGTCCGAAATTTCTCAGCCGGGCCAGGTGTCTGGAGGATCGCCAAATCTCATCCAGCGGCTTTTGCCGCACCGATCCGCAATCGACCGGCAGATATCCGCATGGAAAGACCTTTCCGTCGTGGCTGACAAATAGGACGGTCAGGCCGCAGAGGCAGCCCCGGGACCGGCCGATGTCCAGGCCTCGCTGTGCGGCCAGCCGGTAAAAATGCGGGGCGCATGTAACCCTGATCTGAATTTCTCTTCGTGGCATGGGCGTCCCGCCCATGTGTTCCACGGCCGTCCCGGCCGTGGGCAGTTGTTTGGTTTCCATGGGCGAAGACGCCCATGGAACACACGGGCAAGATGCCAGTGCCACGTTATCGGCCGGCGAAAGATCGGAATGTTCAACGGCCCATTCGAGAACCTGTTCGTATTGGCCGGCGGTGAGTTGATGGGTTGCCTCGATCTGCTCGCCGCAGCCGACGGGCACCAGCAGGAACAAATGCAGGGCCTGAACCTGCGCGGATTGTGCCAAATCTGCCAGCCGGTCGAGCATCTGAAAATTGTGTGCGGCGATGGTCGCGTTGATCTGGACAGGCACGCCGACCCGCGTCAATCGTCCGATGCCCGCCATCGTCCGCTCAAACGCGCCCGGCAGGCCGCGGAAAGCGTCGTGCGTGGCGGCGTCCGGGCCGTCGAGGCTGATCGCGACACGGCGGAAACCGGCCGATTTAATATCTTCCGCGATGCGATCATCTATAAGCGTGCCATTGGTCGCCAGCGCCGCCGGCAGGCCCAGCGAGCCGGCGTGAACCGCCAATTCGCGCCAGTCGGGCCGCAGCAGCGGCTCGCCTCCGGAAAAAACAATGACCGGTTTGCCGAGCCGGACCGCCGATTCGAACACGGCCCGCACCTCGCCAGTAGTCAGATCGGCCGGCGCAGCGGCCTCGTCGTCCAGCCGGCGGCAGTGGATGCATCGCAGATTGCATCGGCTGGTCGATTCCCAGAACAGCATTCTTAACGGACCGGCCGATGCTGGCGAACCGGCGGAAGGTGAATCGGAAGTTGGCTCGTTCGGGTTCATGTCTGGCCGGCCTTCGCCGCAACGGGCCGAATTTCTTCGTCGGTCAGGTAGCAGGCCGGGTCGTCGCCCCACATATCTCCCGCCGCATCGGCCCGGGCGCGGAGATTGCCGTTGCAGGCGTCCAGGAATCGGCAGTTCAGGCAGCGGCAGTGCAGATGCCTGCGCCGGTCGCGGAGTTTGGCGAGCAGTTCGCAGCCGGCGTCCGGCCATATCTGGCTGAATGGCCTCTCGGTGATATTACCCAGCACCCGCGACCGCCAGAACTGGTCCGGATGCACCTTGCCGTCCCAGCTTATGCAACCGATGCCGACGCCGCTGGCGTTTCCGCCGTTGGCGTTTAGCAGTTCCAGGGTCCGCCTGGCCAGTGGGTTGCCCTCCGCGAGCATCCGCAGATACAGGTAGCCCCCGTCTGCGTGATTGTCCACGGTCAGGACTTCCATGCCGTCGCGGGCGCGATTCGAGCGGGCCGTCAGGTCGATGATCGTGTCGAGCGCCTGGCGGGTCTGCCGGTTCGTGGGCGTCAGGTCCGCCGCGCCGGCGGCCCGGCCTGTGCGAACCAGGTGATAAAAGCATATCCGGTGCAGGCCCATCCGCTCGGCCAGGGCGAACATGCCGTGAATCTCGCCGGCGTTGATGCTGTTCATGGTGAATCGCAGGCCGACCTTCAGGCCGGCAACAAGGCAGTTCCGCATTCCGGCCACGGCCATGTCGAACGCCCCGGCCTGTCCGCGAATGTGATCGTTGATTTCCGCCAGACCGTCGAGGCTTATGCCCGCGTAAGCCAGGCCCGTCCGCGCCAGTCGCCCGGCCGTCTCGCTGTCGATCAGCGTGCCGTTGGTGGACAGCACCGTCCGCAGACCTTTCTGCCCCGCATAGCCGATCAGTTCATCCAGGTCGCCGCGGACCAGCGGCTCGCCGCCGGAAAACAGCAGCACCGGCGCGCCGAAGGCGGCAAGGTCGTCTATCATCGCGCGGGCCTGGCAGGTCGAAAGCCCGACATCATTTGCGAAGCAGTCGCTTGCGGAATAGCAGTGCGCGCAGGCGAGATTGCACCTGCGGCCGCAGTTCCAGACGACGACCGGCTTTCGCCCGCCGCCCTGACCGGCCGGCCTCGCATAGCGCAGCCGGTCAGACGGTTCGCTTCGCCCCAGAAGCAATCTGGAAATACCTATCATCAGTCTTGATCTTCTTGTCTGTTTTGCGGTGGCACAGGCGTTCCCGCTTCGCCAAGGCTACGCCGGACAAGCCCGCCGGTGAGTATCAGGGGCATCCTGCCCCTGCATATTTAAAAACAGCAAAAGCCACAGCCAAGATGGCCGTGATACTCATGGGCAGAATGACCATGCTACTTTTTACAATAGCCTGTCAGAAGCAACGGCAGCGGGACATTATAGAGGTCTCGCCGAAGGCAGGCAAAAATTTATGGGGCTGAGTTATTCTCCCAGCGCTTCCCAACCGGGGAATTCGATTTTTTCCTTATTGGCATGTTGTTTTGCGGTCAGCGACCACCACCAGTATTTGCGTGTGAGGCGGTCAAAGCGATGCCAGAGGTCCTGAACTTCCATGAGCGTCGGGGGCTTGTAGGACGGGTTGGGGCGGTATGCGGCCAGCAGTTCCTTCTGAATCTCGCCAAGCCGGGCGATCTGGGCGGTTACGATCTTGTCGCCCAGTTCGCGGCTGGGCGAAATGCCCTGGTCGTTGGGGAACCGGTGGCCTATAAACGCGCCCAGCGGCGAACTGTCGACGGTGCGGCTCAGGTCAACCAGGTCGCCGCGGAGGTACATCAGCTGCGAGGTCTCGATGATGCCGGCGTGATCGCCTCGGTAGTTTTCGTGCGTCATCACCTCGCCGTCGGAGAAAAAGACCGTCTGCATGGGCGTGCCGGTCTTGCGGCGATAGTAGTCGCACAGCAGGCGGCAGTCTTCCTGGTGGCCGCCGTAGTGGCCGGTGATGAAGATGCCGGCGTGAAATCCGCGGGCGTCAAGCGCGCGGAGCTGGCAGATCAGCACCTGAAGGAAGGTCTCGGGGTTCACTGAACTGCAATACGGCTGCGGGGCGCCCCGGATCGTCGTCCACGGAAAAAGCGGCATCTCGCCCACGTGCCAGGCGAAGGGCGGCGCTACGACTCCGCCGTGCTCGAGCGCGGCCCGCTGGACGATCTCGTAGGCCTTTATCCAGTCCAGGCCGATGGCGTTGTACGGGCCGTGCGGCTCGGCGAATCCGAAGGCCAGGTAGCACGCCGGGCAGGCCTCGATCGAGGCCTTCAGCTCGTCCGGAAACATCTCCTCCCATCGGACCTTTCGCGTCGCCATGTTCTCACCGCGTTCCGGAATCATCCCCGCCTGGTCCCTGCCGCAAATCAGCGCCCCCAGACCGGGGGATTCGTTATTTATCCTTGGGCTTGAGGAATCCCATGGATTTTATCCATTCCATGGCCTTTTCCTGCCAGAGTTTCCATTCATCGCCTTTGCCGCACCCCAGACCATGCCCGCCGGTGGGTATCTCCAGAAATTCTGCGGGCACCTTTTTCTCCTTCAGCGCGGCATAGAACATCGCGCTGTGTTCGACGGGAACCATTTTGTCCAGCTTTGAATGGACAAGGAATGCCGGCGGGGTCTTTTCGGTAACCTGTTTCTCATTTGAAATGAAATCGACATCGGCGGCGGCGGGCGCACTGCCCAGCATGGCGGTCCTGACCTTGGCGATGATGTCATTGCCTTTATCCGCAAATGAAATGAGGGGATAAACCAGGACCAGGAAATCCGGCCGGCAGCTCACCCGCTCGATCGGGTCAGCGGCCTTGGGGTCGCCGTCGTCGAAATGCGTGCCGACGGTTGACGCCACGTGCCCGCCGGCGGAAAAACCTATCATCCCGATGCGGTTGGGATCGATGTTCCACTGTTTGGCGTTCGCCCGAACCGTTCTCATCGCCCGCTGCGCGTCGAGCATCGGGGCCGGATGGGGATATTTGACCCGATATTTCAGCACGATCGCCGCGATGCCGGAATCGTTGAGCCATTTTGCGATGTCATGCCCCTCATATGTCATCATGAGTATGTTATAGCCGCCGCCCGGACAGACCACCATCGCGGCGCCGTTGGCCTTGTCGGCCGGAGGAAGGTGCACAAAGATGGCTGGCTTGTCCGCATCGGTTTTGCCCCTGGCCTTCGGAGCGCCGTCCGGCCAGAGGAGTTCGGCCTTGGGCTGTCCGGCCGGCTGGGTCGCCGGCTTCGGATCGCCGGCCTGCTGGCCTTTCGTCGCCTGAATGAAGACCGCCAGAAACGACACAAAAGCCACGATAATCAACAGCGCCCAGTGCGTCATATTTTGCTCCTTGATAGTTGTCAGACGAAATTCTGCCCCTGTGGCAGCGCCGCCGGCCCGGCCGGCCCGCGCGAACCGCGAAGGAAGATTATAAGGCCTGTTATCGCCGTCGCAAGGCCCCATGCGGCCGTGAACGCCGACGCCCCCACCGCGACCCATACACCCTCGAAAGGTTTCTGCGACAGAAAAACGTAGTATCCCGGCAGCAGGTTCGACGGCAGGCGGATGAGAAACACGAGGTTGACTATAAATGCCGCCAGAGACAGGCCGGCGATTATGAAATTCGCCGGCCAGCCCCATCGCCGGCAAAATCTGAAAATAATCTGCGGCAGGACCAGCACGACGGCGGCGCACGCGAAGATAAACGTCATTATCCCCCTTCCGAGATCATCGCCGAAAAACGATTCGTAGATACTGTGATTCCGCTGGCGCGTATATGTTATTTCTGTTTGCATGGCCGCCAGACTGTCCTGGACGCTCCGGGGCAGATATTGCCTGTAGAACGGCATGCTTGCATCCTTGATTTCCCTGAATCTCTGGGCTTCCCGCTCGAACTGCTGTCTGGCGTCCTGATTTTGCCGGATGTGGGAGCTTGTGTCGGCAAAACGGCAGTCCGTCGAGAGCCGCCACCATCGCAGAAACATCGACGACCCCATGGCCGCTGCGCCCATCAGCAGGAAAATCGCCATCGTGATGAGCAGGGCCGTGCCCTTCCCCTTTGGTTTCTGGCCGGGCAGAGAAAATACCGCACCGGGCGGCGGAAGCTGCACGGGCGGCGGTTGAGCCTGCGAAGGCACGGCGGGCCGGCTCGTTTGGGCCGGCGTTATCGGAAAGACCAGGCCGCAGGCCGGGCAGGCGGTATGCTGCCCCGCCGCCGCGTCCGGCACCTGAAGTCTGCTCGCGCACTTCGGGCATAAAACTATCATGTCATCTCTCAAAAAGTCAAAAAACCGGACCACCTTCGGCTATATCTGCATCGCCCTCTGGGCAAGCTGGACGTACTGCATGCGGCTCTCGTAGATCACCTGGTCCAGCAGCTTCTTTTCCTCATCGGTCAGATTGCCCTTGGTCTTCTGTTCGAGCACAACCAGCGTGTCGATGTAATGTTTCGCCAGGTCCAGGTCCACGTAGCGTTTCTTTGTCCGCGGGTCTTCGTAGCCGCCCAAGGCCATGAATACCTGCGTTACCAGCGAACTTACCAGCGTGTTGAAGCTCGCGGGGGGCAATTGGCGCGGTTCCTCGGCGCCGGCGGCTGGCTGTGCGCCCGAGCCCGGCTTTCCGGCCGGACCAGCAGGCCCGGCGGCCGGCTTGTTGCCGGGCGATTCGGCCTGTTTGGCGAGTTTTTCCTTCTCCGCCTTTGCCTGGGCCTTCCAGTCGTCATCAACTATGATCTTCTTTTCGTCTTCAGCCATTCTGTCGCTTCCTCTCTGTCATTTGGCGCCACGTCGGAACGCAAGGAAACATTTTAGATGCCGGCCGCCGATTTTCAAAGCATTTTGCGGAACTTCCGGGGTTCCGCGGCGGTTCACGCCCCGGCGATTCGCGGCATGGGTATCGGCTCGCAGGCCATAGTCGCCTGCATGAACTTCAGAAGCAGTCGTTTTTTAAGTTCCTGGGCCTGGGGATTTTTCCATAAGTTGCAAACCTCGCCCGGGTCTTCCTGAAGGTCGAACAGTTCGCCGTCATCCCACCTGGCGTAGACGGTGATCTTGTATCGCTCGTCCACGTAGGTCCGCATGTTGCAAACATGCGTGCCGTGGTGATTCTCGGTAATGCTCCAGTTTCGCACCGGTTTGTCCTGGCACCATGCCGTCCGCTGATCAACGCCGGTCATGCAGCCGGGGATATCAATGGCCGCGGCCGACAGGAACGTCGGGGCCAGATCGACCAGGTTCTGGATCGTCCGGCTGACTGCACCGGCCGGGACGCTGCCCGGCCAACGAACGATGAACGGTATCCGCAGCAGGTCCTCATAGTGGTGTATGGCCTTTGCGATCAGGCCGTGCTGGCCCAGGAAATGCCCGTGATCGGTTGTAAAGACCACGAGCGTATTATCCGCCTGGCCGGCCTGCTCCAGCCTTTGGAGAATCCTGCCGATCTGCTTATCCATCAGGCTGACCATCCCGTAATAGACCGCCATGTCCTTCTGAAGTTCCTCGACGGTATGCAGGTGACTGTGGGCGCCGTGAATCGCCCCGTCGTCCGGCCAGAGGCTTCTGAAGTCCGGCGATTCCCGCTGCGTCATGCCGAAGTGGACCGGATTGCCGTCGTGCTCATCCGACATGAGGCTGCCCGGAACCATGTTCGCCGGGTCGTACATGCTCGCCCACGGCTGCGGCACCGTGTACGGCGGATGCGGGTCGTGGAAGCTCGACCAGCAGAAGAACGGCCTGCCCTCGGCGGCCGCGCGATCTATCTGCGCGATGGTCCGCTCGGCGGTCCAGACGGAATAATGAAATTCCTCCGGCAGCGACCATATCCTTTTGACGGATTCGAAATAGTGCCTGCGTTTGTCGATCTTTTTAGGGTCGCTCGGCCATGGCTGGAAAAAATCCTTCCAGTTCTTCAGCCCCTTTTCCTCCATCCAGATCGCGTAATGCTGGCCGGCGTGCGATTCATCGGCGTGCATCCTTGCCGTCTCGACGTGCTCAAACCCGTACCACGGGCCGTGAAACTTCCGCCAGAAGTCCAGGTCTCTCAGGATCGGCTGGCACTCGAGCGATTCCATGCCCGGCCGCGAGGCAAGCGGCTGAAAGTGCGCCTTGCCGACCAGGCACGTGAAATACCCGGCCTTGCTGAACAGATCGCCGACCACCGGCACGTCCTCGAAAAGTTTCGTGCCAAGCGTCCATGCCCCGTGCTGCGACGGATACATGCCGGTGATGACGCTGGCCCGGGTCGGCGTGCATGTCGGATTGGGGCAGTATGCCCGGTCGAATCGCGTCCCCTGCCGGCAGAGCATGTCGAGGCTGGGCGTGGAAATCCGGTCGTTTATCGCGCCGAGCGTGCTGAAGTGCTGCTGATCGGACGTTATCAGCAGAATATTCGGCTGTTTGACTGCCCGCGACACTGTTTCAACCTTTTTTGGCCAGCGAGGCCTTGACCAGCCCTACGAACATCGGCTGGGGCCGTAGCGGCCGGCTGGTCAGTTCCGGATGCGACTGGCAGCCGATGAAATACGGATGCACCGACCGCGGCAGTTCGAGCACCTGCATTATAGGATGAACCGGATGCCGGCCGGAAAAAACCAGCCCGGCCTTCTGAAGCTGATCTATGTAACGCGGATCGACCTCGTAGCGGTGGCGGAATCGCATTCTGATCCGCCCTGCCCCGCCGAAAAGCTCGCTCGCCAGCGTGCCGGGCGTGATATCGATGTCCTGCCCGCCCAGCCGCATGTTGCCGCCAAGCCCTTCGATCTGCTTCTGTTCCGGCAGGATGTCGATCACGGGATGTTTGCAGTCGGGGCTGATTTCGGTGGTGTCGGCCCCCGCCAGCCCGCAGACGTTGCGGGCATATTCGATCACGGCCATCTGGAAGCCGAAGCACAGGCCCAGATATGGAACCTTGTTCAGCCTGGCGTATTTTATGCAGGCGATCTTGCCCGCGGTGCCTCTGCTGCCGAACCCGCCTGGCACGATGATCCCGCCGACATCGCCCATCGCCTTGAGCACGTCCGCGTCGGTCAGTTCCGTCGTGTCAATCCACTTGACGTTGACGTGGGCGTCGTTGGAGGCCCCGGCGTGCTCGAGCGCCTTGATGATGCTGGCGTAACTGTCGCGCAGGGCCGTGTATTTGCCCGTGATGCCTATGTTCACCGTCTGAGCCGCCGAAGTGATCTTCGACGTGAAGCGGCTCCACTCCACCGCGGCACGGGCGTCTGCCGCGGAATTCACCCGCCCGCCAAGATTGAGCAACTGCACCACCTCGCTGTCCAGCCCCGCCTCGCGCATCGCATCCGGCAGCAGGTAGATACTCGGCAGGTCGTGCATCGAAAACACCCGCTTGACCGGCACGTTGCTGTAGACGGACATCTTCTGGCGGACCTTTTCGACCACGGGATTCTCGGCCCGGCAGGCGATTATGTGCGGATGAATGCCGTATTCCATCAGCCGCTTGATGCCGAGCTGGGCCGCCTTGGACTTCTGCTCGCCCAGAGCCGGCGGCGACAGCACGTAAGTCAGGGCCACGAAAATCACCGACCCCTCGCCCTCCTCGTAGCTCAACTCGCGCAGGGCCTCGATGTAAAACGCGTTCTCGATGTCGCCGACCGTCCCGCCGACCTCGACAAAGACCACGTCAGCCTGCGTTTTTACCGCCAGATCGCGCAGGCGGTACTTCACCTCGCCGGTTACGTGCGGAATCATCTGCACGTCGCGGCCGAGGTAGTCGCCCTTGCGCTCCTTCTCCAGCACCGACGAATATATCTGGCCCGAAGTGGTGAAATTGGCCCGTGTCAGGTCCTGGTCGAGCATCCGCTCGTAAGTGCCCAGGTCCATGTCGGTCTCCATGCCGTCGTCGAGCACAAAGACCTCGCCGTGCCGGAACGGGTTCAGCGTGCCGGAGTCGATGTTGAGATACCCCTCCAGCTTGACCGGCGAGACCCGCAGCCCCTTGTCCTTGAGCAGCTTGGCAAGCGAGGATGAAAATATCCCTTTGCCCAGACCGCTCATGACCGTGCCGAAGATGGCGACGTATCTGGTGGAACCCGGCGTGTAGCCCGCCGGCAGCGGCGTGTAGAATTCCGTATCGTCCGTTCGATCCTTGACCGACCGCAGCAAATCCATTCCTTCGCTCATGGAACGGAAATGTATACGAAATCCCCGCCAAGAGCAACAGCCAAGTTACAGAGACGATGGCCCTTGCGGTAACCAGTCCGGACTGTTGCGCATTCGGGCAAAGGCGATAGGCCCCGGGGAAACCTGTCCTACTTCGGTTGTCCTTAGTACCCCGCCCCAGAAGTTGGGGGCGGATAATCATTGTTGAAACCAGCGGCCCTGAGCCGATGTTGTATGTAACTGGAAGAAGGAGCTTCCCATGCAAGGACGAAAGACTGCGCTGATAGTTGGGATGGATGA
>JACRIL010000251.1 GCA_016235825.1 Planctomycetota bacterium
AAAGCGACATTTTGCCCGCCATAAACAGGCAGCAGGGCCGATAAGGACAGATTTTTAACGCAAAAATATGAAACTTGCGGAAAACAACAACGGCCTCGCGACGAATCAAGGTTGTGGACGACTAAATCGACAAGCCCTGACGGCGGGGATGGACGGCAAGTGGATCGCGGTTGACAACGGAATTGTCTACGTGCTGGAGGGCAGCCCGGACCCCAAAATTAAACTGCCGCCGGCTTTCAGTCCCGGCACGCTCACGGGCAGTCTGCGAGACAACACGCCCAAAGGCGCCGGAACGGGGCGCCGGATTGCGGCTTACGATCCGGCGACGGGCAAGAGCCTCTGGACGCACGAGGAAGACAGCGATATCGCCGTCGGATATCTGGGAATATCCAACGGTAAATTGTTTTTCTTTTCGGAACGCCCCCACGCGGGTTGTCTGGACGCCAAAACCGGCAAACTGGCATGGTCCAATGACAAAGATGTCGTCCTGCCAAACCGGATATGGAATAACTGGACCGAGCCGATTCAGACCGAGCCTGGCAATCCCAGCGGCCTTTGCCGTATGTTGTGCGCTCCGGAGGCTGTGTATATATCCCGCAGCGACCAGGTGGCCCTGTCAGCGGCTGACGGGCGGCTGTTGTGGTCGAGCAAACGCGACAACGAGGGCCGGCGCAGCGGCGCCGACTACATGCTTGGCATCGGCAACAGCCTTTATACACACACAGGCGTGCTGGATAAATTGACCGGCAAACCCGTGACCGACTCCAAAGGCCCCCAGAACGCCGGCGTCGGCGGATGCAATCAGCATACGGCATCTCCGGCCGGGCTCTTCTCCAATCTGGGCGAGGTTTTCTACGACTTTGCCAATCAACGCGTGAGCATGGGCGGCCCGCTGGTCAAGACGCCCTGCAATCTCGGCATGTTGGTGGCCAACGGACTGATGACGTCCCTTCCGAGCGGCTGTACTTGCGATAATCAGATAAAAGGTTTCGTCGCTTTCAGTTCGGCCCAGGACGTGGCGATCAATCCGGCGACACGGCTGGAACGCGGAACCGGCGATTTGGAAAAAGTCGCCCCACTTCCGGCCGGACCGAAGGATTGGCCTGTTTATCGTGGAAACCCGCAATGCAGCGGTTCGTCGCCGGTTTCAATACCGGCAAAGGCCGCTTCAGTCTGGAATTACCAGCCGTCACATCCGTTTGTGAACGAGACTTGTCCGGCCACTTTGACTCTCGATACCGAACACAAGCCCACGGCGGCCGTCTGTGCGGGCGGTTCGGTTTTCTATGCGGGAACGGATGGTCTGGTCCGCTGTCTGGACGGCAGGACCGGCAAGCAGAAATGGAGTTTCGCCGCCGACGGTCCGGTCTTTGCCTGCCCGACCTTCTGGCAGGACCGATTGTATGTCGGCTCCGCGGACGGCTTCGCATACTCGCTGGAGGCCGCTACCGGGCGTTTGCTGTGGCGTTTTCGCGGCGCGCCATCACCCAGGCGAATCCTGGTTTACGGTTATCTCCAGAGCAGTTGGCCGGTGAACACCGGCGTGCTGGTCCAGGACGACGCGGCATACTTCGCCGCGGGAATGTTGGACGGAATGGGAACGTACGTCTATGCGCTGAAGGCAAAGACCGGCGAGAGCATCTGGCAGAACGACACATCCGGCCATGCGTACTCCAAGAATTTCAGGCGGGGCGTTACGCCGGGCGGGAATATGCTGATCGCAAACGGGCAGCTATGGCTGCGGTCATGGTACGGACTGACGACCTCCTATAATTTGAAGACCGGACAGTTGGACATGGAAGGAGATCTCGCCAAAGGAGGCCGAACTGTTGAAATGCTTCGACCGTACAAGGCGGGTTTGAGCGGCAGGGATATGGGGCTTGTGGACAACCGGCTGCTCGTCTATGGCGGATTTCCCGTCTACGGGGTGGACCAAAACCAGCATTGGGACAGCGACAGTGTCGTGAATTCCCGGCGGGGGTTCCGGTTCGATTTTGCTGAAATCGACGCCGCGGGGAAAGCTCTCTATGCGGCTAAACGGCAGGAGAAAGCGGGGCAAAAGACGGGCTTTGCGGATTTCAGGGATCTCAGGGAATTGACGTATCCTGTTCAAGGAAGATCGGAAGGAACGGGCAGAGAAAAGAAAGCTCCTGAATTTCCCATGCGCCGGTGGAGTCTGAACAGGGAGACGAATGCAGTTGCGCTCGCGGCCAATGCCGTGGTGGTCGCCGGCGGAATTCGCAAAGATATTGGAAGAAGGGCCGGGTACCTCGAAATTGTGCCGTTTGCCAAATGGGAGGTTGCGGCGCTGGATCGCAATGACGGAAAAATACTTTGGCAACTGGACCTGCCCTCAGAGCCTCTGACCGGCGGCCTGAGCCTGGACAATGACGGAAACATAATAGTCATGCTCCGCGACGGCGGCGTGGTGTGCGTGGGCGCAAAAAAATAGCAGATAATGCGATCTGACATCCGGAACTCTGCTATTTGCCGTTTCCGAACATCTGCTTCAGATCGACGTTCTGTGCCGCCTGGATCGGCACCGGATCAATTTCTTTCTTGGTGCCGTTCAGCGTGTATGTATTCATCCTGTTTTTCAGGACATCGATTACAAAGACGATGTCCCTGTCCTTCTTGTACTTTGCGGCACATATCAGGTACTGATTCATAGCGGCCGGCGCGCCCGCCTGGGCGGCCTGAGCATTCATGAGTGAGCCGACAAGCAGGCCGGTAAGGACTAGCGAGGCGAACAACAGCATTGCTATGGCCGTGTTTTGCGTCTTTGCGTTCATGGCATTATCTCCTGTGATTTTTATCCCTGTCGAATGACGCGAGGGAAACCCGTTTCCGATCACTTGAAGTCACCCTTATCCCCCGACAAGTCTCTTGGGGAATACGGAACCAGCGCCGAGGCATCTTTCTCCAAACGGAATGCGGCGAGTTTCTGCGTTGTGCTGTCGAGGATCAGCATTGCCTCGTAGTCATCGCCAACTATGCACGTGGTAATCGCGTAGTTTGTCTTGGCGTTGAGGGTCAACGTCTGGGCCGTCGCGGGCATGAGGTTCACTGCAACCAGCGCTCCGGCCAGCACGAGGTTTGCGCATATCAGCGCAGCAATTATCGCTTTTTTCATGTGTGTTCTCCCTGAAAGAATTTTCCCGGTTTGTTGAAGCCGCCCAGTTGCTGCCGCAAGGAACGTTCCCGCTATCCGATATACAGACACGCGAACAGCCGAAAAGTTAGTTTGATTCAGAACTGCTTTACGATTTCGAGTCCCAGGTCGCGGATCATCTGTATATCCTGTTTTGCGGGCCGGCCTGAGGTGGTCAGGTAGTCGCCGGTCATGAGTGTGGTGGCACCGGCGAAAAAGACCCAGCTCTGCATGTCTCGGAGATTGCTGACCCGCCCGCCGCCGATGAGCAGATCGGTTTTCGGCATGGCGAGGCGGAACAGGGCGATGATGCACAGACATTCCAGCGGCGGCAGCGGCGTTGCCCCAGCCAGCGGCGTGCCGGCGATCGGATGCAGAAAGTTCAGCGGCACGCAGTCGGGGCCGACCTCGTCGCGGAGCGTCAGGATCAGGTCGACGCGGTCGGTCCACGACTCGCCCACGCCGAAGATGCCGCCGCAACAGATTTTCATGCCCGCTTGTCGGGCGGCTTTGAGCGTGTCCAGCCGCTCCTGGTAGCCGTGCGTGCCGACCATCTTCGGAAAGAACGCCCGGGACGTCTCAAGATTGTGGTGATATCGCAGGATGCCCGCCTTCGCCAGCCGCTGCGCCTGGTCGGCGTTGATCGCGCCCAGCGAGGCGCAGACGCCGAATTGCGAATCAAACTCATCCACCCCCCCTGCCGCGGCCTTTTCGGCGATCATTTGAACAGCCTTGACGACCCGTTCGACTTCAGCGTCGCTTGGCCGCCGGCCTGAATTTATGATCCCCAAACTTCCGACGCCCGAACAGGCTGCCGTGCGGGCGGCCTTCACGATTTCTTCCGATGGGGTTACAGAAGGGGCCGTAACCGGCTTTCCGCCTTTTGCGGCGTGCCGCGCCGACTGGGCGCACCACTTGCAGTCCTCGCCGCACGCCCCCAGTTTGCCCGGCACGATCGAACACAACCTGACCGCTCTGCCGAAATGCCGGCCCCTGACCTCGTTGGCCATGCCGATCAGCTTGTAAGGATCGCCGCCGGCAAGGCCGGTCAGTCCGATCAACTTTTTCCTGTCAAAAAGCCCGCCATCATCCAGCCGGCGTGCCTTTCGAGTGATTGGCGCAGTCATTTTATTCAGACCGCCCAACGGGGACGATCGGCAATTCCGCCATCCGTCATTTTGCCGCCCCGAAAAACTGCGCAGCCCTCAGGTCGACGTTCTGTGCCGTCGGGTTTGGCACCGGGTCGATGCTGGTTTTGGTGCCGTCCAGCGTGTACGTGTTCATCTTGCTTTTCAGGACATCGATCACAAAGACGACGGACCGTTCCTTTTTATAATTTACAGGGCACATCAAATACTGACTTATCCCGGCCGGCGAACTGGCCTGGGCAGCCTGAGTGTTCATGAGCGAGCCGACAAGCAGGCCGGCAAGAACTATCGAGGTGATCAGCAGCATTGCTATGGCAATATTCTGTGTTTTTGCGTTCATGGCGTTATCTCCTGTGATTTCTATCCCTGTTGGCGACACGCGGAAAACCCGTGTCAGATCACTTGAATTCCCTCTTCAGATCTATGGGAGAATACGGAATCACCGTCCCACCGGCCGCGTCGAGACGGAACGCGCCGAGTTTCTCCGTGGCGCTGTCGAGGATCAGCATCGCCTCGGCGTCCAGCGCGACAACGCACGAGGTTACCGCATAGTTTGTCTTGGCGTTGAGGGTCAATGTCTGCGCCGTCGATGGCTGGAGGTTCACTGTAACCAGCGCCCCGGCCAGCACGAGGTTTACGCACACCAGCGTTACAATTATTGCCTTTCTCATCTGTTTTCTCCTAAAAGAGTCCGAAGATCTCGCCTCGATAACCGTACGGAAGCGAGCCTGATGTCCCTTATATAATCGTCCAAACGTCCGAAATTTCCAAAATCGTTTTTCAGTCCAGGTGCGTCCGCTTGGCCTTCTTGAAGGCGCAAACGCAGATAAGGGCGACGGCCAGGATGCTCAGGACGTACGGCTCCCAGCCTGGCGCGACGTCTATCTCGTTCGGCAATTCATAGCCTTCAAAGGCCCCCTGCCCGAAGGCCGGGACGCAGACGCATATCGCCGCCAGGACCGCCGCAGACAAAAATCCGCATATGCGATTGAGCATAAGCCTGGAGTATACACCGCCGCGGCGGAGATGCAATGACGTTCGGGCGGATTTGGCAATGGATTCGGTTGTGGAGGCAACCATGCACTTGCTGCTGTAGAGTCCCTAACAGAATAAGGCGTATCCGGCGCAGCCCTCCGTAGACTTGGCGAAGGAGGGGCAAATGCGTCATAAAAACGACGCGATATCCATGGCTGCGGCGGCGAATTCAACGGATGGCATTGAAATTGTCTCCCATTTTCTGCTTCGTGGGCGCACATTTTTGAGATAGTCGGCCAGGCTGACGGCGGCAAAGGCGTAATGCTTGCGGCGGAAGACGTGAACGTCCTGGAAAGGCGAGCGGCCGGGCCGGCCCTGAAGCCAGTACGCGAAGACCAGCACCGCCTGAAAATCCCCGCCGAAGACCTTTTCCCACTCGGTGAGTCCTTCGGCGTCCTGACGTGTGATCCAGTTTTCCCACGTGCGGCAGGCACCCCTCTTTCGGCCGGAAAGTTCGCCGGGGAATTTCCTGCCTTTCACGTCTATCAGCAGATTCGGGCCGGCGGAACTGTAAACCAGAAAGTCGAAGCTCTTGATGGAGGCCGCGCCGAAGATCGCCTTCTTTGCCTCATCGACCGCCACGTAAGGCAGGCCGCGGGACCGTATGTAGTCCTCGAACGCCGCCTCGTAATGTACGCTCCTGTCGGCCATTTCAACCGTTAACCTGACGTACAGCAGCATGGGCGTCCTCGCCCATGAGTATCAGGGGCATCTTGCCCCTGAACGCTGCAAAAACGGTAAAAGCCACGACCGAGACGGTCGTGATACTCACGGGCAAGATGCCCGAGCGACTGTTACGAAGCCCTGCCGGGATTTTCCAGAAAATCCTTTATCGGTACGCCATCTTTCTGGCTGCCCGTGGACAAATCCTTGATCGAGACCGTCTGGCCATCAGGCTGAATAATGACCGCCTTCGCCGCCCCCCTGCGATTGGCCTCCTTGAGCTGCTTGCCCAACGGCATGCCGAAGCAGGAATAATCGAAATCCGTCGCAACCCCCCTGCTCCGCAGTTGCGTAACCATCTCGATTACCCGCCTGCCGCCGGCAATAGCATTATTCGCCACTTGGTTAGAATCCTGCCCATCCTTCGGACGGGCTGAATCGGGATTGATGACGAAAAAATCGAGCCGTTGTTCTATCAAATCCTTTGGTATCTTTCCCTTTTCCTCCAGCATGATCCCCAGCACCACGTCGCCCATGCCAAAACCGCAGGCCCCGACCTTCGGCCCGCCCAAGACCTCGAGCAGATTGTCGTATCGCCCCCCCCCTGCCAACGCCCGCATCGACTGGCCTTTGTCGAAGACCTCGTACACGATCCCCGTGTAATACGCCAGGCCGCGGACCACCTTGAAATCAATCGCCCAGTAATCTCTTATGCCGAAAACAGCCAGAATTTCTTCGAGTTGCTGCAACTCGCCCACGCCAGGAACCACTCCGCCACCGGTTACCAGTGCATGCTGGATCATATATTCTTTAACTGCATCGGCGGCCGGCAGATCCTGAAACTCGCAAATATGTTTTATTTGTTTGTCATCCAGTCCGGCGTTTTTTGCCATTTCGACGAAAGCTTCGTCTGGCACTTTGGCTCGTTTGTCGAGCACGGGCAGAATGGAATCCAACTTTTCGTCAGGCACACCGATTAATTTTAAAAATTCCGTTGTAACCGCCCTGCTGCCGATGCGGATCTGCACGTCATCTTTTGTCAGCCCCAGTTCGCGCATGGCATCCACGCAGACGTAGATGCACTCGGCGTCGGCGAGGACGGAATTTTCGCCGATCACGTCGATGTTCCATTGGAAAAATTCCCTGAGCCTGCCCTTCTGCGGATTTTCGGCCCGGCACAGCCGCGGCATCGAGAACCACTTGATCGGCCGGGGCAGGGAATTGATCTTCGCGTTGACCATCCGGGCAAGCGTCGGGGTTATCTCCGGCCGGATAGCGAGGTTCCGCCCGCCGCGGTCCGTGAAGTTGAAAAGCTGCGATGCTATCTCCGGCCCGCTCTTGGCCGCAAACAGGTCCAGGTACTCGAAAATCGGCCCGTCATATTCCTCAAAGCCGTTCCGTATGGACACCCTTCGCCATGCGTCCATGATCCAGTTTCGCAGCCGCATCTCCTGCGGATAAAAATCCCTTGTGCCTTTTACAGCCTGTATCTTCATTTTGTCCTCTTGTTATCTTCGCCGGCCAATCCGGCGGCCTGGCGTTTTTGCCTGTCATATTCCTTCTGGCCCAGCGACTTGCGGGCGTAATCATCTATCTGCCGCGGCTCGGTGAACCGGGCCTGATATTCAAGTTCTTTCACGCTCATCTCGCAGGACTCCGGCGAGTGCATGCTGCAAACAAGCGGCCGGTTGTTGTAGTCCCTGCACAGCCCGTCCTCGCCCAGCCAGTTGCATGCGTTTTCCAGCTCTATATACCAGTCGCCTTCATTGTCAACGTGGACGGCGGCGCCCGCGTGGCAGAGGTACCAGCGGATTTTCTCAAACTCTTCATAATCGTCCGGAGCGTCGATCTGGAAGCAGAAATACCGACAGCACCGCGACCCGCATTTTTCACATCGCGCATGCATTGTCCATATCATATTGTATTGAACGTCAACCGCCAGCCGATATAATTGCTATCCGGGATGCTTTTTAGGCATGCCAACGAGGCCTATATGCGAACGTCATCGACTATCAAGGTCGTTTCCGCGCCAACCGGCGATTTTGCCGGGCGGCTTGGCGTTCGCGCCGGCATCATTGCCGCTTGACTCGCGATCCGGCGCATGCCTTAGCAGCCCGTTGAAAAAGTAGCATGGGCATCTTGCCCATGAGTATCACGGCCATCTTGGCCGTGGATTTTGCTGTTTTCTGGGCATTTCAGGGGCGAGACGCCCCTGGGACACACGGACGAGTGAGTCCGTGCCACGAAAGATAGGGCTTTTTTCTTTCAGGATGCACGTTTATGACCAGAAAAAAAACAAGGATAGAGATATACGACACGACCCTCCGCGACGGCACGCAGTCGCAGGGCGTCAGCCTGTCGGTGGAAGACAAGCTGATGGTGGTCGAGGTGCTCGACGGGCTGGGCGTGGACATCATCGAGGGAGGATACCCGCTCTCCAGCCCGAAGGACGCCGCGTTTTTCGACAGGATGCGCGCAAGGAAACTCCGCAACGCCCGCCTGGCGGCCTTCGGCATGACTCGCCGAAAGTCGCTTTCCGCGGACCAGGATGAAGGCATGAGGACGCTGCTGGCCAGCGGCGCGCCGATAGTCGCCATCGTAGGCAAGAGCTGGGACATGCACGTCCGCGAGGTGCTGGCGGTCAGCGAAGATGAAAATCTGGCCATGATATCCGAGTCGGTCGGCCTGATGGTCAGGAACGCCCTTGAGTGCGTTTACGACGCTGAACACTTTTTCGACGGCTGGCGGGCCAATCCGCAGTTCGCCCTGCGGACGCTGCGGGCAGCCGTCGAGGCCGGCGCATGCAGGCTGGTCCTGTGCGACACCAACGGCGGGACGATGCCGGAGGCCATCGCCGCCGGAGTCGATGCCGTTCGTGCCGCCCTGCCGGACGTTTCGCTTGGAATACATTGCCACAACGACTGCGACCTGGCGATCGCCAACAGCCTGGCTGCCGTGCTGCACGGCTGCACGCAGGTACAGGGCACGATCAACGGCATGGGCGAGCGGTGCGGCAACGCCGACCTTACGACCGTCATACCCAATCTCACCATCAAGTACGGTTTCGACTGCCTGCGGCCCGGCTCGCTGAAAAAGCTCACCGAGGCCAGCCGCTACGTCTACGAGATCGCCAACCTCAACTTCCGCGACAGCCAGCCGTTCGTCGGGGCCTCCGCCTTCGCGCACAAGGGCGGAATGCACGTGCACGCCGTCCGCAAGGCCGCCGAAAGTTACGAGCACATCGATCCGGGCCAGGTCGGCAACGCCAGGCGGGCGCTGGTCAGCGAACTTTCCGGCATAAGCAATATCGCCGCGACCGCCCCTGCCAAGTTCGGCATCGCGGACGACAAGGCCGCGCAGCGAAAGGTGCTTAAGGCCCTGATGGATCTGGAGCACGAGGGATATCAGTTCGAGGCCGCCGAGGCCAGCTTCGAGATGCTCATCCGCAAGACGATGGGCGGCAAGTGGTACAGCCGGTTCTGGCAGCTCGACCATTACCGCTGCATAATCCTCAAGCAGAACGGCAACGAGTCGGCCATCGAGGCGACGGTCAAGCTGCTGATCGACGGCAAGCCGGCCCATCAGGTGGCCGAGGGCGACGGCCCCGTCGATTCGCTCAAGCAGGCCCTGTGCCTGGCCCTGCGGGCCAGATACGCCCACATCGACGACCTGCACCTGACCGATTACAAAGTCCGCGTGGTGAACACCGCCGCGGGCACGGCCGCCAAGGTCCGCGTCCTCATAGACTGGCACGACGTGCGTACCGCAAAACAGTTCGGCAGCGTCGGAGTCAGCACCAATATCATCGACGCAAGCTGGCTGGCTATCGCCGACGCCTTCGAGTACAAACTCCTCATGGAAATGGAAAGAGTTTGATTCGGGCAAAGCTGCCGGTGCAGCTAAAATAGGCTTCAGTTAGATTTATGACCAGCGAATTATCAAAGATATACGAGCCAAAGGCCGTTGAGAAGGAAGTTTACGAAAAATGGTCCGAAGCGAAGGCGTTTCATGCCGATCCGGCCGGGCCGGGCGAATCATATTGCATCGTCATTCCGCCGCCAAACGTAACAGGCGCCCTGCACCTGGGCCATGCCCTCAATAATTCGCTTCAGGACATCCTTATCCGCTGGCGGCGGATGCAGGGCCGAAACACCCTCTGGATGCCAGGAACCGACCACGCGAGTATCTCGACTCAGACGATCGTCGAAAAACGGATATTGGCGGAAGAAGGCAAACGCCGCACCGACTTTAGCCGCGAGAATTTCGTCGCTCGCGTTCAGAAGTGGAAGGATGAATACGAGGCTCGCATCCTCGGCCAGCTCAAGCTCATGGGCTGCTCGTGCGACTGGGACCGCACGCGATTCACGATGGACGAGGTCTGCGCCAAGGCGGTCCGCGAAACCTTTTTCAAGCTCTTTTCAGACGGGCTTATCTATCGGGGCAAGCGGCTGGTCAACTGGGACCCGGCCACGCAGACCGTCCTGGCCGACGACGAGGTCGAACACGAGACCGTCCAGGGGAATTTTTATTACCTTAATTACCCGCTGACCGAACCGTGTGTTTTAAATGACAAAAAGATTGAACATATAACCGTCGCGACGACGCGGCCGGAGACGATGCTGGGCGACACGGCCGTGGCGATGAATCCCAAAGACCCGAGGGCGAAATTCCTTGTCGGCAAAAAGGTCCGGCTGCCGATAGTCGGGCGAGAGATCCCGATCATCTTCGACGATCACGTCGTGCTGGCTGATCCTGAAAGCGAAGACGAGAAGGCGAAGTTCAGCACGGGCTTTTTGAAGGTAACACCCGCCCACGACCCAAACGACTGGGAGATCGGCCGGCGGCACGATCTGCCCGTCATCAACGTGATGGCCCCTGACGGCAGCATCAGCGACAAGCACGGCTGGACCGATTGGGACGCGATCAAGAATCCCGACGTGGAAAACCTCATCGGCATGGACAGGTTCGAGGCCCGCGAGGCGATTGTCGAATGGTTCCGCAAGGAAAAGCTCTTGCAGGAAATTAGGGCCTACGCGCACGAAGTCGGCCATTCGTACCGTTCGCACGTGCCGATCGAGCCGTACCTGTCCGACCAGTGGTACGTGGCCGTCAAGAAGCCGATTGCCTCGCTGCCCGCCGACCGCAAGCGGGCCGGCATGAGCGACGCCGACGCCGCTCGCCTGCTGGAAACTCGCGACGGCGTTGAATATCTCAAGGGCACGGATGTGCCAGTTAATTCGCTGGCCGGTCTGGCCCTTGCCCCCCTGCTGGACGGCAGGATCAAATTCACACCGGAGCGATACGCCAATAACTACCGCGCCTGGCTGGAAAATCTCCGCGACTGGCCAATCTCAAGACAACTCTGGTGGGGACACCAGATTCCGGTGTGGTCTCAAGATATCGAACTTCCGCAAGACGTGAAGCACTTACCGACCAAAGGCCACCAATGCGACGCACGAACTGTCGCAGCCTTGGACCGAACCATCAGCGGAGACTTCGATCAGGAGTTCCGCAAGCATCCGGTCCGGTTCATATTGACGATCCAGGAACTTCCCGATAAGCCAGACCATATCCGAACATTCATCTGCCTGGATCATAATGAGCCCGGAGCGATAAAGCTGATCGAAAGCGGAGGCTGGAAGCGCGATCCAGACGTCCTTGACACGTGGTTCAGTTCTGCGTTGTGGCCGTTCAGTACGCTGGGCTGGCCCGAACAGACGGACTCGTTGAAGAAATATTATCCGGGCAGCGTGCTGTGCACGGCCCGCGAGATCATCACGCTGTGGGTCAGCCGGATGGTGATGATGGGCCAGTATTGCGCGGGCGACATCCCCTTCCGCGACGTGTTCATCCACGCGATGATCCAGGACGGCGAGGGCCGCAAGATGTCCAAGAGCTTGGGCAACGGCATCGACCCGCTGGACATAATCGACAGCCACGGCTCCGACGCGATGCGTTACACGCTTGCGGCCATGACCACGCAGACGCAGGATGTCCGCATGCCTGTGGTTGAGATGACCCTGCCGGACGGGCGGAAGATGAACGCCAGCCCGAAATTCGACATCGGCCGAAACTTTGCCAACAAACTGTGGAACGCTTCGCGGTTCGTGCTGACGCGGCTGGAAGGCGTGCCGGCCTGGTCGGACATCAATCCTAGCGAGGACCTTGCCGACCGGTGGATCCTCAGCCGGCTGACCGTGACGATCCAATCCGCCACGGCCTCGCTGAAGGCGTTCCGGTTCAACGAGCTGGCCGACACGCTCTATCATTTTATGTGGGACGATTTCTGCGACTGGTACGTCGAGATCGCCAAGTCGCGGATGAATGGCGGACAGTCGGCGCCGAAAGCAGTGCTGGCCCACGTGCTGGATTCCGCCCTGCGGCTGCTGCACCCGATCATGCCGTACATTACCGAGGCGATCTGGGAAAAACTCAACGCCGCCGCCCCCTGCCGCGGCCCGGCCGGCGCCAAAGGCGAAGAACTGCTGATCCTCGCCGCCTGGCCGACGATTGAGCCAAAAGAGGCCACTAAGAGTGGCACGGGCGTCTTGGGCGAGGCCAAGCCAAGTGGCACGGGCGTCCCGCCCGTGTGTCCCATGGGCGTCTCGCCCATGGATGCTGTTTCTTCACATACCGATAGCGAGTCAATCGAAAAGCGTCATGGCGCCTATCTGCCTCATTGGACCAGTCAAGACGCCATTTATTCTGTTTGCTTCCGCCTGGTGGATTCCTTGCCTTCCGAAATAGCCGAAACCTGGCGCAAAGAACGTGAAGAAGTCATCCAAAGAGCAAAGCAGCAAAACCGCGACCTGACATACATTGAAAGAAAAGAACTTCAGAATCTGTTCTCCCAGCGAGTGGAAAGTTTTTTGAACGCCGGCGCGGGCGAATGCCTTCTTAAAGACGCTCGAATCGCTGAACTTGTTCAAAACGCCCTGTTCCATTTTGAGGGACAAAGATATGAATTGATAGCATGGGCCATAATGCCCAATCACGTCCACGTGGTGTTGCGGCCTCTGCCGGAAAATGATCTGTCAGATATTCTTCACTCATGGAAGTCCTTCACCGCCAAAGAAATCAACAAGGTTCTTAATCGCAAAGGGCAATTCTGGCTGGAGGAATATTACGACCACCTCATTCGCGATGAGGAAGATTTCAATCGTGCGGTAATATATGTTCGGGATAATCCGGCCCAGGCTGGTTTGAAGGATTGGCCATGGTCGGGAACAAGGATTACAGACCATGGGCAAGATGCCCATGGAACACACGGGCGGGACGCCCGTGCCACGCTAGAATTGCCGAACATGCTTGATGATGTTGCTGAACAGTATTTCGAGTTCTTGCAGAATATCATTAGCGAAATTCGCAACATACGGACTAAACACAATGTCCCACCCGGCAAAAAAGTCGATGTCCTGTTTGAAGCGGAAGGTATGGCGGCTCAGATTTTGTCTGCTAATGTTGATCTATTAAAATCTCAAGCGAATCTCAGCAAACTGGAGAAAGTTACTGATGTGGCGGCGATTCCCAAAGACGCTGTCGGCATCATTCCCAGTGCAGGCAGAATGAGCGAAACCACTCATGGAATAATCGAGAATTTTCAGGAGAGATTGGCGGATGTTCCAACTGGGGCTTTCTCCGGGTTCGCCGGGCTGAAGTTTTACGTCTGCGGCATTGTGGATCGCAAGGCCGAGCTTGCCAGGCTGACAAAGCAGAAAGAGACGCTCGAAAAGGGCGTCAAGGGGCTGGAATCAAAGCTCGCCGGCGAGGGCTTTGCCGCAAAGGCCCCTCCGCAGCTCGTCGAGAAAGAGCGGCAGAGATTGGAGACGCTAAGGAACGACCTGGCGTCGGTGGATAAACTGCTCGCCGGCCTGGACCAGCCGGGTAATAAATGAACAGCCCGTTTTTTCGGCTGTTTCCGCCGGCGTTTCAGTTATGATGTAAAAGCAGGGTGCAAACCATGGAAAAACCTGTAACGGAAATCCGGATGGAGCTGTCGCGGATACTGATCAGCGAACTTGGCGATCAGCAGGTGATTTTTCTGCGCGAAAAAGGCGGGCCGCGGACTTTCCCGATCCTGATCGGCATCAACGAGGCGATGGCCATCGACCGGCGGATCAAGGCCCAGGCCACTCCCCGCCCCATGACGCACGACCTGCTGGGCAGCGTGATAGAGGCCATGGGCGGCAGGATCACAAAGATCGTCATAACCGACATCCGCGACCACACATTCATCGCCTCGATATTCATCCGCCGCGACAACGAGCTTATCGAGATCGATTCCCGCCCGTCCGACGCCATAGCGCTGGGGGCGGCCTTCGACACGCCTATCTTCGTCAGCGAGCACGTGCTGGAGGAGGTCCTGAATGAATCTGTTTCCAAGGAGGACAAGCTCCAGATGCTTCGCGAGCGGCTGGAGATGCTCCGGGACAAGATCGCCGAGCTTGCGGCCATTCTGGAGGACGTGCAGGATACTTCGGACGCCTCGCCGGAGGCGTTGGCGCAGAACCGCAAGCAGCTCGATGAAATGCGCCGCGAGTACGCGGCAATCTCGGAACTGCTCAAGAAACTCGGCTGAGAAACCCATCTCAAATTTCAAATTTCAAATCTGATATTTCAGATTGAAACAGTTGTGCCAGCCAGTCAATTTATTTTCTGAACGGGAACGTCCCCAGCGACACGATCACTCCGGCCGGGTTGTAATAATGCGCGGCAAAGGTCTCTTCGCCGATGCTGGTGATGACCAGGCCGTAGAAGTTGCCTTTCTTCGCCGCGGCCAGTTCGTTCTGTGTCGGGCCGGCACGTGCGCCGTTGGCGGCCTGCTCGAAGTGTCCGTTGAACCTCGCCACGGCGTCGTAGTTGTCCAGTTGCAGCCGCTTGGTAGGCACATACTCAAGGTCGTTGGGCCCCTGCGAGTTGTCCGGAGGATACAGCAGCGCCTCGGCCATGCCGTTGCGGTAAAAAATCAGCCCGCCCCAGACGCCGGTCTTGTCGTTGCGGTCGCCGACAGACATGGTCCGCAGGGCGTACTGAACCCTGGGCAGGCTGAGCATGTCGTTTATCAGTTGCAGGTTCCACATGTCGGCAAGGGTCAACTTGTCGGCCACCCGCATGAAGGTGTTGCCGCCCTCCTTGGCCAGCGGGTCGGCGGCGCAGGACGCATGCACGCGGACGGTGAATGCCTTGTTGAGGTCCATGACCATCTTGCGGCGCGGAATGGTCGCGCGAAACGGTTCGCGGAGCGGGTCGCGGGCGATCTGGCTGAGCAGGTGGAAATCGCGTATGTTGAAGCTGTATCCGTAATTGTCGTGCCAGTTGCGCCAGAGTTTTGCGGCGTCGTTGATGAGTTCTCGGCTGGACTTGTACATGGTTACGACCGCGGTGAACTCGCCGGCGTTGCTGGGCACGAACTCGAAGCGCTCCAGGAAGACCTGAAGGGCGGCCATCGCCTCGGTCTTGGGCTGGAGCCTCAGGATCATCTTGCCTATGTCCTCGACGGCCATGCGATGGGCAAGCACGTCGATGGCCGAACCGCGGGCGGTGAAGTCGGGCGCGTTGATCGAGGCCACAAGCGCCTCAGGCCACGGCTGGCCTGCGATCTTGACGGCGGCCTTCCGGAACAGGTCCTCCATCGGCCCGTTGACGGCCACCTGCTGCGCCCAGCGGCTGACCACGTCTATCAGGTCAGTGATCTGCCCGCCGTCGCGGGCGTATTTCTCCAGCAGCCCTTTCAGATCGCCGGGGTCCAGCACCTTAGGCGTTTGCGTATTGGCTACGATCGTCGGGTCTATCCTGATGTCGGACTTCCTCAGAAAGATATTGATGCGCTCTCGCAGGGCAGATGGTGTCGCCGAATCGTTAGAGACCACCACCAACTGCTGTCCGACCGTCGGCTCGGCCTCGGCTGTGGCGGACACCACGTCCAGCGAATCCACGCGCTGGGCCTCGGGCAGCGCGCTGTCGCCCACCCGCTGAAGATTGTGGAAAAGGATCGTCTGGCGATTGTACGTCTGCATCCCGCTGCCGACGTAACTCTTGTATTCCGCAATAGTGACGGGCGGCGGCTTCGTCTGCATGTCAACACAGCCGGCCAGCGAGGCAAACATCGCCGCCGCGGCCAGACAGAAAAGGCCTCGCGATATTTTTCGGCTCTTCATTGGAATTTCCCCATTGGCCATATCCGACTTTGACGGGATTTTACCATTTTACGATGACCGAACGCAAGGGCCGAGCGCGCCGCTTGCGCACGAAACACCCCTTTAAAAACAGATCAGCCGGTCCCGACGGCCGCATGAGGATTTTCAATTGGCAACACCTTCGTTGCATAAAGAGGCCGCCGACAGTAAACTCGCCGGCCATAATGGCGACATTATCCAAAGATGAGTTGCAAAGGCAGGTCGAACTGCTCTCGGCCGGCTGCGAGGCGGTTTACACGGCCCAGGACCTCGCCGCCCGGCTGGAACTCTGCGCCGCCAAAGGCAGGCAGATGCGGGTCAAGCTCGGCCTGGACCCGACCAGTCCCGACATTCACCTGGGCCACACGGTCGTGCTGCGAAAAGTCAGGCAGTTCCAGGACCTCGGCCACAAGGCTGTGATTATTATCGGCGACTACACCGCCCGCATCGGCGACCCGACCGGGCAGAACAAGACCCGGCCGGTCCTCTCGCCCCAGCAGATCGCCGAAAACGCCAAGACATACCTCCAGCAGGTCGGGCGGGTGCTGGATTCCTCGCCGGACAGGCTGGATGTCCGCTACAACAGCGAATGGCTGGAAAAGCTGACGTTCGCCGAGGTGCTGAAACTGGCCGCCCAGATGACCGTGGCGAGAATGATGGAGCGCGACACGTTCGACAAGCGGTTCAAGGCCGGCGTGCCGATAGGCGTGCACGAGTTTTTATACCCGCTCATGCAGGGCTACGACAGCGTGTGCATCCAGGCCGACGTGGAGTTCGGCGGCTCGGACCAGACGTTCAACAACCTGATTGGCCGGCAGTTGCAGGAAAACGCCGGCCAGCTCCCGCAGATCGTCATGATAATGCCCCTACTCGTCGGACTCGACGGCGTGGAAAAGATGAGCAAGTCAAAGGGCAATTACATCGGCGTCAGCGACGAGCCAAACGACATGTTCGGCAAGGTGATGTCGATACCCGATTCGCTGATGACGAATTATATCCAAACACTCAACTTCACGTTCGACAAGCCGCTGGGCGACGGTGCTATCAAGTTGCTGCTCGACCCGGCTCAGACGCATCCGCGTCAGGCCAAGGCGACGCTGGGCCGGCTGATCGTCGAGACATATTACGGCGCCGAGGCCGGCAAGGCGGCTGTCGAGGAATTCGACCGCGTCTTCAGCCACAAGGAAAACCCCGCCGACATGCCCGAAATCCGCCCGCCGGCGGCGAAAGTAGGCATAATTGACCTGATAATCTCGGCCGGTTTCGCCAAATCCAAGAGCGAGGCACGCAGGCTTATCGACCAGAAGGCCGTCAAACTCGACGACCAGACAATCACCGACCCCGCCGCCGCGCCCGAGTTAAAGACCGGCCAGGTCCTTCGCGTCGGAAAACTCCGCTTCGGCAGGATCGTGATTTAACGGCCCGTTGAAAAAGGCGTTTTTGTCGTGGCACGGCCGTCCCGGCCGTGTGTCCCAGGGGCGTCTCGCCCATGCCTATTTTGCATCCCCTGCCGGTTGTGTGGTCTGTGTGGCGGGTTTTGAGGCGGATTTGCCGGTCAGGACAAGATTTGCGAAGGTCCGCATGGTCTGGTCGGCGGTCGGAGAGTCCTTGAGTCTCGCGGCGAGGTATGCGGCGTTCTGATCGTAGTTCAGGCCGCGATTCAGGAATACGCCCAGCATGACTACGGAATCGCCGGCCGGCCTGGATCTGTCGGCCAGCCTTAGCGTCAGGCCGTCCATCGCCGCCAGCAGCGCCCGCGGGTTCATGATGGATTTGATGTCCAGCCGGGCCTCCATCAGAGGTGGAAAGATCGCAAATGCCTCGCGGAGATTTTCCGCGGCCCGGTAGTATTCACCGGCGCCGAAACAGGCCGTCGCAAGCCCGATCTGCGCCAGCGGATTTGTCGGGTCTGTCGCGGCGGCCCGCTCGTAGTCGGCCGCGGCGCTGTAAAACCTGCCGGCCTTAAGGCTGCTTTCCGCCCGGCCCATGGCGAGGTTGAACTGGTCCTCGCCCGCGCCGGCCAGGCTGTGAATTATGACCTCGTTGCCGGCGGACAGTTCCACCAGCGCGCTGCGGCCTGTCAGTTCGGCGGCGCCCGGCGCGATAGGTTTGCCGTGCGCTCCGACCGTCGGTTCCGTCGGTCCCGATCTTGTGTCCCTCAGGCGGGCCAGCAGGTCGAAAAACGCGTCCTGATTCGCCCGCGGCCGGCCCGACGCGACGACAGGCCGGTGTATCGTTTTTTTTGCGCTGCCCGCCCCTGCAGCCGACCCGGACGGTTCCTCGAAAGGCCTCAATCCGGTCAGCGGGCTGGGCGACTTTTCGCCGCTGTCGCTCCTGAAAACGTCGGTCTGCCGGTCGGGCTGTCCTGGCGCGGCCTTTACGGCAAGCTGCAAGGCCCCAAAATTAATCCGGTCCTTGTACATTTCGCCGGCCAGCCTGGCCATGTCCGACTGAGTCGAGAGGCCAAACGGCGTCGTGGTGTCAAAGCGGAGGAAAGGTTCCTCCGTTTCGCCCGGCCCCAACAGGTCCGTCGCTAATCCCTGCCGCCCGCCCACGTCGCCGGCGGGCGTGCGCCGCCTGGAACCCGACGCGTCGATCTCCTGGAAATCCTTGTCGGCATCGATGTAATACCGGCCCGCCAGACCGCTGAGGTCCTGGCGCGTCCTCGGCGGCGAAAGCGTGTAGAGGGTCTTGCCGGCCTGTATATCCTGAACGGTCAGGACCGTCTGGTTCGGGGCGTAATATGGCGCAGTCAGATATGTCGGCCCGCTGAGGACATCCTTCACGCCGACCGATTCGGCCCCAAAACGCGACAGGTTGCTCGACGGGAGGTTGGAATGTATCTGGCTGGTGTCGTAATAGCCGACTCTGCCGCCGAATTTGGCCAGGCCCGTAACCTGTCCGCTGATGTAAAGCTGGCCGTTAGGCAGATTCTGACCTGGCGTCTCATCGTTAATGCCGCCGCTGCCGACCCGATAATTGGCGTCAAGCGCCCTGCCGTTGCTCACGGGTCTGACCTGAGCCATCGCCGCGCAAGCACCCAGTGCTACCGCCATCGCCGCTGCAATTGCCGATCTGGTCATCAGTTCTTTTCCGGTTCGCAACACGGCCGGCCGCTGCGCCACTGCGCCCTGACGGGAATAACGGCCCTTCGGGGCTTGGCCCGCGCCCTTCTGAATCCGGCCGGCATCGCAATCCTTCTTGTTCGCCTTCTGCCAGGCATTTTACCCTCTTTCTTACTTATCGGATATGCAAAACCCCTGAATATTGCTTATCCCTGTATAATTATAGACGTTCCGGCCGATGGAAAGTTCCACAAATCTTTATTTCAGGCGGGCTTGGCGAATTCGAATCCGGATGTTATGATAACGCCCCTATTCCGGGCCGGTTTTGCAGGATTCGGCATCGGGGCAGCCGCCAGGCCGGCGCAGGCGAACCCGATCGACGTAAAACGCAAAGGCGATCAGGTCCGGAGACAACTGCCGGCTAGACAGGTTATGCATGAGGCCATTAAGGACGTTCACCATCGAGCCGTCGCTGCCTGATCAGCTCAAGCCGCTGCTGGAGATCGTCAGGAACCTCTGGTGGTGCTGGCAGGGCGACGCCCAGGATCTGTTCCGCAGGCTGGCGCCCGATGAATGGAAAACCACCTATCACAATCCAGCCGCCATGCTGGGCATGATAAGCCAGCAGCGACTGATCGATATGGCATCCGACGAGGGATTTCTCACCCACATGCAGCGGGTGCACCGCGACCTCAAGTCGTACATGGCCAATCAGGGCTGGTGGATCAAGACATTCGGCGGCGACATGACGCCGCAGGTGGCCTATTTCTGCGCCGAGTTCGGCATCAGCGAGAGCCTGCCCATCTACGCCGGAGGCCTGGGTATGCTGGCCGGAGACCATCTCAAGAGCGCCTCGGAACTGGGCGTGCCGCTGGTCGGGGTGGGTCTGCTGTACCAGCAGGGCTACTTCCGGCAGCGGCTCAACGCCGACGGCTGGCAGCTCGAATTGTTTCCCCGCAACGACTTCCACAACATGTCCATTCAGCCGGCCAGGAACGCCGACGGCGCGCCGCTGATTATCCAGGTCGAGATGCCCCAGCCCGTGAAGGCTCTGGTCTGGCACAGCCAGATAGGCCGGGTGAGCCTCTATCTGCTGGACACCAACGTGGCGGATAATTCGCCCGAAGACAGGCAGATAACGGCCCAGCTTTACGGCGGAGACCAGGAGATGCGGATACGCCAGGAGATCGTCCTGGGCATCGGCGGGGTCAGGATGCTGGCGGCGATGGGCATAGCGCCCAAGGCCTTCCATATGAACGAGGGGCACGCCGCCTTCATGGCCCTGGAGCGCATCCGGACGCTGATGAACGAATGCGGCATCCCGTTTAACGTGGCCCGTGAGGCCGTCATCGCATCGACGATATTCACCACACACACTCCCGTCCCGGCCGGAAACGACGCGTTCGCCCCGTGGATGATCGACAAGTATTTCTCCAACTACTGGGGCCAGTTGGGGCTGTCGCGGGACGACTTTCTCGCCCTGGGCCGCCAGCAGTCGGGCAACAAGGACGAGCCGATGAATCTGACGGTGCTGGCCCTGAGGCTCAGCAGCTTCCGCAACGGCGTCAGCAAGCTGCACGGCGAGGTCAGCAGGAAGCTCTGGGCCAACGTCTGGCCGGGCCTGCCTCTGGGCGACGTGCCCATAACCAGCATCACCAACGGCGTCCACGTCCGAAGCTGGATCAGCCACGACCTGGCCACCCTCTACGAGCGATATCTTGGGCCCAATTGGCACGAGAAACCGGCCGACATACAGGCCTGGAAGGCCATCGATCACATCCCCAACACCGAGCTTTGGCGCACGCACGAGAGGAGGCGCGAACGGCTGGTGGCTTTCGCCCGCCAACGCCTGCTTGCGCAGCTCACCAAGCGGGGCGGCAGCGCCGCCGAGATGGCCGCCGCCGAGGAAGTTCTGGACCCCGAGGCGCTGACGATCGGCTTTGCCCGAAGGTTCGCCACGTACAAGCGGGCCAACCTGATACTTTCCGACCTGGAGCGGCTGGACAAGATTCTCAACAACCCCAGGCTGCGCGTGCAGATCATCTTCGCAGGCAAGGCCCATCCGCGGGACAATCCGGGCAAGGACCTGGTGCGTCAGATAATCCATACGGCCAGGCTGGAGCAGTTCCGCCGGTCGCTGGTCTTCATCGAGGACTACGACATGAACGTGGCCCGCTACCTCGTCCAGGGCGTGGACGTGTGGCTGAACACCCCTCTGCGGCCCATGGAGGCCTCGGGCACCAGCGGCATGAAGGTGGCCGCCAACGGCGGGCTTAACCTGTCGGTCCTGGACGGCTGGTGGGACGAAGGCTACGATACGGAAGTCGGCTGGGCCATCGGCTCGGGCGAGAGCTATGAGGACCTCGACTACCAGAACACAGTCGAATCGCATGCTCTTTACGACTTGCTGGAAAAGGAGGTTGTGCCGATCTTCTACGACCGCGGGCACGACAAGCTGCCCCGCCGCTGGATCGCCCGAATGAAGGCCTGCATGAGCAGGCTGGCCCCGGTGTACAACACAAACCGCATGGTCATGCAGTATTCGCAGCAGGCATATGCCCCCGCCGCGGCGCGATGGAACGATCTGACGGCCAAAAACATGGAAAAGGCCCGCCACCTGAGCGACTGGCGGAACAGGGTCAGGGACCATTTTGGCGAAGTCCGCGTCGAGCGAGTCAACGACAACATGGACAGCCTTGGCGGCGCGAGGATCGGCACGCCCGTGCAGGTCGAGGCCGTGGTGAACCTGGGCCAACTCCAGCCGGAAGACATCTCCGTGCAGCTTTTCCACGGGCCGCTGGACGGCTCGGGCCAACTTGTCGACGGGCAGTCCATCGACATGAATCTGGCGGCAAAAGAGGACGGTTCAAAGGCCCGATACGCCGTCCAGATGCCGTGCGGCCGAAGCGGCCTGGCCGGTTACACCGTCAGGATACTGCCAAGGCTCGACGCCACGTCCGACCCCTACGGCATGGGCCTGACGAAGTGGGCGTGATCGTTTTTTTGTTGAAAAACCGGAAAAACACGATAATATTGCCCGGAATAATCAGGTAAAACAAAACCGGCGTACAAAGCATGCGATTGACCATCAAGACCGCCACGTGCTGACTGGCCGACGGGAACATCCCGATCGGCATGGTGTGTTACGGTCGCGCGACCTTTGTACGCCGGTTTTGTTTTTGGATTTGGCGGCACCCCCAAACGTTGTTTGCTTGGAGGTGGAGCTTTGAAACACACCACCAAGCTTCGCTGCGCTTGAGGGTGCCACCAAAAATGGTTCAGGAAATTGAAAATGCCAGTAAAAGTGAAATTGCCTGACGGCAGCGTGAAGGAATACGGCGGCGGCGTAACCGCGCTGGCCGTGGCGGGCGAGATATCGCCGCGTCTGGCGTCGGCGGCCCTGGCCGCGCGGATCGATAACGAACTCAAAGATGTAACCGCCGTTATCGGATCGGGCGAACATTCGCTCAAGATCATCACCGACCGCGACAGCGAGGCATTGGAGGTGTTGCGCCACACTGCGGCCCACGTCCTGGCCCAGGCGATGGTGAACCTTTACGGCAAGGCCGTGCAATACACAATAGGCCCGGCCCTGATGGACGACTTCCAGTACGGATTCTACTATGACTTCGACCTGCCCTGCACGATCGTGCAGGAAGACCTGCCGAAGATCGAGCAGGAGATGAAGCGGCTTGTCGAACAAAATATTCCGCTGGAGCGGGTCGAACTGCCCGCCCAGCAGGCCCGCGCCCGCATGACCGAACTCGGCCAGTCGTACAAATGCCAGATGATCGACGATCTGCTTGCCGAGCGGGCGGACTGGCCGATCAGCCTGTACAAACAGGGCGATTTTCTGGACATGTGCCGCGGGCCGCACCTGCCCTCAACCGGCAAACTGAAGGCGTTCAAGCTGCTCAATATTGCCGGCGCCTATTGGCGAGGCAGCGAAAAAAACAAAATGCTCACCCGCATATACGGCACGGCCTTTTTCGACGCCAAAACGCTCCAGGAACATCTGGCCCGGGTCGAAGAGGCCCGCAAGCGCGACCACCGCGTGCTAGGCAGGCAGCTTGAATTGTTCACCTTCAGCGACCTTGTCGGACCGGGGCTGCCGCTCTGGATGCCCAAAGGCGCCATCATCCGGATGGAACTCGAAGGATGGCTTCGCGGCGAACTGCTCAAACGCGGCTACAAACCCGTGATTACCCCTCACATAGGCCGCTTGCAAATGTGGCGGACCAGCGGACACTACCCCTACTACGAACACGGACTATTCCCGACGATGGTCCCGTCGGCAAATGCCGCGGGCAAGGACCTTATCGACGCTCTTACCGACCTGGTGTACAGCGCCGGCGAAGAGACTGCCCAGCCGGTTGACAAGGAAAAGGAACTGGCCCGCGCCGCCGGAGTGGCGGACCGCTATCCTGCCGGGGCGCCCGCA
>JACRIL010000254.1 GCA_016235825.1 Planctomycetota bacterium
ACGTGTTCAACATCGGCCGCAACTGCTGAATCTGTTTGACATCCATGCCGTAGCTCCTTTGCTGTCAAGGCGTCCTGTAAGGAACCATCGGATGGCTGGATGAATTTTCTTGAGCTAAAGTCTCGTTGTAGTGTTAAGCAGTGCTGGAATACTTCCGATAAGCCTGCCAGGATGATCTACGGCCGCATTCAATGCACCTGAAAATAAAAGTAAGATTAACCAAACCTGATAATGAATGTCTCTCGGCAGCGTTGGTAAAAAGTGAGATTGTTTCGGTCGGTTAATACTTATTGACATGTATAGGTTTACAAGCAATTCAGAACTGTCTGACCATGAATCTATGTGCGGAATTTGTTGGAGAAGGTGAAGCACATGCTTGGCCTGATTGGGTTTGCGTGAAAAGACATTACTCATCAAAGTTACCACAGTAATAAGCGATTCCCTGGCAGGATTAACAACAGTACTTGCAGCATATTTAGAAAATCGCTCCGCCTCGCTCAGATAGCCCTCGGCAAGACGACCAAATCGGCCATTGGTGAATTTCGGAATTTTCTGAAACAAGTTTTCTTGAAGAATCAAAGGAGTTGCAATTTCTGCCACAGATTCGACGATGTCCTCATAATTCGCATGAACTGGTTCAAGTTCTTCTTTGAAAAGATAGCAACTAAGCGGAAAGAGCGACGCCGGCGTCAGATAATGCATGACTGCATGTGAAAATTCATGGGCGAGGACACTGCTAATCTGCGCTGTCTGACTTTGCTCGAACAAGTGAATTTGATTAAGGTAAGGGTAGTAGGCGGCGTCAACCACGCCAGAATTATGGTGAAAAGCATATCCCGCCGGCAAGAGATTTAAAAATCGAGGCCATCTCAAAGGTTGTATCCGTGTCGACATAGTTCGCTCCGAAATAGTCAACGACCATGCTTATGTTTGCTTTTTACACGTAAGTCTTCAGGTTTTTTCGGCTTGCGAATTGATGCCCAGGCGCCACTTTGCCAGGGAAATCATTTCTTCAGACAAAGCAATCCTTTGGGTAATTTGAGCAGTGCCGTCATCCAAAAAGGCCAGCAGTTCGCAAATGTTCCCCGATAGTCTTCTTTTCCTGCCGGACGTGTTCTGATCGTCATTGGAGGCATATTGGGCATTCGTGCGATGATAATAGCCTACCCCCTCATTTGTCACGCCTCGCATGATCCTCTTGTCTTTCGCAGAGGGATGCCGGTTGATGACCGTACACACCAACTCCGTGGCCAATTGTCTAAAAGCCTTCTGGCGCATGGGACTGTCCGAATCCAGTCTCAAATAATCGATGACAGCCTTAATGAGAGGGTGGTCTAACTTGACCGGCGTAACGACGCCCGTTTGGCTGACATACTGGCCAGCCGCAAAAAACACAGCCTTTTCTGAGCCCTGTAGGTCGAAGGCCTTCGCCAGTTTTTCGACCATCTGGCGGCTGGGGTTTGCACGACGGCCCGTTTCCAGATGCGTGATATAACCGTGCGTGATCCCTGCTTTCCGGGCCAGCTGCTTCTGCGTCAAACCACGATGCAGACGGTGTCGCCGAACCAATTCACCGATCGATACTGTTCCCGACATAATAGCTCCTTTGCCATGAAGTATTATACAGTTAAGCCTCTAGAAAAGAGACCGAAAGGCTATTTTTTCTTGTTTTTGGCATTCTAGCACATTCACATTTGTCGGAGTTATTGGCACAACTTCATTTGTTACAGCATGTTACGACATGAACAAGTGCCAATATCCGGGCGTTGAATCACCCGATCTGGGCCACTGCCACACCGAACCGAGTTTCTGGGGTACTTCACCCGCCTGCCAAAGAGTCTCTCCAAAATCTGCCGATAACCATGCGTCAATTTCGTTTTTTTTCTTGACTTAATGACCTACCACTGGTATTATTGATGAAAGCATTAAGCAGTATGTTTTCCCAAACTATAGGGGAATAACCGTGGCGTGGGAAAAATGCACAACTGAATGGCTGGTGGATGTGCTCACTGTAGTCGTCCGCGGGATATTCCTCGTGAACGCTGTTTCGGCTGCCGTGTTCTCCGTCTGGCTGTTGGGAAAAACTCTCTGGTTTCTCCTTCAATTTTTGGACACTGCAATTTTCTCGCATCCGTGGTGACGATCCGAAGTGAACTATTTCAGGGGAGCCATTTATGGCAAGGCCGTTGCGACGAAAGCGTCACTTTGAAATAGCAGTTGATCCGGAGACAGGCAAGGAATATCTATTTGAATCATCCGTCGAGGAGGATCACCTCTCTGATGAAGATTCGATCGATAGTTCGTTGGAACACAAACAGTACCCAAAAAACTGTGGCTGTTACAAATCTGCGGGAGGGAGATGCGCGGAATGTGGCCGAATCTCATGCGTTGATTGTCATGGCCGATGTCAAAAGTGCGGCAGTCCCCTTTGCCTTTTCCATTCAATATTTATCGATAGTTCCAATGGCCGAATTCGGCTTTGTCGTCGTTGCCACGGCCAACTTGTGCGTCAAAATCGATTGAGAAAAGTCGGCCGATTGCTTCTCTCGCCAATCATTGAATTCGAGGGTGATCAGCATGGCTAAAAATCTTGACGAAATTTCAGAACTCGCCCATGACGTTAAAGAAGGCATGGAATACGGCCTTTTCGACGACGATGTCGGACAGGCTATGCTCCGAATCTGGCGAGCAGGTGTTGCCGACCAACGTATCGCTGGCATGATCCATCAACTTGTCGTGAACCATCGTTTTAGGCAACTATTCAGTGGAACACCGTTCCGTGAGCCGAGACTCGATAATGGTCAAATCATTTTGGGACTTGGCCTCAATCACCGGTTGATCAAAATTCATCTCCGCAACTTTAATGCTCATACCTTGATGGTCGGTGGTACTGGTGCTGGAAAAACGACTTTTTCCAAATTCCTCTCGCTTCAGATAGCCCCAATAGTTCGTGGGCTTTGGTTGATAGATGCCCGAAAACAGGAATTTCGCTCGTTACGTCATCTTTTAACTCGTCTGAACATAGATCTGACCATCCTGCCGGTGAGAGCCATGAAGATCAATCCGTTAATGGTTCCTGATGGTGTAAATCCAGCCGACTGGTCGCCAAGGCTCGCCGACATGATCACTGAAGTGCTCGATCTTCCGCCGAGGGCCAGTAAGTTGATTCAAATCACGACATACAAATTATATCAACGTTTCAACATATCGAAAGGTTCGAAATATGGACCTACACTTTTTGATTTATATGAAGAAGTTAAAAAGGACACGGCTGCCAATCCACAGGCCACGCGGCGGGTCTGGTCCAAGCGATATGGACGCCCGATAACGCCTGAGGAAGCCGTGGAAATTTTGGTCAACGTGAAGAAGGTGGCAGAGGCTTTCATTAAAACCATGAGGAGGCCGACAGAATGAACACGGTCATCTGGGCACGGGTATCATCGCGGGAACAACGCGAGGGCTACTCTATCGACGCGCAGCTCCGGGCCACACGGGACAAGGCCCAGCGCGAGGGGTGGACGATCATTCGTGAATTCGCCGTCGCCGAGTCGGCCAAGCGCGGGGCCGAACGCCTGGCCTTCAACGAGATGTTCAACTGGGTCCGGCAGAACGCCAAAAAGATGGGGATACGGTGCGACGTCCCGTCGTCAGAATGGCTCCGACGATCAGAGGCAGCGCTCGCTGAAAAGTCGGTTGGGTGAATGCGACGGAAAAACTCATCAAAAGCGGCTCAGCAGCCGATGGGAGAGAAAGCATAATTGGACTCCTTTCCGATTCGCGGTCTTGACAACAGCAACATCGGCAGGAGTCCTTTTATTGCGCCAGTATTTGCCGCCCTTGCCGGCGGCGAAAGATGTTCAAAATCGGCAAAAGTCGAGCTAAGAGCCTATCCGGATAACTACAATAGCTACGACGGAGTTGATTTTGTCGCAGGCCAAGAAGCGAGGGCGATGCCGACCTGTATAAGGTCGTCGAGCACGAGCGACGAAGGCATGCGGCAAAAGCGGCCCGTCCCGCAGAGTTTCGACAAAAACCGACAGTCTGCGGCGTTAGACCTTCTCGACGACCCTATTCGGGTCGCCTGCGTCGGCCTTCCTTGCATCCATCCGGTTTTTGTCGAAACGCAGCTCATCGTAATTATTCGGATAGGCTCTAAATATGCAAATTAGATCGCAGACGTCGCAGATATAACCCCTTAATTATCAAACCATAACGCTGTTTCGGAATCTTTGGGAACTTAATTTTGACAAGGGTAGCAGTTTTTATTTGACTTAGGTTTGACGTCAAACCTATAATCATAAAAGCTTGGAGTTTGAACGATGACTACAATCCGCGACATCGCCCGTGCTGCCGGGGTATCTGAGACAACGGTTTCACTTTCGTTTCGGGCAGGGTCGCGGATTTCCGCTCCGACGCGGGAAAAGATTCAGTTAATCGCCCGGCAGATCGGATACGTTCCGGACCTGGCCGCCCGAACGCTGCGGCTGAGCGATTCGCGGACCATCGGAATGCTGATCCTGGACATTGCCAATCCCTTTTATGCGCGAATGGCCAGGGAGGTTGAAACGACGGCCAGGGGCCTGGGCTATCAGGTGTTGATCGGCGAAAGCCGGTGGGACGACGCCCGCGAGACGGCCCAAGTTGAACGCATGCTTCAAGCCAAGGTTCGGGGAATAATTGCCTGCTTCTGCGAAACGGCAGACGAAGGTTGGCGTCTGCTGGCGGTCCGGAACATGCCCTGCGTGGCCGTGGATAACGTGCCTGAGAATTATCGGGGGCCATATGTCCGAAACGATCTGGAGACCGCGGGTCGTCTGGCGGCATCGCACCTGATTGAGACGGGCCGCCGCCGGCCGGTGCTGCTGATCCCGGAGGGCAGTCACCCCCGTTTCAGCACGTTCCAGGCCCTCAAGAAAGGTTTTGCCGAAGAGCTCGCTCAGGCGGGCGTGCCATTTGATCCGGCGCGGCAGGCGATTGCATCCGGATTGACCATCGACGACGGAAAGACAGCTTTTGAAAGGTTGCGGGCCGCGGGCCTGGAGGCGGACGGAGTTCTGTGCGGCAACGACCTGTGCGCGCTGGGCGTCATGGAGGCCGCCGACGCGGCGGGCGTTCGCCCAGGTCCGGACCTGGCCGTGATCGGAATCGACAACCTGGAGATCGGCCGCCTGGCGAGGATTTCCTTGACCTCGATCCGCCAGCCCGATGTGGCCCTGGCCGCCGAGGCGACCAATGCGCTCATTGAAGGCATCGAGTCCGGCGGTTCCGTGCAGATACGTTCGACACACCAGCCGGAGCTTATCATTCGGGCAAGTTCGCGGCGATGACAAACAAAGATGAAGAAAGGACTGACGTTATGCCTGACATCCGCATCCCAAAATCCGAATTCAAGGGCCGCATCAAACGCATTCAGGAGGCCATGTCGCGGCAGAAGCTTTCGGCCGTCATGGTCTACGGCGACGAGTATCGGAAGGAAAACCTGCGATATGTCTCGAACTTCTGGCCGATCTTTGAACGCGGCGGATGTTTCATACCCGCCAGGGGCGAGCCGATCTTCGCCGGCGCCCCGGAGGGCGAAAAATACGCCAGGGAGATGTGCGTGTGGCGCGACGTGCGCAACATCCGGGATTTTGCCGCCGTAACCGTGCCGGAGGAGATCGATTATCCGGTTTCAAAGTTTTCGTCGCTCCGCGAGATAGTGGGCGAGGCGCTGGGCGGCGGCAGGCGGCTGGGGATTGTCGGCGGTTCGGACCTGCCCGGCCCGCTCTGGAAACGATTGCAGGATGCGTCGCCGCGGATGGAGATAGTGGACGCCTCGCCCATCCTTAATCGCCTCCGGCTCATCAAGACGCCCGCCGAGATCGCGTGCCTCAAGGAGGCGGGCCGGCTGGCCTGCATTGGATACAAAAAGCTGATGGCCGCCGCCGTTCCGGGGGCGACCGAACTGGAAGCGACCGGCGCCGGCGAGGGCGCGGCCCGCGCCGCGGGCGCCGAGGCCATCACGTTCATGGTCTTCGGCTCCGGTCCGCGCGCGGCGACCATAATAGGCCGGCCGACTCGTCGCGTAATCGGGAATGGCGACATGGTCATGGCGTCGCTGGCCGTGCAGTACGAGGGATACGTGGCGACGGCCGAATATCCCTTCGTCGCGGGCAAGACCTCGGCCGGTCAGAAACATTTTCTGGCGACGCTGTTTGACGCCGCAAACGTGCAGCTTGGTTATCTGCGGGCCGGTATGGTTGCCGGCGAGATGGTCCGCGCCGTGCGGGACGTCTTCCGCAAGCGGAAACTGGCCAGATACGATATTTATCCGCCCATGCACGGCATCGGCCTGGCCGAGGCGGAATCGCCGTACCCGGACGAAAAGGCGACCTACCGTTTCGAGACCGGCATGTGCGTCAACTCCGACATCAGCCTCTTCGGCCACCCGCACGGCTCGAACCGGATCGAAGAAGGTTTCGTCATCCGCCAAAACGGCCCTGAGTCAATCACGCCGCTGATCCGCCGCCTGGCGGAAAAAGGAATCGATGGCATGGCCGGATAAAACAGTTTTGCGAACACACAACGTGGGCAATTATTGAAGGAGAAAAACATGGCAATTTTTTCATCAGCCCTGCCGCGGGAAGTACGGCTGGAATACATGCGGCCCGGCCAGATCGAAAAAGCAAAGGAAATGCGTCCGGCAGTTTACATTCCAGCCGGGTCTATGGAATGGCACGGCAGGCAGAACGCAGTCGGCCTCGACGGCCTTCGAGCGCATGAGCTTCTGGTCGGTCTGGCCCTCCGCGCTGGAGGCGTCGTGTTTCCGCCGGTATTTTTCGGATCGGGAGGCGAACACGGCGATTTCCCCTATACATACATGGTCGACTGCAACTGCATGAAGCCCGTCATTCTGAGTCTGTTGAAAGGTTTTGAACGGGATGGTTTTCAACAGGCCATACTTCTTTCCGGGCATGGGCCGAACATCATCCCGTCCATGGGTTACCTGAAACAGGCGGCCGACGAGTATCGCGCAGGCGGCGGAAGCATGAGGGTTCTGTCGTTCATCGACTGGATGGCCCCAGGCGCCAAGCTGGATCATGCCGGGCGATGTGAAACATCGGCGATGATGTACTATCATCCTGAAACGGTGGATATGAAGGAAATTTCCGGACCTGAGCCGGTCGGGCTTCCGGAACCGGAAAAGAATTGGATGGCGGACATCTACAAACAACACCCTTGTTACGGTATTTGCAAACCCGATCCCCGCGGAACCTCTTCCGCCGAGTATGGCAAGGAACACTCCGAGCGAGTCATCAGTTTTCTTCACGACTGGCTTGATCGGAAAGAGGCCGCCATAAAGCATCTGCGGAATTACTCGAACCGTACCGGCGTAATCGAATGATTTTTCATGCCAACTTAGAACAAGAGGTAAGATCAATGCCGACATTTTCACAAGATGCAAACTATGTGTGGTTCGATGAAAGCGGCTGCGGCCGCAACCGCTTCGCGGCTTTCAGGTACGTCTTTAACCTGCGCGAAAGATCGGCCGGCGGCAGTCTGTCAATCTTCGCCGACACGGCATACAAACTGTATGTCAACGGGATGTATGTGAACACAGGCCCGGCGCGATTTGATCCGGCCAATCCGCTTTACGACACCCATGATCTGGCTGGTTATCTCCGCAAGGGAAAGAATGTGATCGCGGTGCTGGTGAACCATTACGGAGAAATGACGTATTTTTCCCGGCTGGCGCGAGGCGGGATGATCGCGTGGGGGACAGTCCGGGACGGCAAACGAAAAATCGCGATCCGGACGCCGGACTGCTGGAAGGTCCGGCGTGAGGAAGGATTCGACTCCACCGCGCCGAAACTTTCCTTTCCCATCAACCCCATAGAAGTCTACGATCAGGCCCGCGGCCTGGGGCGATGGATGGACGTCGATTACGACGATTCCAAATGGTCGCCCACCGTGGTCCTTGCCGGCCCGCTGCCGTGGGGCAAACTTCAGCCGCGAACAATCCCCTTCCTGGAAAATCGGGAGATACTGCCGGAGCGGGTCGTTTCCGTTCAGGCGATCCGGGACGAAGAGGCATTGTGGTCTTTTCGCATCCCGTTTATCGACGAGCGCCATCCGGATCGGCCGAAATATTCCAACTTTCTTTTCGCATACACAGAACTATATGCGCCGCGGGACATGGACGTCAAACTAGGGCTTTTCTGGGGCGAATACTGGCTCAACGGCGTGGAGTTGACCGACAAACGTCAATCCGAACACGCCGTCTGCCGGATCGATTACGCCGCGCATCTCAAACAGGGATGGAATACATTTTTTTTCAAGTGCGGCGCGTACGGCGACACGTGGGATTTCTACATGGCCGTGCCGCGAGAGGCCGGCATCGAGGTTTCAGCGGACCGCAGTCCGTCCTCAGACGTGCTGTTCCGCGTGTCCCGTCCGCTGCTCGTCGAGGAATACGAGAAATTCGTCAAGCCCGTTGGGTTGCCGTTTACCGGCCGGGAGACCTTCGGCGGCCTGCCGGACGCCTGGCGCGAATGGAAACGCGGACGCACTGCCGATAATCCGGCCAAAGAAACGGATCTTCTGCTGGTCGACGACGTCAAGCCGACTGAATCGCCTTACAAGATATCCGACCTGGTTTTCCCCAAGAGCCAATTTCCGCACGGCATTGCCGTTACGTTCGATCTGGGACAGGATTATAACGTCCGCCCGTCGATCAGCCTGTCGGGCGTCAAGGGCGCAACGGTGGACATGGCGTATTCCGAATTGCTCCGCAATGGCCGGGCCGAACTTTATTACATCCATCACAGAACGCATGCGGCGGACCGGTTTCATGCCTGCCAAGACGGGGTCGAATGGACGGTTTTCCACCCGCGCGGGTTCCGCTACCTGACCTGCGTAATCCGAAACGCCCCCGGCGACGTTACGCTCCGGGCCGTCAAGGGGATTTCAGCCATGTACCCGGTGCGCGACATCTGCTATTTCCGCTGTTCGGACCCGCTGCTCGACAAAATCTGGGATTTATGCAGGCGAAGCCAGAAAGTCGTCATGGAGGACCTCTACAACGCCGACCTGTACCGCGAACGCTCGATGTATGGCCGCGACACGATGATCCAGTACATGTGCAACCTGGCGTGTTTCGGCGACCAGGCGCTCATGCGGCGTTCGCTGGATATTTTCATCCAGACGATGTCGAAGGACGGCCACATCCTGGCCTGCTGCCCCCTGGACTGGGATTATTTCCTGTACGACTTCGCCCTCAACGACGTGGTCGGGTTCTGGGAATATTACAAACATTCGGGCGACGGGGAATTCGCGAAATCGGCCTGGCGGGCCGCGGCGAAGGCCGTCGAGGCGATGGAAATCTTCGAGCAGCCGTCGGGGCTTCTATCCGCCGATCGCAAGGACATGCGAACAGAAGACCGCAACCGGGTAACCAACTACGGCATCAATCACTCCGACAACGGCGCCCGCGCCGATCACCACGACAAGGACGGACTTTCATGCAACTTCAACGCCACGTGGGTCGGGGCGATGCGGGCCGCGGCGAACCTCTGCCGCGCCGCCGGCGAAAAGAAAAAGGCCGGCCAGCTCGACGCCCGGGCCAATCGTATCGCCGCAAAAATCCGCGAACTTCTCTGGGACCCGCGGCGGCAGCTCTTCGCCGACAACCTCAGGAAAAAACATTATTCCGTGCAGGGCAACGCGCTGTGCGTTTTGCACGGCGTGGCTGTGGCGAAGCAGTTGCCGTCCATCCGCCGCTTCCTTGCCGCCGAACTGGAGGACAATTTTTACGGCAAGGTCGATCCTGCCGACGGCAACCGGATGTCGCCGGCTTATGGCTATTACGTCCTGGAGGGGCTGTACAAGGCCGGCCTGCCCGGCACAGCCGAGAAGGTCATACGCAAGTGCTGGGGGTGGATGCTCGGCGACGGCGCGACGACCGTGTATGAATTTTTTACGGCGAGAATCAACCAACTGGTCGGGCATGACCGGAATTCCCGCTGCGTCTCCTGGTCGGCCTCGCCCGCGTGGTTCCTGTCGCGCGACGTGCTTGGCGTCCGCTTCCCCCAGCCGGGCAATCCGGACGTTATTACTGTGGTGCCATGCACCGAATCCGTTACGTGGGCCGAAGGGGCATACCCGCATCCCCGCGGCCGCATAGAAGTCCGCTGGGAACGAAAAAACGGGCGCTTCCGCGCGGAAATCCTGGTACCTCCCGCCGTGCGAGTCCTGAACGCCCGAAAATGCGGAAACGGCAGATTTGTGTCCGAATTCGACGTTGGCGAAGGCGATTATCTTTGGCGGCTGGCCTGATGGAGGAGTTTTTTAAGAAGAGTAAAAGATTATTTGGTCCTGATTGCTCCGACAAAAAACATCATAAATGGCCTTGCTTCTTCGTCTGTTTTTACAACCCTAAATCGGTACCCTGAGGTATTTGAACCTTTTTTATCATCTTTCAGCGTGCATTTTACCTCAAAGATATCCCCTCGACCCGGATCGCCGGTAAAGGGAACCATCTGCGAGCGTTTTTGTGGTCTGATTTCAAGAGGCATCTGCTGCTTGTTCTCGTCGCTAATTTCGGAAGTTGATTTGGGAAGTTCGTCAATCCCATCTTTTGCCAGCCATTTTGACCTTTGATCGGGTTTTGTTATATAATTGACGATAAATTCCGCCATCTTGACATTTTGCTTCATTATTTCAGCATTTTTTTCGTCTCTGACACATTTGATTATTTTAATTACATCATTCTGGAATTCGATCTCGACATCATACCGTTCGTCAGTCCAATAAAGCGGCGCATTCCGATGTAAGGTGAGAGAAAGAGTGCTGTTAAAAATACAAATATTCACTGCACGAAGGTTCAAAAAGATTTCGGGCATTTTTATCCGCCCAGAGCGGCTCTGGCCTTTGGGATGTCGGAGACCTTGAAGACGGCGGTGGACTTTCCGCCGGCGGGGCTTTGGGTGCAGTAGACGTAAATGATGTTGACCTGGGCGTCGGCGAGTTTTTGGGCAATGGCCAGGAACGAGCCGGGATAGTCGTCGATGTCGACCACGACGACCTCCGCCTCGGTCCAGCGGTCGTGCTCTTTCTCCAGCACCTGCCGGGCCAGGTCGGGCTTGTCGCAGATTATCCTGACCACGCCGTGCTCGCCGCTGTCGGAAAGGGCCAGGGCAAGGACGTTGACCTTCGAGGCGGCGAGGCGGCCCATGACCGCCGCAAGCACGCCGGGCTTGTTGACCAGAAAGATCGAAAATTGCGGTTCGACTCGCATTGTTGCTCCTTCAAAGATATTCAACAGCATCCCCGCATTTACATGCGGGGCTTTAGAAACGATCCATCGACGAATCACTCATAAAGCCCCCTGCGCCAGGGCTTGTCGATTTAGTCGTCCACAACCTTGATTCGTCGCGAGGCCGTTGTTGTTTTCCGCAAGTTTCATATTTTTGCGTTAAAAATCTGTCCTTATCGGCCCTGCTGCCTGTTTATGGCGGG
>JACRIL010000261.1 GCA_016235825.1 Planctomycetota bacterium
AGTACGTGTTCAACATCGGCCGCAACTGCTGAATCTGTTTGACATCCATGCCGTAGCTCCTTTGCTGTCAAGGCGTCCTGTAAGGAACCATCGGATGGCTGGATGAATTTTCTTGAGCTAAAGTCTCGTTGTAGTGATAGGCTGGCCCGCGAAACGGACTATCACGGGCTGGGGCTGGGAGACGTCGAGGTTGAACAGGATCAGGCCGCGACGATTGCCCTTGGAGAACGCGTAGCTCCAGATGGTGGAAACATTATCGTAGGTCACCACTTTTCTGTTTGTGTCCTGATAGGCGCCGGTTGCCGAGAATTTCGGATTCACGCCGCTCTGAATAGTCTCTACCATGTCGCCGGCGATGACCTTGTTGGCAATCTCGCAACCCAGGAAGGTTGGTCTGTAACGTTCCTTGTCCTTGCGGTAGTTGAGAACTATGCCCCAGAGCTTGACCGTTCCGACGGTGGCTCTGTAGCCTTGCTGGACGAACTGGAAGACGCATTGTTTTCGCACTTTTTGATCTCTCATCATCTGGAGCAGGTTATTCAGCAGACCCACCGCGCCGCCGACAGAGGCTATAATCCGGTTCCTGGGCTCCAGAGGTCCGTTGCCCAGGGTAATGTGATAATTGACTTCGTAAATCGATAGTTCCATTTCGGCCTTCTGGGCATTCTGATAATTTTTCACCATCGAGCCGAACGGCTCGCGGGCGCGCCGTATTGAATACGTCCATGCCCAGGGGAATAATTTGTCATTTGTATCGAGAGACGGATCTATCTCACCGATGACATACGGCGCCACTGCCAGGCAGTCGGCGTTAGGGGCGTCTTTCATTATCCTGGCATTGCGGTCGGGACTAGACGCCCACCCGCCGGCGTGGAATATCACATTCTTTGTGTAGTATTTGGATTTTTTGGCCTCGTCGATCAGTCCCTTCCAATAATCCGGGCCATTGAACCCGCCGAATCTGAAATCGGAATCGCCATTCCATGCCTCGTTGCCAAATTCCACGTGAATCTGCCTGAGCGTTTCCGTCCAGGGTTTGGGATGGCCCAGGTCGGTCCGGAGCTTGCCGTACTTGCTGTCGGCCGGCCCGCCCAGATACTCCATGAAATTCCTCATCTCCTCCGGCTGCATCGTCCCTGGCAGGCTGTACCACGGTTCGGCGCCGAGATATTCACAAAGCTCATATAACTCCGGCAGGTTGAACCCTCGTGAAATTGTTTCGTTGGAACTCCTGTATCTGTATGATCTGAGTTTGGGGGCAAGTATATTGTCTACGGTGTTGCCTCCCATCTGGAGCGAGCGTATGACGCCCGGATTGTATTTTTTCAGCGCGGCGACCGCATCGTCGCGGAAGGCGGTGGGGTTCTTGTCGCCCTCCATCCATATCTCGACGTCATCCAGCAGCATGTCTCCGCCGGTTACGTTGAAGACGATGTTCATCGTGGTTCCCCCTTCGGCCCTATCGGCAATCTTGTCGACGATTACGGTCAGTTCGTGTTTTTTCCACTCCTTTGCGGGCGTAACCTCGGGCGGTTTATCGCACCCGACAGGCGATATTCTTAATTTCGGATCGCCGGCCTTGGCCTTCGCCCATAAATTAATATGCCACGTTCCGTTCGTCTGGGCGTATTTCTGGTCCATGGTTGAAAATTGATAACGCGATGGTGCGGCAGCCCCCTTCATATTAAGCGCCGCACAGCCGAACGAACCGGGCGGCACGTCGTTGATGGAGATTTCATTCTGGTTGCTGTTCCAAGCATCGCTGGTTGGACTCTGTGGCCCCATTTTCCCCTGATTTATCGACAGATTCTCGAGGAGCACGCCGGTGTCCGGCGGACCGGCTGGAACCTTTTTGTCGAACATTATGTACACCAGATCCTGCTCCCCATTACTGGTCCTGATCTTCTTATTGACGATGTCCTTTATGGTCCCTGTCGCACCCTTTGCCGGCCCGGACAGTATTGTGTATTTGCCGCCGATGAGGATTTTCTTCCACTCGTCGCTCATGCCCCACCAGGAGAACGTGCCGTCTTCGTCCTGCACAGGCCCCCATTGGCACTGTCTGTAACTCGTACCCTCGAAGTTCTCCTGAATGCGTTTCTTCATCAGGTGATGTCCGCCATAATACGTGTCCTTCTCCATGTTGATTCCCAGGCGGGTTGTGTCCTTGACCACAACCTTGTCCGTGATTTCCACAACCGTCGCGTCGCTCGGCGCCGCCGGAGCGATTGCCGCCGGGGCGGGTGTCGCCACTACGGTCTCTGTTTCGCCGCTCTGGGCGACAAGGATCGCTCCGCCAGTGCCCGCGACAATTGCCGCCAAAGCCACAATGCCCGCCGCAACCTTCAGTTTCGCCATGAACATCATTTTTCCGATCTCCTTGACCACTATGTTGACCATGCCGCTTGCGGCCGACCCGCCGGCGGATATGTTATGCGCAATAGCCGTGAAAAGCGTTTGTTCCAGCACCGCCGGCGCCGCCTCCAGCGAATTGCCGGCGATCATTGTTCCCAACCCCGCGACGGAAACAGCCACGTTTTGCGCGGACAGCATCGACCGAAGTTTGCCGATCCCCGCGTCCACGCGTTTTCGCAGCGTTTCATGGCCGACGCCGGTTTCGGCGGATATTTGCGCCAGGCTCTTGCCGGCAATGTATCGCATCACCACCGCGTCGCGCTGTTTGCCGGGCAATTTGTCGATGGCCTCGTCCAAATGCCCGCGAACCTCGCTCCAATCGGCCTGGGAAACAGGGTCTGATATGATGTCGTTCATATTGGCCGCCTTTTTCTCTCTCTCCCGCCGGCTCGCCTCCGCTCGAGCAATTTTGGCTGAAACGAATCCGGCGGTCTGGTAAAGCCAGGCTGAAAGTGCGCAGCCGTCGCGTATCCGCCCGGCGTGGTGGAACAGGACAAGAAAAACGGCCTGGACGGCGTCGTCGGCCAGATGTTCCCGCCCGCAAAGCCTGCGGCGGCACGCGCTCCAGACAAGGCGATAATGCCTGTGAAAAACCTCCTTGAACGCGTCGCTATCACGCTGGCGCACAAAGAGTTGCAGAAGCCCGGCGTCCGTCAGATTTTGAGTGTTGTCGGTCATATCCGCTTTCGATAAATAAGTCCCACTCGTCATCCTCATTCTGTAAAAGAAAAAACGTTTTTTCTTCAAAAATTCGACCTTGCGGCATTTTCCTGATGATACCTGATTTTCCAGGCTCAGGTTCGCATATTTCACGACGTACTAAAAAAGTGAATGTCCTCTTTGGACAAGCGGAGATTTTGCGGTATTATGGAAGGGCCTTCAATCGGGATGCGGCAACAGGAAGCCACAGCTATCGGACCTGCCCGGCGGCCTGGAATCGGAACAATAAAGGAACGCGATGAAATCATTTTACGTTACAACGCCGATATACTATGTGAACGACGTGCCTCACATCGGGCACTCGTACACGACGATAGCCGCCGACGTGCTGGGGCGGTTCTGGCGGGCCTGCGGACGCGACGTGCGGTTCCTGACCGGAACCGACGAGCACGGCATAAAGATCGTCAAGGCCGCAGCCGAAAAACAAACTACTCCGCGCGAACTGGCCGACTCCGTGCACGTCCAGTTCAAGGAGCTATGGCGGCAGCTCGACATATCCAACGACGATTTCATCCGCACAACCGAGCCGCGGCACGAAAAACGGGTCCAGCGGATCGTCGCGGACATGGCCGCCCGCGACGAAGTTTACAAGGGCAAATACGAGGGCTGGTACGACGAGGGGCAGGAAGAATACGTAACCGAGTCGGCCGCGCGGGAACAGGAATTCAAGAGCGCGATAAACGGCAGGCCTTTGGTCCGATACAGCGAGGAGAACTGGTTCTTCCGGCTGGCTAAATGGGTCCCCGCACTGATAAAGCACACCGAGGCCGATCCGCGGTTCATCCAGCCGGACGCCCGCCGCAACGAGGTGCTCAGCAAACTGAAGCTCGGCGTCGAGGACCTTTGCATCTCGCGGAACGTCGCCAAGCTGCCCTGGGGCATCGCCATGCCCAACGACCCCCAGCACGTGATCTATGTCTGGGTCGATGCCCTGAGCAATTACCTCACGGCCTGCGGCCTGCCGGAGATCGGCGACGAGTTCGACCGCCGGGCCGAAAAATACTGGCCCGCCGACGTGCATCTGATCGGCAAGGACATACTCTGGTTCCACGCGGTCTACTGGCCGTGCATTCTGCTGGCGCTGGGCCGGCCGCTGCCGAGATGCGTCTATGCGCACGGCTGGTGGACCTCCGAGGGCAAGAAGATGTCCAAGACGCTGGGCAACTTCATCTCGCGCGAAGTCATCGCCGAGATTTGCGACCAGTACAGTCCCGATGCCTTCCGATACTTTCTGCTGCGGGCGATGACCTTCGGGCAGGACGGCGACTTCAGCAGGGACATGTTCAAACAGAGGTACAATGTGGAACTGGCCAACGGCGTCGGCAATCTGCTGAGCCGGACGACGAACATGGTGGACAAATATTTCGACGGCCTGCTGCCGGCCCCCGGCGAGGCCGAGCCGCGGGACGATCATGTACGCAAGGTCGCCGCCGACCTTGCCGGCTCGGTTGTCGGACTGATGGAAGCCCTCGAGTTTCACGCCTATCTCGAAAAGATAGCGGCCCTGACCGCCGCCACGAACAAATACATCGATGACACCGCGCCGTTCAAGCTGGCCAAAGACCCCGCGCAAAAGCCGCGGCTTGCCACGGTTCTTTACAACTGCGCCGAGGCGCTGAGGCTTATCCTTATTCACCTGTGCCCGGTTATGCCGTCGGCCGGACGAGCGGGCCTGGAGCAACTCGGCTGGCCCTGGCCACAGGGCAAAACCCTGATCGAACTGGGCAACTGGGGCCTGCTGCCGGCAGGCGCCAAAACCACAAAGGGCCAGGCCCTGTTCCCCAGAAAAGAATAGCGGCATTTGCCTTTTTTGGAGCGCTGTGTTAAATTTTCCCAGGACACATAAAGCCAAATCAGATTACGGTTCGAGAGATTGACGATGGCGGAAGCAAACGGCAATCAGGGCAGTCCACAGAACGGCCAGGCCGCCGACGGCAAACAGGGCGCACAGATACCGGGCTACCAGGTGCTGTCCAAGATCGGCGCCGGCGCCCAGGCCACCGTCTATAAGGCAAAGCAGCTCTCGCTGAACCGCATCGTGGCGGTCAAGGTGCTGTCGAAGCGGCTGTCGTCGGACGGCGAGTTCGTGGCCAGATTCTTCCGCGAGGCCCAGGCCGTGGCCAAACTCAATCACCCCAACATCATCCAGGCGATCGACTACGGCGAGATCGGCGGCCGGCACTATTTTGTTACCGAGTTCGTCGACGGCTACACCGTCCAGGACGAGATAACCAAGGGGAAGGTCTACAGCGAAGTCGATGCGATGAGCATAATCCTCCAGATCGCCAAGGCGCTCGATCATGCCCACGGCATCGGGCTTATTCACCGCGACGTCAAGCCCAGCAATATAATGGTTACGCAGGACGGCAAGGCGAAGCTGGCCGACATGGGCCTGGCCGTCGCCACCGTCGATCTGAAAAACGCCATCGAAACGTCCAAGATGTACGGCACGCCGTATTACATCAGCCCCGAGCAGATTCTCGGCAAGGCGGACATTGATTTCCGGGCGGACATCTATTCGCTCGGCGCGACGCTCTTTCATATGGTAACCGGCCGGCGGCCTTTCACGGGCAAGAACGTCATCGAGGTGCTCGAAAAGCATCTCAAGGCCCCGCTGGAATCGCCCGACATGGTCAATCTCGACCTGCTTCCGCCTATCTGCCGCGTCATCGAGAAGATGATGCAGAAGGAGCCGGCAAAGCGGCAGGCCAACACCGCACAGCTTGTTCACGACCTCGAGAGCGTGGACTTCCTGCTGGAACAGGCCGCCGACGATAAAAAAGACGGCATGCCGCTGGGCCATCTGAGCATAGGCCAGGACGAAGGCGAATCGCCGGCCCAGACGGGCAAATCCGCGGCGAAAGCCGCAGGCAAAAAACCGTCGTCAGTCGTTCAGCAGCCCCTGACGGCGCCGCCCGGCCATGAAGTCGAAGATATTCACGGCCCGTGGCGGCCAAGCGTCCTGGAAATCCTGCTGGCCGCCCTGCTGCTAATCAGCATCGTCGGAAACGTCCTGCAGTGGATGAAAATATTGTAATCCGCCGAATCTTCCCATAATTATCAACAGCCCCGTCTTGCTTTGGCCGATCTACGGATGTATAATTCCCGCTTTGGGTTACGATCAGATATTAGGCCGGGGCATGTTCCGGAATTAACATAATGGCCAGGTTGATACCGACAATTGCGGTGGTTTTGGCGGCATGGGCGTTTACGTCCTGCGGCCAGGCGCGCGCCGACGACGAATATGAGTGGAAGAACGGCAAGTGGGTCAAGACGGCCAAACCGGCCAAGGGCAGTTTGTCCGGCGAACTTGCCATGATCCGCCAGATAGTCAAGGAAGGCCAGACCCGCAAGCCCCTCAACGCCGTCAAAGAATTTCTGATCAAATATCCCACCGACGACGGCTGCGAGGAGGCGCTGCATCTGGCGGGCCTGGCCGAGATGAACAGGGGTTATTATTTCCAGGCCTTTGAATGGTTTGAAAAGCAGCTTAACCGCTATCCCGACGGGTCTTTTGTCGAGCGGGGGCTTCAGCGGGAATACGAGATTGCCGAGGCCTTTCTGAAGGGCAAGAAGCGGGTCTCGGCGTATATATTTTTTCTGCCGGCCGAGGACGACGGCCTGGCGATATTGGGCAAGGTTACCAGCCACGACCCCAACGGCCCGATGGGCGAAAAGGCCATGATGCGGGTCGCCGAATATCATTATTCGCAGAAGGACTACGCCCAGGCCGTGCAATCATATGACGAGTTCGTCAAGCGGTTTTCAAAGTCGCCGCAGGTGCCGTTCGTGATGCTCCAGGCGGCCAAGGCGACATATGCGGCGTTCAAGGGCGTGCAGTTCGACGACACGCCGCTGGCTGAGGCGCTCGAGCGGTTCAAGGTGTTTTCCCAGGCATATCCGGACCTTGCCAGGCGGGAGGGTGTGGACAGGATATGCAGGACCATAGTAAACTCTCTGGCAGAGAAGGTTTATTCGGGCGGCGGCTTTTACGAGCGGACCGGCAGGCCCGCGTCGGCCGAGTTCGTCTATCGCGACGTGCTCGATCGCTATCCGGGCACGATCTGGTCGCAGCGGGCACGGGCCGACCTGGTCAGGCTGGGCGCAAAGAATATTCCGGGCGAGGCGCCGGCCTCGCAGCCGGCCACACGACCGGCCGCCGCGACAGGCAAGACGCCGGGCGGCACGGCAGAAAAGGCGGATATGAAATGAAAACCGGATTTTTGACTTACACGTTGATGACGTTGACGGCGACCATGATCGCCTGCGGCTGCGACTCGACCGTGCGGTCGGGTTCGTCCGACGACTCTGGCGTCTTCGGCTACACCACAGACAGCCCCTACCGCAAGAACGTCAGGAGCGTCTTCGTGCCGATCTGGAAGGTCGGAAGGGAAGTCTACCGCCGCCAGGTGGAGTATCGCCTGACGGAGGCCCTCAAAAAACAAATCCTGATGACGGACTACAAAATATCAGATAAGCCCCGGGCCGACACCGAACTGACCGGGACCATCGAGCGGATCGACCAGCGGGTGCTGAGCTTCAACCCCGACAGCGGCGATCCGCGCGAGACGGAAGTTACCATAGTCGTGTCGTTCACGTGGACGGACCTGCGGACCGGCGAGGTGCTGGCGGAAAGAAAGAATTTCTCCGTCGCCGACAAATACTTCCCCGAAAAGCCGCTCAACGAGGATTTTTTCCAGGGCAGCGAGCAGGCGATCAACAATCTGGCCAACCGGATCGTCGAGCAGATGGAAAGATGGTGAATTGGCCGGACGACGGGTTGTTTTTAAAGCCCCGCATGTCAATGCGGGGATGTTGTTTTGTGCTTGAAGAATAGCAAATGTCCCCCTGCTTGCGCAGGGGGCTTTAGGAATGGTTCGCCGACCGGATGTGGCGTCCAATGAAAGAAATGAATGGCTGAGGAAAATCCCGACAGGAAAGAGCCGCAGCAGCAGATGCCCAACCGGTTCGGCCGCTCGCTGTTCGGCTGGGTGATGATAATCTGCCTCGGCCTGCTGCTCCTGCTGTACATGTCCAAGAAGCTCGAGGACCGCAGGCAGATAGCCATCACCGATTTCTGGGCCTACGCGGAAAACGGCGACCTGACCGGAACCGTAACCGTCCTGGAGAAGCGGATCGAAGGGGAGTTGAGGGGCGATTATTCCGGGCTGAAAAAGGGCGAGTCGCCGAAATTCTACGTCATCTACAACTACGCCGCCGACGAGCAGTTCTCAAAGCGTCTGGAGGACGCCGTCAAGGCCCACCCGAAGACCTTCGAGATACGCTACGACATCGAGACGCACTGGTACGAGGGGCTGTTCACGCAACTGCTGATAATGGTGCTGGTGTTCGTGCTGATCTGGTTCCTGCTGTTCCGCCGGCTGGGCGCCGGCGGTGCGGGCGGAGGGTTTTTGGGCAGCTTCGGGCGGTCGCGGCACCGGCTGGCCAACCAGGAGCGGCCGAAGGTTACGTTCAGCGACGTGGCCGGCATCGAAGAGGCCAAAGACGAGGTCGCCGAGGTCATCGAGTTCCTCAAGAACCCGCGGAAATTCCAGCGGCTCGGCGGGCGGGTGCCGCGCGGCGTGCTGCTGATCGGCGAGCCGGGCTGCGGCAAGACCCTGCTGGCAAAGGCCATCGCCGGCGAGGCCGACGTGCCGTTCTTCAGCATCTCCGGCAGCGACTTCGTGGAGATGTTCGTGGGAGTCGGGGCGTCGCGGGTGCGCGATCTTTTCAAGCAGGCCAAGGACACCTCGCCGTGCATCATCTTTCTTGACGAGATAGACGCGGTGGGCCGGCGGCGAGGACTGGGCTTCAACGGCGGAGGGCACGACGAGCGCGAACAGACGCTCAACGCCATACTGGTCGAGATGGACGGGTTCGACTCGTCCGACCAGGTGATCGTGATCGCGGCGACGAACCGCTCCGACGTGCTGGACCCGGCCCTGACCCGGCCCGGCCGGTTCGACAGGCAGATAAACGTCCCGCTGCCCGACCTTCGCGGCAGGGCGCAGATCCTCAAGATATACCTGGACAAGGTTCGCTGCGGCCCCGACGTGGACGCAAGCAGGCTGGCGCGCGGCACGCCGATGTTCAGCGGGGCCGACCTGGCCGCCGTGGTCAACGAGGCCGCCATTGCCGCCACGATGGCCAACAAGGAATTCATCGAGCAGGCCGACATGGAGGAGGCCCGCGACAAGGTCCGCTGGGGCCGGGCGCGAAAGAGCCGCGTCATCGACGAAAAGGAAAAGGAGATCACCGCCTATCACGAGGCCGGCCATGCCGTCGTGCAGATGCTCACGCCCGGCACCGACCCGCTGCACAAGGTCTCGATCATCCCGCGCGGGCCGTACGGCGGGGCGACCTTCAGCCTGCCGGAAAAAGACCGCTACATATACACGAAGCAATATTGCAACGCGCAGATCGCCGTGATGTTCGGCGGCAGGCTGTCCGAGGAGATGTTCTGCGACGACATCTCCAGCGGCGCCGCCTCGGACATCGCATATGCCACCGATCTGGCCAGGAAAATGGTGCTCGACTGGGGCATGAGCGTCCGGCTGGGGGCGGTCAAACTCTCCAGCGCCGAGCGGAACCCCTTCCTGGGCGACGTCGGCTCGAAGGAATATTCCGAGAAGACCGCCGAGATGGTCGATCAGGAAATCAAGGCCATGCTCGACGAGGCCTGCCAGTCGGCGAGAAAACTGATCGAGGACAACCGCCAGAAGGTCAAGGACCTCGCCCAGGCCCTGCTGAAATACGAGACCCTTGGCGTTGACGATGTAAAAATGGTGCTGGAAGGCAAACCGCTGGACAAGCCCACGGTGGGCGACCTGCTGGACATGATGGCCGGCCCGGCGCCGGCCGGTTCGCAGCCAGCCGCCGATTCGTCGGCGCCGCAAGGTCAGCCGCCCGCGGATAAAATCTGAGATTTGCAATTTGAGCTTTGAAATCCGAGATTTCAAATTTGAGATTTATCGGTTGCCGTGTCAAATTGGGTTGCACGGCCCGCGGCGCGACTTGCCTGCGAATCGGGAGTTCGGAACACTGACATTATGACGGACCATGAAAAAAGTCAGGACTTTGCCCGGCAGATGCAGGCCTTCCAGGCCGGCTGCGAAAAGATTGCCGCCCAGGTCCGCAGGACGATCGTTGGCCAGCAGGACGTGATCGAACAGGTGATGACCTGCCTGCTGTGCGGCGGGCACGGGCTTGTCGAGGGCGTGCCGGGCCTGGGCAAGACGCTGCTCGTCCAGTCGCTGGCCCGCGCGCTGGACCTTTCCTTCAGCCGCATCCAGTTCACGCCCGACCTCATGCCAGCCGACATAACCGGAACAAACATTGTCGTCGAGTCGCCGGCTGGGCGCAAGTTCGAGTTCCAGCCCGGGCCGGTATTCGCCAACGTAGTGCTGGCCGACGAGATCAACCGCGCGACGCCCAAGACCCAGTCGGCCCTGCTGGAGGCCATGCAGGAACAGACCGTCTCTGTCGCGCGCACGACTCACCGGCTGCCGGGCCCTTTCATGGTCCTTGCCACGCAGAACCCGCTGGAGATGGAAGGCACGTACCCGCTGCCGGAGGCGCAGTTGGACAGATTTTTCTTCAAGATACTCATCTATCCGCCCGCCGCCGGCGAACTGGCGGAGATTCTGGACCGCACGACCGGGGCGGACCAGGCCTTGCCATCCGCGGTGGCGTCGGCAGACGAGATATTGCGGCTGCGTCAGACGGTCAGGCAGGTGGCAGTAGCGGCGCACGTGAAGGATTTTATCGCCCGCCTGGCCCTTTCGACCGGCCCGGGCGGCCCGCAGGCCCCGCCGGAAGTGAAAAAATACGTCCGCTACGGCTCGTCGCCCCGCGGCGCGCAGGCTGTTGCGCTGGCCGCCAAGGCCCGCGCCCTGGCTCAAGGCCGGGCCAACGTCGCCTTCGACGACGTGCACGCCGTAGCCTGCCCGGCGCTGCGGCACCGCATCATTCTCAACTTCGACGGCCAGGCCGACGGCATCATCCCCGACGACCTCATCAACAAAACCATACAATCAGTCGTAAAGACCCAGACAATGTAGGGCGCCAGGATTTTGGACCAAAGGCCGGGATTCTGCACGCGGATTTGATGAATGAAAATGGGATAATTCCGGCGCTACCCATGTTTTTTTTGTTGGCATCGGTTGTATTGGCCGAATATAATATAAGCAGACATGATCCTGGGATTTGAACAGCTTGGCGAGTGTCTTCGTGTGGCTGCGCTGGTCGGGCCTGTGGCCGTTTATTTCCTGATTGTCGGGCTGCTCAACAGCCGGCAGCGGCCGCAGTTGATCTCCGGCCGGCGCGACTTCGCCATCATGCTCGTCGCCGTCAGTCCGCTTTTCCTTTCGCCGATAATCCAGGTATTGGGCCTGTCGTTCTGGTCTCTGCTGGCCGGGCTGTCGCTGGTTTTCTGCGGGATATGGCTGTTCGCGCCTCGGGGGCACAGTTGGGTCATCTACAACCTGCCGGCTGACGAGGCCGGGCGGTTGATAAAAGGCGCTATGGCCAGGCTGGGGATCGATTGCGGCGCGTCGCAATTTTCAGCGTCCGGCGGGGCCGGGGGGCTGTCGGTGAAGGTCAGTTCATTTCCGGTCCTTCGCAACATGTCAGTAAAATTGACCGGCTGCGACAACCGGACGGCCATGCGGTTCCAGGCGGAATTGTCCCGCCGGTTGGCCGCGACGCCGTCGGAGGCCACGGCGACCGCGATGGTCATGCTGCTGCTTGCCACCGCTATGCTGATAGTTCCCCTGACAATGGTAGTCCAGCAGGTGCCGGATATCGTCCGCCTCCTGACGGACATGTTCCATTAGCTCCCCGCCGCTCGCGGGCCGGGGCGGAAGATTTCCGGATTCCCCTTGATATCCCGTATATTATTGTTAGATTTCTCCACCTTGCTAAAACTTGACAGAGGTTGAACATGAAGGACAAGATACATCCGGAGTACAAGGAAGTTAACGTGCGGTGCGCCTGCGGGTACACGTTCAAGACCCGCTCGACCATGGGCCACGATTTCCAGGTTGACATCTGCTCCAACTGCCATCCGTTTTACACGGGCAAGCAGAAGTACGTTGACACGGCGGGGCGGGTCGAGAAGTTCCAGAAGAAGTTCGGCAGCGAATACTTCAAGAAGCCGGCCGAGAAATCCGCCAAGAAGTAGCAAGCCGGGCCGAAATCATCCGTCGTCTCCGGTATTCACCGTTGTTCCGGGCATGGCTCGATGCAAAGGCCGCTTTACAGTAGCATGGACGTCTCGTCCATGAGTATCAGGGGCGTCTCGCCCCTGAAATGCCGTGAAAATGGCAAAAGCCGCGGCCGGGACGGCCGTGATACTCATGGGCAAGATGCCCATGCTACTTTTTTTACGGGCATGGCCCGGATATTGCGCCCATGGAACGAAACCCGCAGGAAAGCCTGAACGCCAAGCTCGACGAACTCGACCGCCGCTGCGCGCAGGTGGTCGGGCAGATGAACGACCCGGCCGTCGCTTCCAACGGCCTGAAGATCGTCGCGCTGGCCAAGGAGCACTCCCGGCTGGCGAAGATCGTCGAGCCGTATCGCAAGTACAAGCAGCTTGCCGCCCGGCGCGACCAGGCGCAGGCGATCCTGGACGACTCGTCCAGCGAGCCGGAATTCCGCGAACTGGCCCGCAGCGACCTGGAAGACGCCAAACGCCAGGCCGGGCAGGCCCTCGATCACGTCAAGAATCTGCTGGTCATGTCCGACGACGACCGGATCGATTCGATAATGCTGGAGATTCGGGCCGGCACCGGAGGCGAGGAGGCGGCTTTGTTCGCGGCGGACCTGCTGGGCATGTACAAGCATTATTGCGAGGCCCGCTCCTGGCAGTTCGAGATAATGTCGGCCAGCCCGACCGACCTGGGCGGCCTGCGCGAAGTGGTGGTCAACATCAAGGGCGAGAGCTGCTGGAGCCGGCTTGGTTACGAGGGGGGCGGACATCGCGTTCAGCGGGTGCCTCGGACCGAGGCCCAGGGGCGGATTCACACGTCGGCCGCCACGGTCGCCGTTCTGCCCGAGCCGCCGGACGTCGAGGTGAACATCAACTGGGAAAAAGACGTCCTCGAGCACACCAGCAGGGCCGGCGGGCCCGGCGGGCAGAGCGTCAACAAGGTAGAGTCGGCCATCAGGCTCGAACACCTGCCGACGGGAATAACCGTCTCGATGCGCGATGAAAAAAGCCAGCACAAGAACCGCGCCAAGGCCCGGCGAATCCTGGCCACGCGGGTCTTTGAGCATTTCCACAATCAGCAGGTGGCCGCCGAGGCCGCCGCCAGAAAGGCCATGATCGGCTCGGGCGACCGCTCGCAGCGGATACGGACCTACAACTTTCCGCAGAACCGCTGCACCGACCACCGGCTCAAGGGCGGCGAGGCCTCGGAGGGGGCCAACTACAATCTCGACCGCATAATGAACGGCGACCTGGGCGAGATGATCGACGCGCTGGCCGCACGCGACAGGGCCGAACGCCTGGCGAATCTATGATCGCTTTTACTGATTCGTGAAATGACGAAAGTCAGGCTGATACAATAACTTCAATCGTCCCGCTCAAGCGGGACGATTGGGGTCGCAGATATCAGGGTAATCGGTTTTATCTCCGGAATTGACTAAACCTGCCGGCCGGGCAATGGCAATCATATGCAGAAACCGTCAAACAAATCTAAGGAGAAAAGCAATGAAGAACGCGAAAAGAACATCAAAGGTGGTTGTGCTGCTGGGTGTTGCGGTTGTCATGGGCTGGATCGGGATGGAACTTCAGGCGGCCCCGCCCCCGCCGGCCCACAGGCCTCACGCCGTCGCGCCGCGGCCGGCCGTTGTGGCACGGCTCCACAGGCCTAACTATACCCCTCCGGTAAAACTCAAGAAGGTTCCCACGGTCCTGGAATCGGCCGGTTCGACCTCCGTCGTCATAACCACCGGCGGTACCAGCGATGGGACAGGCTCATCCGGCACGACCGGCACGACGGCACAGACTGTTTCGGAAACAACGGCCGGTGCGACCAGCTCAAACACTGCCGCTACCCAGACAACCCCCGACGACGCCAGCAGCGACTTTGCCGGCGCTACCAGCTACAAGGTCCTGCGGATTGAGGACGCCGGCCTGACCGCCGTTCTGGACGTGGAAGGCAAGGAGTGCCGCGTCCGCATGCTCGGCCTGGCGGCTGTTCCGGCACAGAAGAAGGAAGGCCCGGTCTCGGCAAAGGCCAATCCGGCGGCTCAGAAATTCACCGAAGGCCTGCTCAAGGGCGAGTCGGTCTACGTCGTGTACGATTCGACCCTCGAGGAAAAGGATGAGGACGGCAATTACGTGGCGTACCTCTACCGCGCCCCGGACGGCCTGTGCATAAACATTGAGATGATCCGCCAGGGTTACGCCGCTGCGGCCGCATCATATTCTTACGAGCAGCAGGATACCTTTAAGGTTTACCAACTCCGTGCCAGCGAAAGCTCCAAAGGCCTCTGGGGCCAGTCCGCCGCGGCCCCGGCCCAGACGGACCAGACCTCGACGACGAAGCTGGCGACTGTCCAGGGAGCGGCCAAATGAAAATCGTAATGGGCTTGGCTGCGGGCGGCATGCCTGAATATATACCCTCTCCCTTTTCAGGGAGAGGGTAGTGTTAATGTGCAACCGGGAACCTTGTTTACGTTTTAGTCCGGGCACATGGTTTACGCCTTAAGATGGCCGGGCGAAAGGAGTATCGCCCATGCCATGGAAGGAGACGTGTGCCGTGGAGCAACGATTGGAACTTATTCGAGACGTTTTGCATGGCGAGGCCACGCTCAAAAAATTCTACCGCGAGAAGAACGGCGTCCGCCTCCAGCCGGCAAACCCGGCCTACGAACCCATCTACGTCCCCAATTGCACCATCCAGGGTATCGTCATCGGCGTCATTAGAAAAGTCTGAAAAAAGTCGTCGAGGTCGTAGGGCGTGCAACTCGTTGCACGCGGAATTTTTTCAAAAGATGATTGTTCAGGGCG
>JACRIL010000258.1 GCA_016235825.1 Planctomycetota bacterium
ACGCACAGTTGGCTGTTCTTCTGCCGCAGGCTGCGGGTGCGTTATGAAAAACGGGACGATATTCATCAAGCATTCCTCATCATCGGCTGCATTCTGATCTGCTGGTGCAAGATTCAGAGGTTTTGTTAGAGTGCCTTAATGGCAGTTGATTTAAATCCAAGCCGGCCGTTACCGTTGTCTATTATTTCGAGGACTAATTGGCCTGGTTCCGCCTTATACATGCTGCCGCTGATGAGATTACTCATGTCCAGCGAGGAAGAATCATATCGTTTGGAATCGACCGGTATGGCGGTTATTTTCAGTTCGTCTTCGGGTCTGTCGGTTTTCGCCCGCTGTTCGACTGCAAGTATTATGCTCAAATCGCACGCCGATCTGGTTTTGCCGTATTCTATGCACATGCCCCCGACAAGTAGGCTGGAATAAAGGGCCATGGGCACATCCCGATACGTTCCTCTCCAGAGACGATAGCCGATGATGTCGCAAATAGTGCTTTCAATGCCGGGGAAAACTTTTTTCCTGTGAGGAAATTCCGAATAAGAAATCATGTCATAGTCGGATCGGCAGGCAGGTTCTTTGAGTTTGTCAAGCCATAGGGAACGGAGAGATTCCATATGCTGGTCGAAAGAAGGCTCTTGGGAAGGGTAAGTTTGAACACAGGATATCTGAACACTTATCAGTGTGGTGAGTGAGCTGAGTAAAGCTATATATCTGACCATGTTTTCCCTTCCTTATTTTTTTGTTTAACTATTTCTCCGCCAGGTGCGGGATTTGGGACCAGTGCATGCCGAGGAGTTCGGCGGCGCGTCGGTCGAGTAGTTTGGGGTCGAAGGAGGCGAGGATTTTCCCGACTGGCGGGCTGCACTGCCTGCCGCCCAGGTGGTAGTCGCACAGGCCGACGGTGGCGTCCATGACGGACAGATCGGCCCGACGGTAGCTGTTGAGGTCGAGTATGGCCTGGTGCATGTGGGCGTGGAAGGCGGATTTTTTCCAGTGCCCGCCCTGCTGGTAGTGCCGCGGCGGGGCGAAGCCCATCATGTTCTTCATGCTGCCGGTGATGGCGGAGAAGCTGTGGGCCTTGAGGACCGGCACGGAGATGATGTAGTGGTCCATGGCGATCGCCGGTATATGGAATTCGGGGAAAATTTCGCACGCGGAGTTTCTGAGGGTTACAGTGGCGGCGGTGTTGAGGTTTATGAGTTTCAGGCCGACCTGCCGGGCCAGTTCGACGTAGCCCAGGTCGGCGAAGACTTTTTCGGTGTCGTATTCCGCGGCCCCGCACCCTTCGGCGATGACAATTGAGGCCGCCGAGTGAGAGCGGACATATTCCACGACGGCCCGGACGCACTCGACGGGTGTGGTAATCGGCGGCGGCTTGGCGACGACCAGGTTGGGCTTGACGAGCACCTTTTTGAGATCGGCCAGGGCAACTGGAGCGCCGATGGTATCGAGCGCCTGGCGGACCGATTGGGTAAAATCGGTGAACTCGACCTCTGCGACGGCGGGTTGTTCCGCGGGGGGCATGAATACAGGATAATCCCCGGCCGCCGGCCGGTCAAATCCATCTTGATGTGGAAATCACGCCGCAACGGCGGACTTTATGCCTTGCCTTTGCGTCCGGGCGAAATATGATTTACTGACAACAGCAAACCACACGGCCGAGAAGGCCGTGGAACACACGGGCAGGATGCCCGTGCCACGACAGCGCATGGAGACCAACGTGCTTGAAGAGCTGAACGAAGAATGCGGAGTAGCGGCGTTGTACTGGCTGGACCGGCCGGCCGGGCCTGGCGGGGCGGCGTCGTCATTGGTTGTCAATGGCGACGTGGCGGCCCTGATGCCGTCGATGCTGCTTGACCTCCAGAATCGCGGGCAGCTTGCCGCCGGACTGAGCAGTTGGAACCCGCGGCGACCCCAGATACTCGACACGCACAAGCGGATCGGCACGGTGATCGAGGCGTTCCGCATGAGCCGGCCGGACACGTATCGCGAACTTATGGCCGACTACTCCGGCCCGGCCTGCATCGGACACACGCGCTACGCCACCTGCGGGCTGGACGACAAACGCTACGCCCAGCCGTTCGAGCGGCACCACGGCCGGATGTGGAAATGGTTCAGTTTCGCCTTCAACGGCAACCTGGCCAATTACACGCAGCTCCGCCAGCACCTGCTTTCCAAGCGGGACTACGTCTTCACGCTCAACACCGACACCGAGATCATCATGCACTCTCTTGCGTACCGTCTTCGCGGCGACAGGCCTCCCGTGATGCACAAGGTGATGGCCTCGATGTCGCGGACGTTCGACGGGGCGTACAACCTGGTGTTCCTTGACGCGATGGGCCGGATGTTCATCAGCCGCGATCCGATGGGCTTCCGGCCGCTGAGCTGGTCCGTGCAGGGCCGGCTGTTCGCGGCGGCCAGCGAGTCGGTGGCGCTGACCAACATGGGCTTCACGGACATCAGGTCTCTGGCGCCCGGCGAGATGGCGATGATCGAGAACGGCCGGCTGACCTTCCGCCGCTACGCCCGGCCGCGCCGCAGCGCCCGGTGCTTCTTCGAGTGGGTCTACTTTTCCAGCGTGGCCAGCCAGATCGACGGTTCGACAGTCTACACTGCCCGTTCCCGCCTGGGCCGGCATCTGGCCGACCTTGAGGACCAGAAGCTCGACTCGAGCTGCATCGTCGTGCCGGTGCCCGACACAGCCAAGGCGGCCGCCGACGCCTTCGCGTTCCGGCTGGGCCTGCCGTGCCTGGAAGGCCTGATCCGCAACCGCTACGTCGGCAGGACGTTCATCCAGCCCAACAGCACCCGTAAGGCCAGCGCAAAGAGCAAGTACACTCCCCTGCCGGCGGTGCTCAAGGGCAAACGGGTATTCCTGATCGAGGATTCGATAGTCCGCTCGACGACGCTGGCCGTGCTGGCCCGGCGGCTGCGGGCCGAGGGCGGCGCCAAAGAGGTTCACGTCCGCGTGAGCTGCCCGCCGATAGTTTCGCCGTGCTTTTACGGCATCGACATGTCGACGCTGGGCGAGCTTTTCGCGCCGCGATTCTGCCCCAAAGGCTATCGCGGCACGCCGACGCTGGGCATGTTCCGGGCAATGGCTAAAAAACTGGAGCTGGACAGCCTGCGATATCTTTCCGTGAGCGACCTGGGAACCTGCCTTGGCGTCGACGGCAGGACGCTTTGCACCGGCTGCGTTACGGCCGGATATCCCACCGAGTGGGGAAACCGCCTGCTGCAAAGCGCAAAAAGGCAGGATCGCCGCGGCGGGCCGGGCCGGACGCGGACATATGAATAATTATGGATGAAAGGAACCAATCGTGGACAGAAAGAAGATCGATTACAGGAAATATTACGAGGCCGTAATGAAGACGTTGACCTCTCGCGGCCTGCTTTTGGGCAGCTACGATTCGGCGGGCAAGGCCAACGCGATGACCATCGGCTGGGGATCGGCAGGCTCGATCTGGGGCCTGCCGGTCTGGATAGTCCTGGTCAGGCCCAGCAGGTACACGTACCGGTGCATCGAGCACGCCGGCTGCTTCAGCGTGAACGTTCCGCCGGACTCACTCGGCATGGCGTGCGCGCTGTGCGGCAGCAAGAGCGGGCGCGACATGGACAAGCTCGCGGCGGCAGGGCTTACGGCCACGAGGGGATCGACCGTGCTGGCGCCGGCAATCGAGCAGTGCCCCATTGTCTACGAATGCCAGGTCGTGCACAGCAACGACGTGATACCCGCCAGACTCGCCGAGGAAATAGTATCCGGCGCATACGCCAGCAATGATTACCACAGGATTTATTTCGGCAAGATACTGGCGGCGTACGCCAGCGACGGGGCCGACAAGCTGCTGGAAGCCTGACGGACCGGAGAGCCGATGATGACGCTTGGTTTTGTCAGACCGGCGGGTTGGGCAAAGGGTTTTGTCGTCCTTGCGGGCCTGGCGTCGATAACCATTTTCGCGGCGGCCCAGGAGCCGAAGATCAAACTCGATGAAGACCCGCCGCTCGCCACGCAGCCGAAGTCCGGCGGCATTTCGGGCAAGATAACCTTCACCGGCCAGATCAGCCGGTTGCAGGCTCTCTGCCGGGCGACGCAGAAAACATATGAGCCGGCCGAGTTCGACAAGGCCTCCGGAAAATTCGTATTCAAGGATCTGCCCGGCGACGCGGCATATGATCTGATCGTCAAGACCGCCGACGGCAGGAGCATAGAGGGGATCGATCTTTCGCCCAATGACGCCCGGCTGCTGCGGCTGTCCGACCAGCGCCGCCAACAATTAGGCCTGCCGCCTGAGCGCCGGCATGAGTTCACGCAGGATGACGCCAAAGCCCTGGCTGACTTCGTGGCTAAAATGAAGGATTTCATGGAGATCAGGCGGGTTCTGTATATTCGCGGGCACGGGATGCGGGCCGCGATGCTGGTCGAGCTGATGCGGACGAGAGAGTTTCACTCTTCCGGCGGCGACATCGTATGGCGAGTGGAAGTTTGGCAGTTCCAGGAGCATCTGGGCGGCTGGGAACGGCTCGTCAACACCGAACAGGTCCTGGAACGGAAGCGCATCAAGGGCGATGAATTCAAGGCCGTGTCGGCCGAATACTATCCGCAGTTGAGCATTTACGTCGATGGCGAGGGCAAAAGTTCACCGGTGGAATTCGCGATACCGGCAAAGACCGATCCTTCGTGCGGCCGGCCCGCGGGCGGAGATTGCGAACTCAAGACCGCCCCGCATATTCTGGGCGTCGGCTCTACCGGGTATGTCCCGGCAAGCCGGCCGGCGTCCGGCCCGGCAGGCAAGGATGGAAACGCATCCGGGCAGAACAAGTGAAACCATATCGAGTTAGTAGCCCTTCACAACCCGAGTTCCGCTGTCCTGATTATGAGGATAAACGCGGGCTTGGGGCGATTTTGGGAAAAAGTTCTTGACATTGGTTTGACGCGCCGTAGAATGTTTTGCGCCGGGTTAATGACAACCATTGCATGGAAGAGAGAGCAGATACTATGACTATCGAGACCAAAGAGAAGAAGGAAGAAGGGACGCAAAAAGCCTTCAAGGAAAACGACCACAAGAAGAACGCAAAGTGGGAGAGGCCGTTGCTTGAAGACGTCTCAGGCAAGGTGATGGCCCAGCCTTACATCCGGTTCACCTAGCCTCCGGCGGAAGGTCGCACGGAAGAATTCTGTCTGCGACAAGAGCATTCCCGATAAAAATCGCCGGATGTCCGGGTGTTGTTGATGCAGTGCCGCCGAAGCCGTCCGGCTGTAACCCCAACGAAAGATGGATATGCCGTTTACCGCGCACGTGAAATGGAGAAGCGAGAAGTTCGGAGCGGTCGTTTTCGACACTCTGAATGAGAAGGTCTTCGTGACCAATGGCATCGGCGGCAGCATCCTGAAAATGCTCGCCGACGATCTGCCTGAATCCGCGATCAGCAAACGCCTCCGGGAGGAATACGCTGATGCGGACGGGGACCGGATAGAATCGGAGGTATCCGCCTTCCTGGATGAATTGCGGACCCGCGGCTTGTTCGCATCGGACGCCAGGAGCGGACGATGAGCGAACTGCAGACCGCGACCGTGCCCGGAGATTCGGCCTATCAATACGCCTCGCCGCTCTTCATCGCCTGGCAGCTCAACTCCGAATGCAATCTGAACTGTCTGCACTGCTGCGAGGAGGCCGGGACGAGCTTCCCCGACCAGTTGAATAAAGACCAGATGCTCAACATCTGCCGGCAGTTCGCCGAGGCGGAGATACCGTACGTGGCTCTCTCCGGCGGCGAACCCCTGTTATGCCCGCATTTTTGGGATGTCTGCGGGTTCCTGCGCTCCCGCGGGATCGATGTGAAGATCGAGACCAACGGGGAGATGATCGATCCGGCAACAGCCGTGCGTCTGGCCCGGCTCAAGCTGCGATCCGTGCAGATCAGTCTGGACGGAGCCAGCCAGAAGGCTCACGAGGCCCTTCGCGAGCGCGGGGATTGGCGCAAGGTGATTAACGCCTGCAAACTTCTCCGGGCGCAAGAGGGCGTTAATACCGAAATCGTTTTCGTGCCCACCAGTTTCAACATTCACGAGGTCGGCGCCGCGATCGACCTGGCTGCGTCTCTGAACGCCCACGGATTTTACACGGGCAAGCTCATGCGCATCGGCCGTGCGGCGCGGAACTGGGAGAAATTGTGTCCCACGGACAAGCAATACCAGGACTTTTTTGAAGTCCTTGACAAGAAGAAAGAGCAGTACAAGGGGCGAATGAAGGTTTACTGCTATCCCTACGACGTGATTGAGGAACTGCGATACCGGCTGACTACGCCTTCCGCCAGCCTGCTGGTCCTGCCTAACGGCAAGGTCAAACTGATTGGCCCCCTGCCATTCATCTGCGGCGATCTGCGCGTCATGTCGCTGGCCGAAGTCTGGGAGAAATACAAGCAATCCTGGCGCGACCCGCGGGTTTTGGAGTTCGGCCGGAGCGTGGTAGCCCAACCCGCCCTTGTGGCCAAGGCCAATGACTGGATCGAACTGTAGCCGCCACCCCAGCCCCCCATGCCCAACATCTTATTAGCCTTGACCAAAGCATCGGCTGCGGCGCTGCGTTACCGTTTTTTTCTGATAGCCGGCGTCTTCCCGTATCTGTTGGGCGCGGCAGTGGCGTATCATGCCGGCGGAATGGTGGACTGGCGGCTGTTGTTCGTCGGACTTGCCGGCATTGTGGCCGTGAGTTTGGGCATCGAGGGGATGAACGAATACTTCGACGCCAGGCTGGGAGGCGACCGGGTATTCTCTTCGGCGGAGCGCACCGGCGCCCGCTGGCACTTGCCCCTGGGGCTTTCAGGATTCGTCGTTGCCCTCCTGGTTGCCCTGTATCTTACATATCTGCGAGGCTGGCCCGTTCTCGGACTGGCAGTTCTTGGGGCCCTTGCGGCATTTTCTTACCTGATCCCTCCGGTGCATCTCTCGTATCGCGGGCTTGGCGAAACGGTCATTACCGGGGCATATGGCCCCGGGCTGACCCTGGGCAGCTTTTATCTGCAAATCGATCATCTGTCATGGACTTGTGCCTTCGTCTCATTGCTGCCGGCGCTGCTCATGTTCGCCCTGACGCTGGCTAATGAAGTTCCGGACTACTATGGCGATCGGCTCGTCGGCAAGAGGAATCTGATCGTCAGATTGGGGCGCCGCGGAGGAGCGTGCCTGTACGTGATATTCCTGGGGTTGTCGTTTGCTTTGATCATCATCGGATTGCTCGCCGGCGTTTTTCCGCGCCTGCTGTGGTTCGCCCTGCTGCTTGTTCCTCTGGCCTTGTGGAACGCAATTATGGCCGTTAGGTTCTGCGAAACGCCTCCCGCCTTTTGCCGAATCATCAACAACACGATATTTCTATACATTTCCGCGAGCCTGATCGGGATTGCGGGATATGTATTGTAATCCATGATGGCACGAAATTTTCGCGTCCGGTTGGTCGCCGATATGCGGTGAAATTCTCTTGACAGGGCGGTTCAATCTGGACTAAACTACTCCATAATGCCGGTTCGCACGGTAATTCGCAGAGACACCGACCACGCGCTGAGGATGCTGGTGCACATCGCATCGCAGGGCGGCCAGACGACCTCCGCGCCCGTGATTGCGCGGAAGCTGGACATCCCGGCCGGTTTTGCGCACAAGATACTCCGGAAACTGTCGAAGGCCGGCATTTTGCGGTCCAAGACAGGCAACAGTGGCGGATTCCGACTGGCCGGACCGATGCTCCAAATATCATTGTTTGATATCATCAGCGCAGTGCAGCCGCCGCCCCTGTTCAACATTTGCACGGGTGGTGAAGACGGCTGCGTTCGCAGGCCATCGTGCCGGATCAGTGCTCATCTTCGTGGATTTCAGGACAGGCTGAACACGTTCCTTCGCGACACTCGCCTGTCAGATATTCTGGATGATCCGGCCGATGGGGCATCCCGTGCGATGGGAACAAATGATGGTCCTATTGCCCGGAAGGCCCCTGCCCAGGATGGGAGAAGCCGGAAATGAAACGGCGAAAGATCATCGCCAAAGTCCTGGACCCAGGACAGTGCCGGCATTATCGGTCCGGGCAGGAGTTCGTGCTTAGCGGATTCACGCCCAAGGGCTTGTGCGACAGCGCATACTCGGTGCTGTCGCGCGACGCACAGACCCTGGCCTACGGCGGCTCGCTGCCCTGGCAGAAGGAGGGCTCCGTTCTGGCGCGATGTCCGGATCCGGTCGGCGCCATCTGGGAGCTGCGTCTCGCCGACCCGCCGTGCGGATTACAGGACGGGTCCGCGGGCGCGTCGGCTTGCCCGAACCAATCGTGGGAAGACGGCACCTTCGTGGTGGAGACGTGCAAAGGCAAGGAGGGTGGATGCCCTAGCGCCCTTGCCGAACTCCAGACGCTCAAGTCGGAGATTGAGTCGGCAATCGAGCGCTCCGGCTGGAACGAATTTCTGCGGAAACGGGCGACGGGGCCCCTCCTGCCGCATCAGCGGCTTCGCGTCGCCCTGGCTGCCTGTCCCAACGCGTGCAGCCACCCGCAGATTCGCGACATCGGACTGATCGCTTCCGTCCGGCCGATGCGGGTCTCGAAGCTTTGCACAGGCTGCGGGCATTGCGCGGAGGTCTGCCGCGAAAAGGCGATCGTCATGGCGAACGACATGCCTGAATTTGATGGCGGCCGATGCCTCGGTTGCGGCAAATGCGGAAAGGCCTGCCCGGCGGGGGCGTTGGAGATGGGCGATCTTCGCTTTCGGCTGCTGATAGGCGGGCGTATGGGCAGGCGCCCATGCCTGGCATCGGAGTTGCCAACACTGTTCAGCGCGACGGATGCAGCCCATGCCGTCGGCCGAGCGCTGGCAGAGCTGATGGGTAATGCGCAAGGCGATGAATCCCTCTCGGTCGTCGCCGCGGGGATCGGGGCAAACAGGATGATGGAGGCAATTCAGGGATGCATCGGAGGTATGGCTAAGTGACTGCCCCGACCGACAACATGAGCGGCCTGACGGGGCATCCATGGGTTCGGACGGCGGTGCAGATCGGGTTTCTGGTTTTTTCGCTGTTTGTTTGCTGGCAGTTCCACACGTTCGTCATCTGGTTGTCTGACCCGACCTCGGCCGCGCCGCACCGCCCGCCCAGCGTGGATGCCTGGCTGCCAATCGGCTCTCTGATGAGCCTGACGCACCTGCTGCGCACCGGCGAGGCAAGTTCGGCGCACCCGGCCGGCCTGGTGATTTTTTCTCTGATCCTTGTGCTGTCGCTCGCGGCGGGCAGGGGCTTCTGCAGTTGGGTCTGTCCGATCGGCACGTTAAGCGAATGGTCTCACAAGGCGGGCAAGAAGCTGCTGGGCCGGAACCTGCTGCTGCCTCGCTGGATCGACATTCCGCTGCGAGGGGTGAAATACCTTCTGCTGGGGTTTTTTCTGTACGCGATCCTGCGAATGCCGGTCGAGGCGCTGAGGATGTTTCTGGAAGGCCCGTACAACCGCATCGCCGACGTCAAGATGTACCTGCTGTTCGCCGAAATGACGCGGTTGACGGCGATCGTGCTGGCAGTTCTGTTGGTCCTTTCCGTGCTTGTCAAAAACTTCTGGTGCCGATATCTGTGTCCGTACGGTGCGTTCCTGGGACTCTTTGCCTGGCGCAGCCTCATCGCGGTCCGGCGGGACGCCGGCCGATGCACTGGCTGCCGGAAATGCGAGAATGCCTGTCCCAACCGTGTCCGAGTGTGGAAACGCCGGCGAGTCGGGTCGCTGGAATGCACGATGTGCTTCGATTGCGTTCGCGCCTGCCTGACGCGGGCGGCGCTGGCGGTTTCCTGGCCGGCGCCTAAACGGAATGTTACCATGCCCGCATATGCGGCGATCCTGGTCGGCACGTTCATCATGGTGTCCCAGGCCGCGCGATCTGCCGGCTACTGGGAGTCGGGCACCGATTTGCGACTGTACGCCGCCTTGTATAACTTCGTCCACCAGATAGACCATCCGCGGACGCCTTGGTCGCTGTCGAATCAGGAGATGCGGCAGCCGTTACAACGTCCCGTCGTTGCTCAGCCAACGGCATCCGATTCCCTGTCTTTTCCAGAGGTAACTGGCCATGCAAAAAACGAACTCCGCGGCGTCGTACGGCATTGAAACAATTTGCGTGCACAAGGGCGTAGCCAAGGACAGCACGTTCAATTCCGTTACCACGCCGATCTACCCAAGCACGACCTTCGCCTTCGAGGGCCCTTGTCGGACCAAGGGGTACGATTACAGCCGCACAGCCAACCCGACCCGCACCGCGCTGGAAGAATGTTTGGGGGCCCTGGAGGGCGGCGTCCGGACCAGCGCCGTCGCGACCGGCATGGCGGCCGAGACCACGGTGATGCATCTGTTCGAGGCCGGGTCGCACATCATCACCGGCCATGACATCTATGGCGGGACGTACCGATTGTTCGCCAATGTGTTTGCGGGGCATGGCCTGACGTTTTCGTTCGTCAACATGGGCGACGTCGGGAACGTGGCGGCGGCCATCACGCCGCAAACCAGGGCCGTCTGGGTCGAAACACCCAGCAACCCGCTGCTGAACCTGGTGGACATTGCCGCCGTTGCCGAAATTGCCCATCGGCACGGCCTGCTTGTGATCGTGGACAACACGTTCATGTCCCCGTACTTCCAGCGGCCGTTGGATCTCGGGGCGGACATCGTCGTTCATTCGACGACCAAGTACCTCAACGGCCACAGCGACGTCGTAGGCGGAGCGATCATCTCCAAAACGGCGGAAATCGGCGAACGCATCGCGGCGCTGACCAACGCCCTGGGCACGTGCTGTTCCCCATTTGACGCCTGGCTGGTCCTGCGTGGCGTCAAGACGCTCCCGTGCCGGATGCGCCAGCACGAGAGGAACGCGCAGGCTCTGGCGGAGTTCCTGGCCGGGCGGGCGGAGGTAGAGCATGTGTACTACCCGGGGTTCAAGTCGCACCCGCACCACGAGCTTGCCCGCCGGCAGATGTCCGGATTCGGCGGCATGCTTTCATTCGACATTCGCGGCGGCGCGGCGGCAGCCTTCGATTTCATCAAGCACCTGAAGATATTCGCGTTCGCCGAGTCGCTGGGCGGCGTCGAGTCGCTCATCGAACACCCGGAGACGATGAGTCACGCCTCGATGTCGCCCCAGGCCCGCATGGAAGCCGGGATTAGCCCCGGCACAATTCGGGTCTCCCCCGGCATTGAAAGCACGCCGGACCTCCTGGACGATATGGCCGGAGCCTTCGGCGCCTTGGCCAATCCGCTCAAGGACTCCGGATAGGAGAACATACGATGGCACTGAGCCGTTGCCCCGGACAAGACAGGCGTTTCTGGAAGAGCGAAGACGTCTTTGACGCGCCGTGCCCCAATTGCGGGAAGATATTGGAGTTCTGGAAGATCGAGCCGCGGCGGAGGTGCTGCGGCTGCGGCAAGAGCGTCCTGAACCCCAAGCTGGACCTGGGCTGCGCCAAGTGGTGCAAGCACGCCTCCGACTGCCTGGGGTTCACGGAGGCTGGCGGCACGGCCGAATCTCTGGCGGACTCGATTATCCAGGAAATGAAGAACGTCTTCGGCTCCGACAAGAAGCGGATCACCCACGCGCTGGAGGTTCTGAGCTACGCCGAACAGATTCTGTCCGGTGAATCGGCGGATCCTCTGGTGGTGAAGGCCTCAGCCATCCTGCATGACATCGGGATTCAGGAGGCCGAGCGAAAACACGGCTCGGCGGCCGGAAACTACCAGGAACTGGAAGGCCCGCCCATCGCCAGGGACATCCTCCGGAAGTTCCAGATTGACGCGGAGCGGATCGAGCACATTTGCCGGATCGTCGGCAGCCATCACAGCGCCAAGGACATAGACACCCCGGAGTTCCGCATTATCTGGGACGCCGACCGGCTGGCAAACGCGGCGGAGGAATGTCCCAGCCCGGATCGCGCTGCGGCGGAGGCGTACATCCAGCGGATGTTCCGCACCGAAAACGGGAAATCTCTTGCCGCCCACAAATTGCTCGGCCGGGACGGCGAGGTCCAGGGGGCTTCACCACTATGAAGAACCGGCGACTTTTACAGACCGTCCCACAGGGCCGCAGAAAGGATACAGGCATGTTCTCGACACGATGGATCATGACAGGCGTTGCCGCTCTTGCGGCGGCGTGGGGAATAGCGGGATGCGACAACGCCAAGACCCACACAGGGCCGCCCCCGGCGCGGTCGGGCAACCCCGGCAGTGAAAAGGTGATCGGCTTCAGTCAATTCGATATAGGCAAGACGCCGCCGGGGTTTGCCGCGGCCCTCACCGGAGGCGGCGGGGCGGCGTCATGGGTCGTCCAGGAAGACCCGACGGCCCCCAGCGGAAAGCGGATTCTGGCCCAGACCAGCGGCGACACGACAGACTACCGTTTCCCGATCTGCGTGTATGACGGGGTTTCGGCCAGGGATGTCGAGGCGAGCGTTCAGTTCAAGTCTGTATCTGGCAAGGTGGATGAGGCCGGAGGCGTGATCGTCCGTTACAGGGATAAGGACAACTACTACGTCGTCCGCGCCAACGCCCTGGAAGACAACGTGCGGCTGTACAAGGTCGCGAATGGGCGGCGGTCAGAAATTACGGGCATCACCACGAAGGTTTCGCCGAACCTGTGGCACAAACTGGCCCTGAGCGCCAAGGGGACGCACTTCGTCGTCAGCTTCGATGACAAGTGGTTCGAGGCCGACGACGGCACGTTCCAGGACGCGGGCAAGGTCGGCCTGTGGACCAAGGCCGACAGCGTAACGTACTTCGACAACCTGAAGATCGAGAGTTACGACGGGCGATAGTAAGGCAAAAGCCACGCCCGTCTGAACCAGGAAAAGAAGTGGGCTCTTCCGGAAGGATGAACTCAGGTTGCTCAACGAACCGGCCGGCGAACTGACGGCGGATTAATTTAGCCATCTCAATACATCCGCTCGGACATGGCTGCTTGCCATGACTCCCGGGCGGATGTTATTTTATGGGGGGGGACTCAGTATGTAAAAGCTGCCCCCAACACTTGACCGTAATTTTTTCAGGTGTATCTTTTACGTGTGAAACCTTAGATACTGGGAGGTCAAGTGTATGTACAAAGAGCACAGCCAGAAAAGACATTGCAAGCATGCGCGTAAAACTTCAGATAATGGGAGGATTGAGGTAATGCCAGAGTTGGACATGTTCAAAGAAAGGCGAAAATGGTGGTTGGAATGTTTCAGCGGGAAAGACCCCCACTCAATCAAGTGGCAGATTACTGGAATGATTCAGTGCGAGGCCGTTTTTCGGGTAATCCATGAGGGCTGGAGGATTGCACCCGTTACTGACGGAGAAGGCTCGCAAGTCAATCGGATGATGAGCGACCTGATCATTTATGGTTTCCTCACAGGGCAAATGTTTGCTGTTCGACGTTTGGCAGAAGCTGGGAAGCTTGAAAGTAACTCTGACTCTCATAATAGGGATGTTTATTCGCTTATTTCGCTTCTGGATGACATGCAGGCTCATGCCTGCTTAA
>JACRIL010000255.1 GCA_016235825.1 Planctomycetota bacterium
AGACCCAGATCCTGGCGTGCTTCTTTGCGTATCAGTTGCTGCTGCGGTATAATGAACGCTGTGGGAAAAAAAATGGACAGCTACAATGGATAGTCGATGGCCTGTAATTATCGGACAGCCTCAACTTGTTGCACGCGGAATATTTTGTAAAAAACACATGCTCGCAATCCGGCTTCGCTGCGCTACGCCGAGATAAACAGATGCGAGCCGAGCACCCAATCCCCGTCATTTTTCGACTTCACCAAACGTGCCACCTGCCATGAAGTATCTGAATCACAGGACTCGCCGGCCGATGAAGTTGATTTGATCGCCATGTGAATTTGTTGAAAAAAGAACACGGCCGCAAACAGATGCGACCGATGGCGCCTGTTCGATGCCTCCTGGCGCTAAATCAACCATCCCACTGGTTTACTTCCATCGTTTCGGGTTCTACTTTTCCGCGGGTTGGGAATCGGGGTTGAGTTCGGTGCGTGTTTTGCCGTCGAATCGGATCCAGGCGGTTCGCTTGCCGGCGGCGTCGTAGCGGAAGACATCGCGGAAGGGTTTTGGCGCGGCGAGGACGGCGTCGACGTAATTTTCGCGGTACGTGGCCGTGATCGCGTCAGGGAAGATCACGCCGCCGAGCATCTCGCCGTTGAACCGCTGGATCTGGGATCGCTCGTATCGGGTGAACTGCCGGCCCGCCGCGTCGGCGGGCGATTTTGCCGGTCCGGAGGCCGGAAGAGGATCGGCCAGTTTTGCATCCGGCCCAAGCAGCGGGTCGAAGACAATTCCTTCGGGTACATCCTTTATCAGGCCGTAGGCGATCATCCTCTTGCGGGCGGTCGCCAGGACGCCGCGCGATTTGTCCGTGAGCATAGGCTGGATCGCCTTCTCGCTGTTCCGGTAGAAATCCGCGTCGTCGAGCATGGCGTTCAGAAGGCCCTCGACGATTTCTTTTGCCGAACCGCCCAGGTCGTCGCGTTTGCGGGCCAGGGTTGTCTCGACGGCCTTGTCGGCGTCTGCCGACTGCTTTTGGGCGTCGCTTCTTGCGGTGCCGGCAGTTTTCTGGGCGTCTTTGGCGGCTTGGACGGCCTTAGTCAGTTTGGCGATCTCATCCTTGTCAGCCGCCGGTTTTGTTGCTGAGGCATTTTTGAGCCTGGCCTCGGCGGCCTGGACTTCGTCGCCGGCTTTTTTGGCGGCGGCCTGGGTGTCGGCGAGTTTTTTCTTCGCCGCTGCCGCCGCGTCTATCGCGGATTTGCTCTCCGCTGCCGCCTTGAGAAGGGCGTCGATCTGCTCTTTGGTGAATTTCTCTTTAATGAACTTCGCCGCGGGCAAGTCGGCCTGGGGCGCAAGCAGATCGAAAAACGCCGGCCAGTGGATCGTCAGCGTGGTGTCGCCGGCGTTGTATGCGATCTCCAGCAGCCGGCCCTTGCCGTCGTACGTCCGTGCCTCGTTGTCCAGGCCGTAGAAAGTTATGAAGCCCGGGGCCGAGTAATACTTCCCATTGTTGACGAACACGCCGATATCCACGCGATTGGATTCCATGGGCGAATCCTTGGCCACGGGCCGGCGGTACGGGTACTGCACCGTTATCTCCGCGGTCGCGCCGGTTTTGTCGGGCGTTATCTTTATCCGCTCCGGGTCGCCCCGCAGCACCGCCCACCGGTACGTCAGCGGACGCTTGTTTATGTCGGCGCTCGCCTCGGCGCTGACGGTCATGGCCCGCGTGTAGGCCCCGCCGCGCCAGATTCTCGCGATGACCGCGGGCGTATCCGCAAGCTTTTCGCTGCGGCTCGGCTCGGCCGGGTCGCGACCCGCCGCCGCGGCGTCTTCCTTGACCACCTTCAACTGCACCATCGGCGGGATCGAATCTTCCGCGATTCCGTGGGCCATCTCGACCATTTTCACGTCGTCCACACCTGAACCCTCGAACACGGTGGGGTGTGCCTTGCCGGTCAGATAGTCTTCGGGCGTCTGGACCGGCTTGATGGTCGACCGGAGGATCATCTGGATCGTGGGCATGAGCAGGCCCGACTCGATGAGCTTCTTCTTTACCTCCGGGCGAAAGGCCGCCAGCATGTTGGCAACCGCCTGCATGAACGGCCTGTCGGTTCCAGAGGAACCCTGGCTGGAGATGAGGAACGGCGTGTTGGTGCAGTACACGTCGCCGTAGCCGTCGCCGACGCCGTTGCGGCCCGGGTCGTGGTCCCGGTGTTCGGGATACATGTAGATGTTGTTGCGCGTGTACTGCGTGTAAAGAAAAGCCAGGCCTTGGGAATTATTGTAGTACATCCGGACGTTGCTGCCGCCGGTCGTAACGCCGGCGGACGTTGAGCTGTTGCCGAAGACGACCTTCGGAATAATGGTTCGTTGTGCGCCCCAGTCGGCCCGGACCGCCAGGGCCTGGGCGTCGTAGATGATCTTCTGAAGCTGGGGCCAGTTGGCCATTTTCAGGCCGCTGTGCTCGCGATCGCGATTGTCGTACCAGTCGCCGACGTTGCCGGCGGCCGTGCCTTCGGACCACCATTTCTTCAGCAGCTTGGCGGCGGGCGTGTCGGCGGTGGTGATCGGCTGCGTGGTCGGCAGCGCCGCCGGCCGGCTGGCCGGGCCGGAAGGCGCGGACGGCCTGCTCGTCGCCTGATCTCCAATATCGCCGGCAGCCATCGCGCATATCGCGCCGGACAGAATAATGCCTGTTATTACGCCGAATACCCCGAATCCCGATCTTGACGGCATGGTCATGTTTTCTCCCGGCATATTCCCGTTTTGGGTCATGGATGACGGATCGCCCTTATATCACCCGCGCCCGGGAATGTCAGCAGGATTTATCCGCCGTTGCCGTAATCCCGGTTACAGGGGGATTGTGGTGCAGGCTTCCTGCCTGCTATGTAAAACCAAGAAAAATGCAGGCGGGACGCCCGCACCACAAGATGGCAAAACATTGTTTGATTCTTCCCCTGTAACTGGGATTACCCGTTACCTTACGCGCCAGCAGTGGATGATGGACTTGTCTCCGTCGGCCAGCGGTTCGATGACGTAAAGAAACCCTCGCTGCGGGTCGAACGCGCAGTCGCCGACAAGATTCATCCGCCTCGGCTGGCCCTTGGGGTCCGGATCGGCGAAAAGGGCGTCCTGGATGTCCATCACGGCGTACGGCTGAGGTTCGTGGGGTTTCATCTTTCCCGCGGCGACGGCGGCAAGGTCCGCGGTGTCGTAGAAGAGTATTCGCCCGGTGAATTTTGTCGACCACCAGCCCCGCTGGTCGTTGGGCCATTGCGGCTCTGGCGGAAACGGCCCTTCCTCCGGCCAGACCACGCCGTTGGGATACCCGTACCAGCACTTGCCCTGTCCTTTGGTCCCCACGAAGATCATGGCCGATTTCTCCTGTTTGTCGCCTGCGGCCAGGAACGCCGCCCCCGACCACTCGCCGGCATGCTGGTAGTCTTTCATGTTATGCTGCTGCTCGTCGGTTACGGCCGAGTATCGCAGCAGCGTTACGGCCTTTAGCGCCGCGCCCTTCGCCGGCGGATCGCCTTCCTTCCACGGGGCGACGGCAAACAGCGCCGGCCCCTGCCCCGCCTGCCCGCCCTCGCGGAACCGACCCGTCGCAAGGCGGCAACCGCCGGTGTTTGCGTCGGCCCAGGCCTTGGGAAGCGGGCACATATAATCGCACGTCAGGTAGTTCCTCAGGTCGCCGATTTTCCACAATCCGGCCGGGTTGGGCTTTGACATATCCAGCTCGCACCAGCCATGCCTCGGACTCGCTCCCTCCTCGTCCATGTGCTGTGCGAAGCAGAAGTACAGCTTCGCCGATTTCTGCTCGCCTTGCGGGGTCAGAATCGCCAGACCGCAGCGGGGCTGCTCCATCTCTTCGGCAAACAGGTTGCCCCGGATGTCGGTGAACGGCTGAAGCGTCTTGGCGACCGGCAGATCGTCAGGCTTTTTGTTCTTTGAGACGACGGGTTTCGGGATAGTTATTTCCGATATCCACTGATGGTGGTTGTGTCCGCTTCCGAAGAGCGAGCCGCCGTGCCCGTCGTCGTCGCCTTTTGGGTCGCCGTCCGCCCGGAAGGCGAGCGCCTGGCCGCTCCAGCCCCATGCGTATTCTTCGGCGCCGTCCGGCAGCCGAAACGCCCCGACGTAGACCAGATCGGCCGGCTGGATGCGATGGCTGGCGCCAAGCCGGCTCGATGCCTGGCCTGTCGCAGGGTTGGACGCAGGCATGCCCGCCGCCCCAGACCAGATAATGCCGCCGATCGTTACACATATCGCGCCGGCCAGGATAACAACTGCCAGCCCAATTCTGCCGAATCCCGGTTTCAATGGCCTGTTCATGTTTTCCTTCTATAGCATGAGTACGCGGCCCGCTGCAACCGTCTTTATCTGAAACATCCCGCTATTCCAGCGGCTGCGACTCGTTCGTCGCCGGCGCGGTCTCGCTATCCGCCGGCCTGGGATGGTCCGAAGGCCGGCCATGGCCGGAATGCATGTTTTTCAGTTTTTCAATCGCCGAGCCGGCGCTGAAGGTCTTGTCCGCGAAGATTCCCTCCGCTATGTCCAGCCAGCCGAACACGATCTGGACCGTTGAAGGCAGGTTCTCCAGTTTTTTCCCCAATATGTAAATGTCGAGGGCGTTGTTCTGTCTATCCGCGTCAATAATCAGGTAGGCGATCATCTTATTCCGGCAGTACGCTTGTGCGTCGGACGGCAAATCGCCGATCCCGATCTGTACCATGGAAAAGCGGCTGTGAAGTGCCTCAAGCTGTTCTGTCTTGTATTTCCCTGAGCCGGTTATCAGGTCGCCAGGCTGCGACAGGATGACTGGTCCGCGCGGAAAACCGTGCCCGGCGAGCCACCGCTTGCTCTTGGGCCCTAAATACGCCGGCCGATGCGTCAGATACAGGATCGTGAACTCGTCCGCCAGCCGCTTCATCACACCTGGAGAGTCCGGCAGCGGGTCGGGGTTGCCCGTCAGCACCTTGTCGAACCCGTGGGCCACAAGCGTGCCGTCCAGATCGACAACGATGATCGGCTGGTCGGCTTTCCGGCAGGCCACCAGCAGTTCGGCCGGCGGAGGCGGTTTGCGGCCGAGTCCTTCCGGCTGCACCTCTACGGATATCAGATAGTCGCCAGGCTCGGCGGGCGTGAACTGGGCCTCGGCGAATCCCTCGCGATCGGTCGTCGCCTCGGCGATCTGCCGGCCCGCCAGAGAAAATCTCACCCGGCGATTTTGCTCATCGATCAGAAATCCGCCCGATTGCAGCCTGGCCTTGAGCGCAACCTTCTGCCCCGGCAGCAGGATGACATCCTGGCCGTGCAGCAGATAACCGTTCTGCAGGTCGCAGAACCAGCCGCAGCCGCACAGCATCGCCGGCGACAGCAGGACGCACGCGATCCACGCCGCCCGGCCCGGCCGGAAAATCCCGGAAATGTCGCCGCCTTTGCGTATTGGCGTGGCACGGGCATCTTGCCCGTGTGTTCCACAGCCGTCCCGGCCGTGGCAATTGCCGGTTTTTGTTGTGTCATCCAGGGGCGAGACGCCCCTGGAACACACGGACGAGACGTCCGTGCCACGATGCAACGCCGGCCGGCCCGGACGAAAAGCCCCGGAAATGTCGCAGCCTTTGGGCATCAGAATTTTTGCACTGAAACTTCAGCCTGCATTACGTGCGTCCGGCCCGGCTGTATCGTCAGGATATTGTCGGCGGCGTTGCCGGTCTCGATGCAGACCATCCCCCGCCACTCGCCTGGCATGAACTCGCCGAGTTCCTGCGCCCGCTTCTCGAACGGGTTCCAGACTATCGTGGAATCCGAACCCTGTTTGGCGACCACGATCCGCCGGCCCCATTCATTGTCGTCGAGCGTGCAGGCGGCCTGCGTGTTGAAATAAAGCCTGTCCACAAAACCGGAAAACGAGATCGGCCTGCCGTCCTGCCTGGCCCGCCTGCGGTCCTTCGTGTAGTCGTAATATTCGGCCTGTTCCAGCCCGCCTATCCTTATTTTCGTGATATCGGAAACCGCAAAATAGGTGTGCAGGGCCTCGCTGATTTTTATCGGCGCGGCGCCTGGGTTTTTCACCTCCAGAGTCATCGTGAGAGTCGAGCCGAAGGTGGCCGTGAAGGCGGCCTCGAAGTCGTCCTTGTACCAGTTCCTGTATTTGTCGTCCTGCCGGTAGGCCAGCGTTGCCGCCACCTGCCCGTCCTGGCCGACCCGGACCGACTGCACCTGCCATTCGTCGAGCCTGACAATGCCGTGGATAGGCGCATCGGCGTCGGCCGGATGCCGCCCGAACCACGGAAGGCAGATCGGCACGCCGCCGCGAAACGGCCGGCCGGCCTGATAGACGTTCTTGCCTCCCATCCACAGCACGGATTTTCCGCCCGCCTTCTGCCAGGCCGTTACGTGCGCGCCATGCAGGTAGATCGTGCCATGGCAAAGGGCGTTTTCAACGACAAGGCAGGGCAGATTGCCGCTGCCCGGCCTGAAGACCGCCACGCCCGGTATCGCGAATTTCCTGTTAAGTTCGTCAATGTTTGCGCTCATCGTCGGTACTCCTTAAAAAACGGAGCTGCTCCGGCGGGCGACGAGGCACGCGAATCTGCCCGCCTGCCGGCCCTCGACCCTGAAGCTCGGAAACATGTCGTTCCGGCATATCGTGCACAGGCCGGAGATATGGATATTATCCGGCAGCAGGCCCTGCCTGACAAGCTGATCCTTGTTAGCGGCCCAGAGGTCGAAATGGATCGCCCCGCCCGGCGCGCTGAAAAATCCGGCGGCGCCGCTGCCCAGCCGCCCGACGGCCTGGTCCAGCACCTCCGGGCCCACCTCGTAGCAGCATGGCCCGGCCGACGGGCAGATCATCGCATGCAGGGCGGCAGGTTCGACGGAAAACTGCCGGCGCATCTCCCCGACCGTCGAGGCCGCGATGCCCAATAATGTGGATCGCAACGAGGCATGAACGATGCCGACGGCGGCGCCGTCCGCCGCGGCCAGCAGCACAATAGGGCAATCGGCGCTTCGGGCCAGCAGCCCGAGTCCAGGCGCGTCGGTAATCATCGCGTCGGCCTGGCCGGCAGGTCCGGCCTTGCAGACCGTCAGCACGTCCGGGCCGTGAACCTGTTCGCAGGAGGCTATCCCGCCTAGCCTGAGCATCCGGGCCAGTGCGGCATACAGTTTGACGTTCGTGTCGCCGGCGGCATCGGGCGAAAAAAGCGGGCATTGCCGGGTCGTGATCGCATGCAGCACGCCCGGCCGGTCTCGCCAGACGCCGAACGCCGCCAGCGGCCAGGTCTCGCCCGTCGACTGCCCGAAATCATATGGAATCAGGCCTTCATGGCTGACGGGCGACATCTATGATGACCTTGATGTTGGACGGATCGGCCGCAGCGACCATCGCCGTGACGCCGTCCGAAAGATCGTAATGGGCGCTGATGAGCGGCAGGACGTTCACGTCGCGGTCCTTCAGGGCGTTTATAGCGTCGGCAAACGGCCCGCACCGCGAACCGACCACGGTGATCTCATCGATGACCACGGGAGCGAGGTTCAGCCAGCCCGGCGAGGCATAGGTGCTTTTGAGCACGATCGTGCCGGTCGGCATCACGGTCCGCAGGGCCAGAGAAAAACCCTCCGCCGTGCCCGTGGCGTCGATCACGAACCTGGCCGACCGCCTCGGCAGAAAATCCTTCGCAAGGATTGTTTTGATTCCGCAGGCTTTCGCAATCGCCAGCTTGTTGGCGTGCTTGCCGACCAGCAGAATGTCGCGCAGCACGTTTCGCAGGGCCATCGCCGCCAGCAGGCCCAGCCTGCCGTCGCCCAGAACAACCGCGCCGTCGGTCGGCATGAAACGCACCTGCCTGATTATCTGCATCGCTGCGGCCAGCGGCTCGGCAAAGACGGCCTCGTCGTCGCCGACGCCGGGGGGAACCTCGTGCAGATTGGCCGCCGGCAGCGCCGTGAATTCGGCGAAGACGCCGCCGCGTCCCTGGATGCCCAGGACGGTCCGGCTGCGGCAGTGCTTGCCCAGCCCCATCGAGCAAAGAGGGCACTGGCCGCACGGACAGTTTACCTCGCCGACCACACGTTTGCCCTTCCACTCGTCCGGGCCTTCGACGACTTGCCCCACGAACTCATGCCCCAGCACGCCGCGAAAGTTCATGTATCCGCGCGTGATCTCAAGATCGGTCCGGCATATACCGGCCTTGCGGACGGCTATCAGCGCCTCGCCCTCGGCTGGCCGGGGGGCCGGATAATCCTTCCGCAACACCAGATTGCCGTTGTATTCTATCGCCAGCATTTTGCGTGTATTATAACGGAGTTGTGGTTATCAGTCTGTTGAAAAAACTCCTCCAGTGTAAAGGCGGCGCATCGTAAAATGTCGGCATAAAGTCTGCCGGCGACAACTCCATATTGGTTACACTTGTTTGCCTGGTCGCGGTTCTTTTCTTTCCTGCATATTGAACAGGATCATGCAACCTTGCAGAACCATCGAAACCGTGTGCGAGGCCCGCAGGGCCGGAATGCCAGTAGCCCCAGGTGAAGCGGAGTCCTCCGAAGTCTTGGCGAAGGAGGACGAAGCGAAACCTGGGGTCAAGCCGCAATTCAAAAAGTTTCCATCTCCCGACTGCGCCACGGCAGTCAAGACGGAATCCCGGAAAACCCCGGCCGATAATTTCTACTGAGTCATTCATCCGTTTCGGGATGAGGTCAAACACAGGCAAGGCTGATATTATTCGAAACCGACAGATGCCTTGCCGAAAATCCTCGGCCGGGACAATCTATGATTGGGGCGTGCCGGCCGTGGCGGGAGCGAACATTGAAACTTTGTCAATGACGACCGTCCCACCGGGCTTTGCTGAGGCCGGCGGTCGCCGTCCTCAGCACGCCCGGGGCTACAACCCTTCCGGCCCTGCGGGCCTTAATCGCGGTGTCACGGAATATGCAAGGCATTCGTGACTTGTCAAAGTTTATGCACCGAACAAAACATCGAAAACTTTATGAATGATGATTTTTCCTCGCACTTGTGTTCCATCCGTATGGCGACGGACTGCGTTTTACCGGATGTTTGTTTTTTTACGCCCTAGCAGCCCGTTGAAAAAGTCTCTTTACAGTAGCATGGACGTCTCGTCCATGAGTATCAGGGGCGTCTCGCCCCTGAAATGCCCAGAAAACAGCCAAATCCATGGGCAAGATGCCCATGCTACTTTTTCAACGGGCTGCTAGCGAGCTGACAAGAATTCTCTTACTAAAAATTTAAAAACGTTTTAGTGCCATACGGCAAGCACGATAAAAATTGCCAGTAAAACCAGGTCAATACCTGTCAGGATGTAAGCCGGTACGTTTATCGCCATGCTGTCGCTTATCAGAGATACCAGAAGCGACAAAATTGCCCCTGACCATGTGCAAAAAGGCCAAAGAAAAAGGAGCGCACATAGGCCCTCAATACCCCTATTTGAGTCAAGGTATGCAAACAATAAGGGAAATATGCTGACGATAAGTGCAAAAATGAGTAAACAGGCTGCGATAATCTCGAGATAGGCTCTTTCACGAGGTTTGTTGTCAGTGGAAGTTTCGTCCATGCTGGTTTCCATTGCAAAAACGCTTTTTTCATCTGCCGGGCCGGGCCCGCGTCGCGGGCTGGGTCGGGAAGTTCCTCGCGGGCGCCGATTGCGGCTGGTCGGGCTTGGCCGGTTTTTCGTCTTTTGAAACGCCGGTCCAATCCCACCACGGTTTTTTTGCCGGCCGGGATTTTTCCTTCGGCAGCGTCCCGCCGGTTGCGCCGCCCCAATCCTCGGGCCTGTAGCCTTTGTCCGAGCCGGTCATCTGGACCAGAGAATCGTGCGCCTGGTAGCGCACGGCGAAGATGTCATCATCCAGGCACTGAACCAGCGTCCTGAAGGCCTCGTCATTCCGATAGTGCCGCAGCGCCTTTACGCAGGATATCTTCACGTCCGCCAGCGAATCCCCGATCGCATGTTCCCGCAGGGGCTTGATCGCCTCTGCCCCGATGATCTTGTCCAGGGCGATGGCCGCGTTCCAGCGGACCATGTCGTCCTTGTCTGACATGGCCCTGACGAGGTCGTTCAGGCAGTCCTTCCTGCCGCTCTTGCCCAGCGCCTTGACCGCCGCGGCCCGGACGCCCGGGTCTGGGTCCTTGGCCAGTTCCTTGTAGCCGCGGACGTACTCGTCCCGGAAACCGTTGGAGCTGTTCGAGAGCAATTCGATCCCCTGCCTCCGCCGGTCGGCGTCGTGCTGGTCGAAGGCCATGCCCACCAGCGTAACCTGGTTGGGAGGGAAAAACGATTCGATCAGCGATTGCAGGTTGTTCGCTTTCTTCACCTCGTCCGATTCGCAGCCGGCCAGGGCGCCGATCGCTCCGGCAAGTGCAGCCACCATGATTATTTTTCGCGTAAAAGACACGCCATCGTCCTTCATTTTTGCGGCACGTGGGCCTCAAGTTCATCCGTGGCGACGTAATCGACGCCGTCGGGCTTTCTGCCTCCGCCGAACCGCTCGGCCAGCCGGGCGAACCGCTGCGGATTGTCAGTGGTAAAGCATCGCAGAACCCCGCCTTGGGGCCGCAGATTGGCCAGGCCCTTCTTTTTCAGAACGTCGGCCACTTCGCGCGCGGCGGCGGAACCGGAGTTTATCAGAGTTACCCGCGGCCCCAGCAATTTTCCTATCGCCCCGGCCAGCAGCGGATAGTGCGTGCAGCCGAGTATGACGGCGCCGGGCCTGGCGCGCTGAAGCTCGCGCAGGTAGTCGCACAGGACGTGCAGGACGATGGGGTCGTCCCCGTCGCGGCCTTCCTCGACTATCGGCACCAGCAGCGGGCAGGCGACGGCCAGCACTTCTCTGCCCGGACTGGCGGCCTCGATGGCCCGCTGATACGCCCCGCTGGCTACGGTCGCCTCGGTTCCCAGCACGCCTATCGGGCCGGAGACCGCCTCGACCGCCGCACGGGCGCCCGGCCGGATCACATCCACCACCACCACCGGGCTGGACGACTCCAGAATCTCGATCGCCGCCGCCGAAGCCGTGTTGCACGCAACGACAACCATCTTGGGCCGATGCGACAGCAGGAATTTAAGGTCCTGCACGGCGAACCGCTGGATCGTCTGCGGCGACTTGATGCCGTAGGGCACGCGGGCGCTGTCGCCCAGATACACGATGTCCTCGCCGCCCATCGCGCGCATTATCTCGGCCACCACGGTCAGCCCGCCTATGCCGCTGTCGAACACCCCGATCGGCCTTGTGGAAAGTTGTCCGGAATCATCAGCCATTTAATCAGACTAACGCCCCCGCCCAGCCAAAGCAACCCGATTAGATCCCGGCTTTTCAACAGAGCATCAGGGATTCCTGATGCCAGGCCACTTGAAGCAATCTTTCGGATAAACGATAACCGTCAAATCCTTGCTCACGGTGTTGTGGCCGTCGTCGGCCTGGAGCCGGAAGACGTAATCTCCCGCGACGCTCAGGCCGGTAACCTTGCACGGGCTGGCGTCTGGCGTTTCAAGTTTGACCTGGGCGCCCTCGGGCTGTTTCACGACGCTCCATTTCAGCGCGACTTCATCTTTCTCCAGGTCCAATGTCGCCCCCCGCAATTCCGTCTCCGCGCATGGCAGGATAATCAACACCGGTTTTCTGTTATGTATTCCAACGATCTGCGGCGGCTGGTTCTTCTCGAACACAGGAACCATCAGCTCCCGGACAGTCTTGTTTTTGCCGTCCCCGACAGTAACGGCGAAGACGTATTCGCCCGGCGTGGTCATTTCGGAGACCTTTGTGCTCGCGGCGATCTGGGTCGCCAGAGCCGCCTTCGCTCCGGCCGGCTGCCGGCGGATTTCCCAAGTATATGAAAGCGAGTCGCCTTCTGGATCGGTCGCCGTGGCTGAAAGCGTCGTTCCGAAGGCCGGAAGCGTGAGAAAAACCGGATCGGCCTGTCTCTGTGTAACCGCCGGCGGCAGATTGGTTCCGGCATACGGATAGATCGTCAGTGTGCTGTTTTTGTCGAGATTGACCTGCAGCGTGCCATCAGGTCCGACCTGGCGGATTCCAAGTTCACGGTACGGCTTGCCGGAGGCCGAGCACGTGCCGTAACTGCCCGCGGTCAGGCCCTTGACCGTTACCGGCCCGGGCAGGTGGTTTTTGGCGGAAAGCAGCACGACCGTGGTCCGGCCGTCCTTCACAAACGCCACGGCCCGGACGGACGGATTGTCGCCGATGGCGTCCACCCGCACCGCTCCGGGACGGACGTAGCGCATCACCTGCCGGAAATTCCATGACTCCGGATATAGGGTAAATGTGCCGTTGCTCGGATATGTGGTTATATAGGTGCCTCCGCCGCCCCAGGGACCGGCCAGAACATAGTGTTCCCAGAACGACACGCCGCCCTCTGTCAGGTCGTCGAACAAATGGTGGATCTTGGTCCCCATGAACTCCGTCTGTCCGGTCGGCAGGCCCTTTGCAAAGGCGAAATCACGGATGTCCGGACGTTTCTTGAGGCTGCCGTACAGGTGATAGGTAACTGCGCCGACATATTGCCACATCTCGGAGTCGTCTTTTGTTTGAGTGATATAGTCCCACGACTTGTCGGCGTTGACGCACTCCGGGAATTCGATCTTTGTCTTGAGTCCTTCGGCCTTTAACCGCGGTCCCAGCGCCTTGATCATCGCGGATACGACCTTTGGCGAGAAGGCATTATGGTTCCCGGCCTCGTTGCAGATGCAATAGTAATCGGCCTCGATCTGGTAGGTCTTCTTGATGTACGTCAGAAACGCCATTGCCCATTCGGCGTATTCCTGGGGTTTTTCCATCATCCAATCCGGCGCTGCGCCTGTGGATCCCCCGATATAGAACGACGGACTGATGTAGACATTGAAGCTCTCACCGCGGGCCTCGACCTGCTGTTTGAACGGCAATATCCATTCTCTGGCGGACAAATCCGTTTCCTCGGTTTTAAAGGCGTTCCAGTTGATTACAGTGGGATCATTGTTATCGTTAAAGGGATATTCCCACACATGCGCGGGAGGTTCCCATCGGAGGCGATTAAGGCCGATATCATCCACGAGCGCTTCGATGAGCTGTTTGCGTATGAACTCCGGGAAATTCCTGCCTCCCCCCGCCGTTCCGCCCCAGCCCAGAATGGTCTGGTGCTTGACGGAGGCATTGACGGTGATGGTCGGCTGCGTGGCAGGAGAGGACTGGGCGGGCGCCTGGCCCGCACATATCCCCAGACCGATAAAAGCCTCGCAAGAAACTAAGATGATTGTGCGGAACATGGCTGCGCCTTTCCCGATTATCGGATGTTCTGTGCAGACTAATTTGAGTGGCCTACGATTTTAACATACAAGTTCTGGGAATTGGGTCAATATGCCCTGGACGTAGTTTTCATGGAGAATTACGACTTTTATTGAGTTTCGTAAAAGTAATGTAAATTTCTATCATCCGCCCGCCGCGGGGTGCGAGGCTGTCCGGCCGGTCGCGGGCGCCGAGGCGGGTTTTTCGACGTTCAGCCTGATCCATTCCCGCACCTCGTCGATTGCCTGCTGCCTGCTTGAATCGCCGGTGAGCTGATAGGGAATCTTCAGATAAACCTTTTCAGAGTCTTTCCACCAGGATGCGGAGAATCCGGACGCATGGACCGCCGCCTTTCCCCCCAAACCCTTTTTAATGCGGTCGGCCCTGAACCAGTATCTCTGCGTCAGCCCGCGGCTCAAGTCCTCGTCGGCCAGCTTCGACAGCGACTGTCGCATGTCGTCATCGAGGGCGATTTCCAGCCTTGTCTCGCCCGCTGGCGGCTTGAAAGGCCTGCGAACATCCTCGATCCGCTCGCCCCTGACGGTTATCCGCCGAAGGTCGGCCACTCCAAGTCCTTTCTGGTGAGCCAGCCTGATATGGCCGATCTCCATCGGGTCAAAACCCATAATCGACGCGCAGACGGCGTCGACGGCGACCACGTCCCGCCCGGCGACGATCAGGTCCATGTTCACCATCGTCCCGCCGATCGGCCCGTCGCCTTCCATGGCGAACCGCCCGTCCACAATGACCAGGTCCGGCTTGCGAATCGCAATAATGTCGCAGAGCACCTCATGAATGACGGGATGGAGGCTCGGCCTTATGCTCCCCGGCACCAGGCCGAAGAGGTTCTTTATCCCCAGCGTAACGCAGGCAAGGTTGTGCGTTTTCATCACCGCGACGTCCACCAGCACGTCGCAGTTTTGGGTTACGGCCGGCAGGTCGTATTCCTTGCGGGCCAGGCCGTCTGTTTTTACGTCCACCCGCTGCGCCGCGTCGGTGTTGACAAGTTCCAGGCCCAGCTTTTGGGCGACCTGCACGTAACCCAGTTCCCTGTACAGCATGTCAACGCCCATCAGCGAACTCTCGGCGATGGTTATTTTGCATTTGGCCTGAGCGAGCATCTGTTTGGCGATGGCCTCGACCAGGGCCGGATCGGTGGTTATTTCCGGGCGGATTTTAGCGTCGGGCGGGGGATTGTCCTGGAACGCCGGCTGCCAGGTGAGATTGGGTTTGATGACTATCTTGCGGCCGTCTTTTGCGAACTGATCCATGCCGCCCAGCAGTTCGACGGCCCTGGCGACCATTTTGTCCGGGTCCGTTCCGCGGACGATAACCACGACCGGCCCGTCGGCCGGGCGGCTTGACGCCGCCGTCGCCGCGGCGGGGCCTGAACCCCGGGTCGTCGGCGCCGGCCGGCCGGTGCAGGCGGATACAAACACGAGAATCGCCGGAAAAACCGCCGCCGCTGCCCTCGATAATTTCCTTCTTGATGGCGTCATTTTATCTCCATTGCCGCTCATTCGCTTTGGGAACGCCTGATTATAGCGTGCCTGTTCACGGTTCGGAAAACTATGTTTTTGAAATTTTTCGAAAATATACTTGTCTATACAAAAACCATTGCTAAAATAAAGGTTGAATTGTTAAATTCAGGAGGCACAAACATGACAGTCAAACGTGCAGGTTTGGTCGCGGCGGTTCTGGTCGCGGGAGCCTTCCTGTTCCCGGATTTGGGATTCTCTCAGCCCCCCCCCCAGCCATCGACACAGCCGACGGACGTGGATAAGGTTCTCACAGCCAGGCCCGGCACGGTTTACTACGGCAACAATCAGATCGACAAGTTGGCGGCCGGTTACGATAAAGTAACGGTTTCGCCTGTCATCACGGATTATCTCATAGTAATAAACATGCGCCTGAAACCGCCCGCCGGGTTGCACTTTGTGGAGTTCTATCCGGGTATTTGGTGCGATATGGTGGTCCCGCCCACCCAAATTATCCCGGACCAGTGGGTGGACTCAGAAGGCGTGCTCCACATCTCGTTTATGTTTTTGAGGGACAGTTTCGGCCTGTTTCCGCCCATGATGGAAGGCAACCTCGCCGGCCAAGGCGCCGGCGGCGCAGGAGAGGGCGTACACTGGACGGCCGAGTTGGGCGCTATCGAGGCGGATATCCAGGCCGACGCGAACAACGATTCCACCGCTCCCCAAAGGCCCCCCTCGACAGACCCGGCCGAAAGAAAAAAAGAGGAACTCGCCGAGGACGGCGGCCCCGCAAACCCCACCGGCCTGCTCGTGCCTGTCAATAGAGGTTTCCATGAGTTTGAGGCGACCGATAAAACCGGCATAATGCTCCCGGATAATCTGCTGGATGGAATCGACATTAACGACCCCGAATTGGTCCAAGCGCGCGTTGTCCTGAAAGTGCCCGACGACGCCAAGGATGGCTGCGAGGTCAGATTTTTCTTCTCAGATAAAATCCGTCTCTATAAGGTCAAAAACAACGCTTACGAACGGATATTGCACCAACAAGCCTATGATGTTAGCACCTTCGGCCTCGACAACGTTCTTCTGATCGAGGGCATTTCTCCCAGTAAAGATATTGGTACGGGTACGGACGCAATAACGGTCGCCTTGCTCCCAAAAACTGGAAAAGTGGCGACTGATGAACTCAGATTGACCGTCTTTCAGATCGATGTCGACGTGGACTCAAATAACGATGGTTTCATAGAGGACAATAATGATGGTGAGGATGTCTACGAAGCAATGCGTCCGGGACGAATTCTTACTATCGACGACCCTCTCGAAGTTCAAAATGACCCGATGAAAAGCGATGTCAAAGCAGCTCTAATTAGTATAAAACCTCTTCTTCCTTCTGGCCGAGTCGTCTTGTCTGGCCTTGAAAACCCTGAGTATGTCGATATTTGGGTGGACCGCGTGAAGTCCAACCAACTTGTATTGCCTTATGAGTTTGATTTGAAAAATAATACAAATTTTCTGACGGCCATTTTTCTATCTGGAAAGCATACAGGCGCGGTGCGTTTCCAATTGCAATATTTTCCGCAAAATGCTCATCCCATGGTCGAAGATGTCGTAAGGTTGTCTGTTGTCGAAACAATTTCGAGAACGCCAAAGGTAAATAATATCGCTTTCTGGCATTCTGATAGTCGCTGGTCTCTTAGATCAGAAATAGCGATCGTAAGAAATATTATAAATAATGGTTGGTCAAAAAATAATATATATTTGGATACGAATAACCAAGATAATGATGTGGAGCAATGTACAGTAGAAAACTTCAAAAACAAATGTCCTTATAATGGAATCATAATGATATTTGGACATGGAAGTCAGGAGGAAATAGCAGTAGCGGCTTTAAAGGATTTGAGTGCCAGTGAAAATTATTGTGCGGGAACGGGATTGATACCATCTAAACACCCCAGTTTCAACACTCGTGGTAATTTGAGCACTTATTATACTGCGCGGGCGAACACAAATTGGTTTAGAGCAAACTGGAAACCAATAACAGACGAAGTGCAATCCATGCTTATTCTGGCAAGTTGTGGTTCGGGATCAACATCTTCACAATATCCGGACCTTCTCTTAAGTGGTGTCGGCGGACGAGTACAATTTGGATACGATGGCGAGCAAAATGTAGTAGTGAATGAATATAACATGAATCTTCTTTTTGGAAACATGACTGGCAAGTTGGGGAATGGACGATATAGAACTGCAAGGGCAGCTTATGGTGATGGATCTAATTATAAAGGTGCTCGGTCTGGCGATAAATTTATAATGACAGGCAATGGATGGACAACATTAGGGCCAGCTCCAATTCAGAGTTGGACAAATATGTTCCCGGATTTCCACACGCCGCCTGATAAAACAAAGCGAAAAGGGTGTGCAGGAGTTCTTTTTGACACGTACATGGAAGACCGCATATCCGCCAGTTCCGCAGTTCGTTGCTGGCCAGGGTCGCCAACCACAAGTTCACGGCGTTGGGTCCGAAATCCTATGGGTTCCTACGGAATATCGCTGGACTTCGATCTTACAACTGGTGGAATAATATATTCAAGAGCATATGCAATAGATTGCGTCAGTCCGGGATTAAAGGCCTCCGATAGGGTTATGCTTAGCGGAGACCGAAAAAAATATGGAGAGGACTATCGTTGGTCCTTTAAGTAATAATGTAATATAATATACTATATTTCTAGTTCGGAAGGCATCTTCGTTCCTGAAACTTTGAGAATAAATAGAATTATGAATAATAAACATGATTTATTCAGGGAATGCGAAAGTGATTAAAAGCAATAACATAAATAATAAGTTCAAGCGATTAATGCCAATATTACTCGTTATATTGGCATTAACGATCTTGACTGCAATTGCTTGGTGGATGTCATCATCCGACCAAAATCAAACGTACATGGCTTTGCCTTATAAAATGGCGCATCGGCCAGTTGAACAACCTGAAAAAACACAATTGAACCCGCACGATCGTAATGTAGGAACAATGAACGATTGCCGGAATATTACGAATTCAAAAGATTTACCGGAGATTATTCTGCCAACAACTACGATATCATTACCTGCATCTATCAATACTGGGTTTGTATTTATAGGTGGCAAATACTTGGAGTCGCCATATACTGTAACGGTCAAGGATGAGAATGTATTAATTAATGACGTAGTTATGTATCATCGCAATATAAAAAAAGAAACTACAACTGCTGTTGCTACACATAATATTAACTCAAATGTAGATCCCGGCGTCCCATCATGGGTAAATGAAAATACAAAGATAAAAGACATATTAGACGGTACTGACGGAACAAGAATTGGCCCGATTGAAAATAAATGGTTATATCTAGTCAAAACTCGCCCTCCTAAAGAAGCCGCATATGCAATCCGAGATTATGTACAATCTTTACCCTGCATTAAAGAAGCAAAAATAAAATCAAAATTACGAGAAGACACATATAATGTATCTATTCGTATTATCCCACGAAATACTGAAAAACTTCCTGAGTATGGGATAGTTTTAGAATATGCAGGCAACGATACATTTCTTGACAATAACAACAGGGCGACCTCAAAAGGTTGCAATTTCGCTAATAATATAAATATTGTTTCTTCTAAAAATGACAGTGAAGAAAAGAATGCGATTTATGATATGGCACAATTAATAATAGAATGGTTGGATTCTAATGGCGTAATTATGTACAGTCAAAGTTCGTCGCCGACGATTATGGCAGGCAAGAACAATGTGGCCAGTGAGTTTCCTCTAATCCTAGAAACATTAAAAGGGAAAAAAACAAAGAAAGATAAAATATCCATTATTGAACGCATGGGCTATAGTAATGCTGAAGAACTTGTTAATAATTATATGCCATCCGAACAATTGGATCGCAGGATTAAAGACCTGGTTGAGGAATCGGGGATTGTGCCGATGAAAATCGAGGAAGTGCCTGAAGACATAAAGTCCCAAATAAAAGCAGCGACACAGAAGGCGAGAATAGTTCCGCCCGACGAGTATATAGAGCCAAAAGTCGACCCTCGTGTGAAAAATTTCAAGCTCAACGAGGATTTGAAGAAACTCATTACCGTAAAACGAGGCAAAAAGGAGGATGAACTTCGCGCGGAGGTGATCGGCTGCGCTCCGAGTAAAGAGGAAATCCAGGCTTGGCAAGACGTGTTAAATAAACCCTGGGATAAAAAGGCCGTTGAATTCGCGGGGAAGTGTCTGATGGAGGACTGGGATAAGGTGCCAGCGCCTCCTCTCCGGCGTCCGATAGCGATATTCAATCTTCTTGCCCACGTAAGAGTCAACGAAAAGCCGCTTGCAACAGGTGTTGACGGTAAACCACTCGATAAGAAGTTGGAGGAAAAAAGAGTCGGGGAAGTAAAAAAAAACATCGATGCCGTCTTCGATGGATATTACAAGGAGATTTCAAACCCGCAAAGCCGTTGGTCTAAAGACGACAGGAATGATCTTATTAACAGTGCTTCAAGATCATTTTTATTTCTCAACGATCCGACGGTTGTTACTGAATCGCTATGGGCGGGAATGGCTGCAGATGAATATTTCCGCGAGTGCATGCTCGCGGTTGTCGATACGAACGCGAATGAGGAAGTTCTGAAACGATTGATGAAGTTCCGGGAATCTCCGGATTGGTCCGAAAATGATATCCGCCGGATCGACAGTTCGATAAAGAGCGCCCAACACTGTATAAGCCGCAGCGAGGCCATGCGGCGTACCGCCACTCAACCATCATCCCTACCTGCAACCCGTCCGTCCGCCGCACCGTTGAAAAAATGACCGTGCGGTCCCACTTCCAAAGATATTTCCAAACATAGTCATAGAAGGTTTCCTTGACACTCTCGGGCCGGTGGATTAACCTGAATATGGAAAGGGTCTGCCTGAATACTGGCGAAAACCGGTCAGCGGCAGATTTGCCAGGCCGTACGTGTTGGATGATCTGATCGAATGAAGACAATTCTTCTAGGCGTCGGAGACCTTGGAGTAACCAACAAGCCCGGCGAGGAGTTGCAGGCCCAGTCGCTGGGCGCCGGCGTGGCGGTTATCGTCGCCGACTCGCGGACCGGGTGCATCGGCATGGACCACATCGCCCTGCCTGACAGCACGGTCAGCCTGCGCCGGGCCGAGGAAAAGCCCGGCTATTTCGCCGACACCGGCATCGCCGCCCTGCTGGAGGCGATGAAGGTCTTCGGCTCGAACATCTCCGAGGGCGGCATGATCGTCAAACTCGTCGGCGGGGCCAACGTCATGGACCCCAACAGCACGTTCAACATCGGCAGGCGCAACGTTCAGGCGGTCAAGGAAGTGCTTTGGAAATACGGGCTTGGGCCCGTCGCAGAGGACGTCGGCGGGCGCGTAAACCGGACCGTAACGGTCGAGTCGATAACCGGGAAAATACGGATTTCGGCCCCCGGCAGGGAGGCATGGGAACTATGATTGACTGGGCCTTGCTGGGAGCGATCGCATGACGATCCCGAATGAAATATCAGGAAGCATAAACAACATACGCCCGATGTCGCAGAGCGCCAACCGGCTGATGAACATCGTCGCCGATCCGGAGTACGACTGCCAGGATATTATCGACGTCGTCGCGATGGACGCCGTCCTGACGGCCAAGCTGCTGCGGATGGTCAACAGCGTGGCGTTCGGGCTGCGGGTGCCGATAGACACGGTCGCCCGGGCCGTGCCGTATCTGGGCGAGCGGATGATCGTGGGCGTGTCGCTGGGGCTGTGCGCGTCGCACCTCTACAACAAGCCGCTGACCGGCTACGAGAGCGAGGAGGGGGCGCTGTGGACCCACTGCCTGCGGGCGGCCATCGCCGCAAGGGAAATCGCCCGGTACGCCAATGACAAGACCATCCTCGACGTGACCTACACCGGCGGCGTGATGCACGACATCGGCAAATCGGTCATCTCGATCTATCTCGAAGGCAGCCCGCGAAAGATTGTCCAGGGCGCCGACTCCGGCAAATTCACCGACTATATCGAGGGCGAGAGGCAGATACTCGGCACGGACCACTGCGAGGTTGGCGCGGCGGTGGCGGCGCACTGGCGCCTGCCGGCCTCGCTGACGGCGGTTGTAAGGCATCACCATGAGCCGGGCAACAGCCCCCAGGAACACCGCGCCCTGGCATATGCGGTGCATCTCGGCGAGTTTGTGGCGATGATGGGCGGGACCGGAACCGGAGCCGACACCCTCATGTACCGCATCGACGAGAATTATAAGGACTATATCTCGATATCCGCCAAGGAACTCGAACTTGTGGTGTTCAACACGGGCCAGGAATATGAAAAGATAGTCTCCGCCATGTTCGACGGCCAGGAAACCGCATTTTAAGCGGCCGGCTCGTATGTCAGTTCAGATAGCAGACCTTTTTCAACGGGTTGACAGGCTTTTAATGAATGAAGTCAAGTCTCGTAAATATCCTGTTGGTCGAGCCGGACTCCGCCCTGGCCGAGGCGGCAAAACGGGTATTTGAGCCTCGCAGAAGGGCCGTGGTCCTGACCGTGGCCGGCGGCGTCGGCCAGGCCCGCTCGGCGATGGAGTCGGAAACTCCCGACATTGTCATAGCCGAGGCGATCCTGCCCGACGGCAAAGGGCTGGATGTCCTGACAGCCGGGCAAACACGCGGGATCGTCCAATTTCCCCTGATCATCCTTGTCGATCAGGGCAGGCAGTCCGCCGGCGCGGAGGCGGTTCGGGCCGGCGCCTTCGACTACACCGTCAAGACGCCGGCGACCTTCGAAGACCTGCCGCATATAGCCGACGGCGTCCTCCGCGAGTGGACCATAAGGGCGCAGCATCAGCGGGCCGAACATTCGCTCCGCCAGCGGGTCGAGCTGGAGATGATAATCGGCGCCATGTCCAAGAACTTCGTCAACCTAGCCTACAGCGAGGTTGACTGGGCGATTAACGAGGCCCTGGGCACGATGGCGGTCTTCGCCGGCGCGGACCGGAGTTTCGTGTTCACATTCACCCCCGACGGTTCCGTCATGAACAATACGCACGAGTGGGTCGCCCCGGGCGTGCCGCAGCAGATCAGCGCCCGCAAGAACATGTCCGCCGGACGATTCCAATGGTGGATAGCCCGGATGAACCGCCTGAGCAACGTGGTAATACCCCGCGTCGCCGACCTGCCGCCCGAGGCGATGGCCGAGCAGCAGGCGTTTTCCTCGATGGGCGTCAAGTCGATCGCCGCCGTGCCGATGGTAAGCGGCGGCTGGCCCGTGGGGTTTGTGGGGGTCGAGACGGTCCGCAAGGAAATCTACTGGCCTGACGAGAGCTTGATGCTCCTTCAGCTCGTCAGCGACATCTTCGCCAATGCCATGGAGCGCAAGCGGTCGGAGGAGGCCCTGCTGCTGGCCAGCTTCCGAAGCAGGCGGCTGATCGAGGCCAGCCTCGATCCCCTTATCACCGTGGACCGCGACGGAAAAATCGGCGACGTGAACGCCGCGATGGAGACTATGACGGGCCTGCCCAGGCAGAAACTGCTCGGGGCCGACCTGTTTCAGTGCTTCACTGATCCGGAAAATGCCAGATCGTACCACCAGGCCGTCTTTCGGGAAGGTTCACTTCGCGACCGCGAACTCGAACTGCGGCACGCCAACGGCTCGATGACGCCAGTCCTTTACAACGCCTCGGTGTATCGCGACGAGACGGGGCAGATTGCCGGAATTTTCATCGCCGCACGCGACATAACCTTCCGCAAGCGGGCGGAGGAACGGCTGAGGGATTACGCGGCCTTTCAGTCGGTGCTGGCGGTGCTGCGCGGCTCGCAGCCGGAGGACGCCGAAGGCAAAGTCTGGCAGACCATGCTTGCCGCGGCAGTCAGGCACTACGAGTTCAACCTTGCATGGTACGGCCGGTTCGTCGATGGAAAGGTCCAGCCGGAATACCGGGCCGGGGCGCAGGACGTCCGAATTGAGGACCTGGATGTCGCGATCGACCAGTCGTTCACGCCCGATTGCCCCCTCAGCACGGCGATCCTCCGCGCCCAGCCGGTCAGCCATTCCGATCTGGACCGCGACGGCCTGCCCGACCCGTGGGGCAAATTCGCAAAGCAACAGAATTACCGCTCCTGCCTTTGCATGCCGGTGATCGTGGAAGGCAGGGTCGAGGGGTGCGTCATGATCTTCTCCGGCCGGCCCGGCGCGTTTCCACAGGAGCGGATCGAGCGGCTGGTCATGCTGGCCGACGAGATAGGATCTATCCTCGGCGAGCGGAGGCGACGGGCGCTGCTCCAGCAAAATCTCCAGGAAAGCCAGCAGCGACTGGAACTGGCCCTGACCGGCGCCGACCTGGGGCTTTGGGACTGGAACGTGCAAACCGACAGCCTGGTCATAAACCAGAGATGCGCCAGCATGCTGGGTTACAAGATCGAGGATATAGGTCCGAGTTTCGCGTCCTGGCAGCGGCTGGTGCACCCGGACGACGCGGCCAGCTTCCGCGAAAGCCTTCAGGCACACCTTAGCGGCCAGAGCATCCTGTTCGAATGCGAGTACCGCGTGCAGGCCAGGATGGGCGACTGGCGGTGGATTCTCGACCGCGCCAAGGTGATCGAGCGGTCGGCTGACGGCCAGGCGCTCCGCGTGGCGGGCACTCATCTGGACATAACCGACCGCAAGGGAGTCGAACAGCAGTTGGAATACAAGGCCCTGCACGACGCCCTGACGGGCCTGCCTAACCGCTTCGTGTTCATGGACCGCCTGCGGCAGGTCGTGGCACACAAGAAACGCCGCCAGCAGTGCGATTTCGCCGTCCTGTTCCTTGACCTCAACCGGTTCAAGATGATCAACGATTCTCTCGGCCACGCGGCCGGCGACCATCTGCTGGTTGCTATCGCCGAGCGGCTAAGCGCGTGCCTGCGCGGCAACGATTCCATCGCCCGAATCGGCGGCGACGAGTTCGCCATTCTGCTGGACGACATCGAGCACATCCACGACGCCATCAGGATCATCGACCGCATCCAGGCCGCCCTGGCCAAGCCGATCATCTACGAGGGGCACGAACTCTACGGAGGCGTCGCGATCGGAGTGGCGCACGGCTCGATGGGCCTGGCCACCGTCGAGGACATGCTCAGGCACGCCGACACGGCCATGTATCGCGCAAAGGCCGCGGGCCTGCCTTACCAGCTCTTCGACGGCACAATGCACGCCGAGGCCCTGGAAAGGCTGGAACTCGAAAACGGGCTGCGGCAGGGCGTCAGTCAGGGCTGGTTCGTAAATCACTATCAGCCGATAGTGGACCTCAGGACCGGCAGGATAGCCGGGTTCGAGGCCCTGCTCCGCGTGAACCACCCCGACAAAGGCCTACTCGGGCCTGACAAGTTTCTGACTATCGCCGAAGAGACCTCGCTGATTATTCCGATCGGCTATCAGGTGCTGGTCAGCGCGTGCAGGCAGGTCTCGCAGTGGAACCGGGACTTCAACCGCCCCGAGCCGTTCTGGGTCAGCGTCAACATGTCCGCCAATCAGCTCAAACGGGCGGGCTTTCTGGCCAAGGTGGGGGAAATTATCGCCGAGTCGAAGATAGACCCCAGGTGGATCAGGCTGGAGGTCTCCGAGGACGCGGTGGCCGGCGAAGGCGCGGCCATGGCCGAGATTATGCAGAAGCTCTCGCAGATGGGCGTCGGGATGTTCGTGGACGACCTGGGCACGGGCAGGTCGTCGCTGTGCAGGATACACGACTACGATTTCGCCGGCCTGAAGATCGACAGAAAATTCGTCGGCGACCTGGAGACCTCGACCAAGAGCCTGGCGCTCGTCAAGGCCATCGTGGCGATATCGAAACACCTGGGCGTTTCCGCACTGGCAGAGGGGGTCGAACGGACCTCGCAGCGCGACGCCCTGCTCGACCTGGGCTGCATGTTCGGCCAGGGGTACCTCTACTGCCGGCCCGGCGACCCGGCCGACATCTCGAAATTCCTCCAGAAACTCGGCGGAGACTTCCTCTGCCAGCCCGCGCCGAACTGAAAAAACCGTAGGGCGTGCAACTTGCCGTCATGCGGGATACGAACATATCATAACATGCCTGTCAGTCGTTTCTCTAGATTCTGCCATTCGGAATCGGAAAGCCCGGCGAGCATGTAAAAGATTCGGTCAATTAGGTCTTGATAAGGCTGAGCGGCAGGGTCCAAGGCAGAACGTTCTGTTCGAGTGATGTCTCCGCGGTTTTTTTCGAGGACAATTATTCGTTTGACTATCTCCATGATGATGTCGCGAACTGCGGTACCGTAGGGCGGCTTAATCATCAAAGGACGCAGGGCAAATAGAACCGCTTCTGGGTCTAACGGATTCAAGGCCTTCATGGACGCCTTAAAAGCCTTGGAGTCCTCTGTAGTTTGTTGCTCTCTGAAGATTGGGCATGGCAAGTTATACAACTGATATTGATTAGCGTGTGCGCTCGTACTGCCAAGACTAAAATACCAATCTGCGATCTTTGAATTGAGCAAAGCAAGTAGACACTCCAGCGGAACTTTCACTTTTGATTTAGGAGCATAGTTGATTGTGTAGAAGCAGAAAGTACCGGCTGGGATAATCGCTGCAATCAATCGACGGAAATTATTCTGGGGAGCGTTGCCTTGAACTCCAATTCTTGCTTCACGGAAAGCATAGGCTTTCCCGGGTTCGGCTTTACCGTGAAGGAATGCTCGCTTATCAACATAGAAATCGCCGGTTCTGTTTTGTGAAGGTTCTCGTACGGCGTAGAGACAGACACCTGCAGCACGAAGAATCTTAGGACCTACATTGGGGTCAGGTTTTATAGTGCCCTTTTCTGTTTCATTCGTTTCGTTGATCTCGCCTTGAAAAAATTCGGCGATTTGTCGCAGTCTTCCCATTCGCCCAGAGGCGACAATACGAACCGCCAAGTCCCAGTCCTCCTGACTACCACTCACGATGGTTAGATTCTCGGGGTCATATAGGGGAATCTGCTCACTAGACAGTCGCAACGATGGGGAATCCTCCCGGATAAATTGCGCCGGGTGAACGCGCGAAACAAAAGGTTGACGCTTGGCATTTGAATCGGCCGTTTTTACAATCGTGAAAATAGCCGATGAAAGCTTGGCCTCCTCGAAAACGCGGCGGCGATGGTCGTCCTTCTGGGGAAAGGCATCAATGGAAGTAAAAGCACCGATCTCAAAGATGCGCTTGCGGATTTCAACGGCCTGATCGTCCCCGAGGATCGCCATAGGTGTGATAAAACCAAGTCTGCCGCCGTCGTTTAGCAAGTCAACTGCTTTACATACGAAGAGTTTGTAGAGGTTGTTTTTTCCACGGAAACTTGGAGCGTATATATCTTGAGAGGAAAGAAAACTCTTAAAAGCAGATAAGTCGTGACCGGTCTCTTTGTCGCTGAGCACATCATACGGCGGGTTTCCGACGATAGCATCAAAACCACCGCCTTCACGCAAATCTGTGGAATCGAAGAATATTTCCGGAAACTCGAGTTGCCAGTGGAAGCCGTTGACTGAATCGCTTTGAACGGCGGCAAGACAACGTTTAAACCAATCTTCATTTGAGAGTGCGATTAAATCCCTCGGTCGATCAAGGGTGTTAAGAAGTGTTTGATACTGATTAGCCGTTACAGCCTGCGCACTGGGCAGGAATAAACGGGAACACCAAACATGGCTCGCCATTATTAAAGGCCCGCGTGTCGGCTCAAAAACCTTGCGATAGAGTTTTTCTTTCTCTTTGATCTTTTCGACTGTTTCTGAAGGTATTGCGGCGATGTCGGTCAATGCCTTGAGCATTATGGGCAAGCGGGCCATAACTTGGAGGCCTTGGATTCCTCTTCCGATGTTCCTTTCGTCAGGCAACCCACCCATAACCTCGATATTTGCACCTACAAGGCTGTTTCCGCAACGCAAGTGATGATCTAGAAAGGTCAGCGGTTGATGAGTTGAGGCTGTTTCAAGCCAGAGAGCCAGTTTGGCCAATTCAACTGCAACAGGATTAAGATCAACACCATAAATGCAGTGTTCAACGATGCGGCGTTTCCAGAATAAAAGCGTAGATTCGCCGCTGGCAAGTTGGTCCGCATCTGGATCTCCGGTATGCGGATTAGTGGCGACTTCTTCAGCTAAATACTGGCAGACGCGGAGCAGGAAGTGGCCGCTGCCCATCGCAGGATCCAGAATACGCAGAGTTAGGATACGATCATCGAAGTCCGCGAGGAGCTTATCGAGATTATCCTGAATGGTTTGTCGTCGTCTATTGCGCGTGCCCTTGATAGTTTGCTCAGCCTGATCTATCTCATGGTATAGTTTCTCATTAATTTGTTTGCACAATGGGCCAAGAGTTTTTTCAACGATATAATCAACGATGTGATTAGGCGTATAGTAACTTCCGGAGGCTCTCCGCTCGCCTTTATTATTCAAAAGATAAACTTCGCCGGGTTTATATTCAGTAACAATCTCAAAACCGCGTGGCACATTATTGTTAGCGGGTTGGGTATGTTCCTCACCTTCATCGTGCCCTTCACGTCGAATGACAACCATCTTTTCACTGGCGTAATGAGGGTGGAGTTCTAAAAGACCTTCGTAGATGGTACCAAGGTGTTGAATGGAAAGATCTCGGTAATCAACGCGGGAAAGACCGGAATGAGGATGGTCCTTATCCTTTGTTCGACCAAGCCAGTCAATTACGCGGGCCATGTGTCGATTGGGAATAGCCTTCGAGATCAGGAACGGATGGGCATCGGGGTCGAATAAGCCTCCATTATAGGCTGGTACACCGTAGCTAGCGTGGCCACGGTCAATCAAATCAAATAGACCCTGTAAGTCCTCCCAGATGGTTATGCTGTCTTCAGGATAGTCCGCTTGTGCCCCATGTAATCTTACCTTATTCAAAACTTCTACAATGTCATCGCGGTGATGGCGAAGGGATCGGTTTTCTGTGTAAGCCTTGTTGGTTCCATAGGGAAGTAGGCCTCGGTCTTCGGCATACATGATGAAAAGAAGGCGGTAAAGCAATGTAAAGCTGTTTTGACGGCAGGTGGGAAGTTCATTATGAGGATCGAGTTTGTTTGGACCATGATTGAGGAAGCCTTCGATGCATAAACGAAGTGCCTCAAATACCTGCCTTTTCAAGCCCTCGCCCACGCCAATACGATACTCACTGCTGCCCTTGGAGGCACGTTCAACAAGAGGCATTCGACCTTGTATTATGCGGAAACCAGCAGGACTGAAAAAAAGGTAGAATTGTAAAAATAGTTCTATTGACTGATAAGGCAGTTCTGCTGCTTTAAGTCCATTCGGTTGTCTGCCACATGTCAGGTTGAGTAACTCTGCTAAGGCACTCTAACAAAACCTCTGAATCTTGCACCAGCAGATCAGAATGCAGCCGATGATGAGGAATGCTTGATGAATATCGTCCCGTTTTTCATAACGCACCCGCAGCCTGCGGCAGAAGAACAGCCAACTGTGCGTG
>JACRIL010000256.1 GCA_016235825.1 Planctomycetota bacterium
GGGCAGCGTGAAGGTCGCCGACCAGGAATATCAGGGCGTTTTGTACAGGAAGGGCGGGCGTGAACTGACTGCCCTTGTGCCCAACAAGAAGGCCGACGACGGCAAGATGGTTCCCGACGGAGATATGCTTGCCCAGGCGCAGAAATTCGCCGAGTTCGACTACGTAGACGTGGAGACGTCGCTTACCGGCGGCAGCACGTTTATCAAGTCCGTCAAGCCGTACGAGGCGCCCAAGTCGGCGTCATTCGTGAAGATCAACGCGCCTGAAAGCGGGGCGAATCCCCCCCTGAGCACGGTTGAAGTCAAGGCCGACGGAAAATCCGTCGTGCTGTATGTTCGGCCCGGCGCCGCCGGCGGGGCTTCCGATCCGGCGATGCTGGCGAAAATTCGGGCCTTCAGGGCCGATCAGGCGATTCTGTTCAAGTCGGCCGAGGAAAGCGGCAAGCAGTGGCTCAGCGACATCCGTGCGGACGCCTCGACCTCAACCTCGTCGGTTACGGTGGCGCCGGCGGCCGGCGGCGTAATTACGCTCAACGGCACGTTCACGAGGCAGAACCGACCGGCACAGACTCCACTGAAGGCCGTGCTGACGCCCTCCGGGGCCAATGAATGGAAGGTAACCTTCACATTTAATTATGAAAACCAGGCATACACCTACGTAGGCACCATAACCGGCAATTTGCGGAACGGTCCGGTCAATTGCAGAGCTGACGGCAGCAACCGGCACTACGGATTCAGTGGAACCGCTAACAATGGCGTCCTGACTTTCGATTGCTTTGAGTCCACTGACAACTATAGGACCACAATTCCGAAAGGCGTCGGAACGCTGAGATAAACCGAGCCGACTTTTTCACAGATAATTTTGAACTGGCCGCCAACCTGAAATATGTTCCATATTTTCACGTTGTGCGGGGATGCCGGTTGATACTACAATGCTGCAAAGACAATTTTTAACCAGCTTGACGGCCTCATAGGAGACAAGATGACTATGTTTCCCCGTACGACTGTCGGCGGCGTGTCCCTGTCCCGGATGATCGTCGGCACGAACTGGTTCCTTGGCTGGAGCCACACCACGGCCGCCAAGGACGCATATATCACCACGCACATCAAGGATCGCAAGTATATATCGGAAATCCTCGAGGTGTTCGTGAAAGCGGGCGTGGACACGATCATGGGCAATATAACCTGCGATCCGCTGCACGCGGCCATCCAGGATGCCCAGCAGCGCACGGGAAAGAAAATCATCATGGTTTCGACCCCGGGTTTCCCGGTGAACCCCAAGATGCTTACGGCAGGTTGGGACCTGGACGAGGTGGCCAGGATTCTCGACAAAGAGGTTGAGCTGGGGGCGCGTTTCTGCCTGCCCCATACCTCCACCACCGATTGCCTGATCGACAAGGTTACCCGCGAAATTCGCGGCGCCAAAAAACTTTGCGAGATGATTCGCCAGCGCGGGCTGATCCCGGGCCTCAGCACGCACATGCCCGAATCGATCATCTTCGCCGACGAGTCCGGCCTGGACGTCGAAACCTACATCTCCATCTTCAACTCGATGGGATTCCTCATGCAGGTCGAGGTGGACTGGGTCGCCAATGTCATTCGCAACGCCAGGAAGCCGGTTATGACCATCAAGCCGATGGCGGCGGGGCAGCTTCGCCCGTTCCAGGCGATGATCTTCGCGTGGAACGCCATCCGCGAGCAGGACATGATTACGGTCGGCACAATGTCGCCCAGGGAAGCCCATGAAATCATCGAAATCAGCCTGAACATCCTCAATAAGCAGGCCGTCGCCGTAAAGCTTCAGGAGACGCGCTCAAAGTCCACGATCAAACCCAAGACGCCGGCAATCAAGGTCTAGCCCTTGTGTTCCACGACCGTCTCGGTCGCGGCGATTTGTGGCGAGGGCGTCCGGCCGGGCGCGATAACCTTCCACGCTTAACATTGGAGACCTTATGAGCAACGATGCCAGAATCATCTTTCTTCACCACAGCACGGGCAATTGCATCTGGAAAGGCGGCGTGGCCGAATGGTTCAGAAATTATAATGCCGGGCATAAGACAAATTACCGGATCGAGGAGAGATCGTTCCCCAAAAAACAGCCTTACGGCTGGCGCAACGCCCCGTACGATTACTGGAACATCTGGGTGGAGCATGCCGGAACGGCGCCGTTCATGGAAGAACCGACGCTCGAGACTCTGACCGGCGACTATAACGTCATCATCTGGAAACATTGTTTCCCGGTCTGTTGCGTCAAACCGGATACCGGAAAATCCGAGATCGGCTCGCCCGAGATGCGCCTTGAAAACTACAAGGTTCAGTATGCCGCCCTGATGGACAAGATGCTATCTTTCCCCCAAACGAAATTCATCGTGTGGACGGCGGCGGCGCTGGTGAAGAGCATGACGAACGAAGATGAGGCCAGGCGGGCCAAGGCGTTCGTTGACTGGACCATCAAGGAATGGGACAAGAAGGGCGATAATGTGTTTCTCTGGGACCTTTACGGCCTTGAGACCGAAGGCGGGCTGTATTTGGCGGAAAAGAATGCTGTCAGTCCGGCCGATCCTCATCCGAGCGAGGCTTTCTCGCGTAAGGCCGCACCGTTCTTCTGTCGCAGGATCGTTGATGTTCTCGAAGGCAGGGGCGACACGGGCAACCTGGCTGGCTGAGAGTCCTTAGAACCGGTTTCATAATTGCCTCAGCGCGATCATAGGGCACGTCGCATGGAAGAATGCACCATATGTAACTATCTTGTCCCAGCAGGCTATCAGGCGGCGATAGATGCCCACTCAAGAGAAGGTGCGTTCCACCTTCCAAAACCATTTCATGCCTTGCGGGCAAGCTGCGAATCGGAGTTATTGCGCAAGTTTGCCCTAACAGCCCGTTGAAAATGTAGCGAGGGCGTCTCGCCCGCGTGTGGCGAGGGCATCCTGCCCTCGCATTTTGCCGCTTTTCTTCAGTTTTCCGCAGGCGAGACGCCTGCGGCACACGCGGCCAAGATGGCCACGCTACAAACATCGCCTTTTTCAACGGGCTGCTAACGACGGTTTGTAAATGGCTTGGCAATTCTCCAGCCGTTATGGCCAAACGCTACGCAATCAGCCTTGATCTGAATTCGGATCTTCGGCGGGCTGCCGGGCTGGACGACGAGGCGCAGCAAAAAGCGCAGCAGACAGCGGCGGCAGGCGAGAGACAGGCCTTGACGGGACAAGGTGACCATAGCGGGATAACGCCCGAAAACATTGGGGGAAATGATTTCTGCCTTTCCGGGACATCGGCAGGCAAGGCCCTTCAAACGCCCGATTACGCGAGACAGGGATCGAACCTGTAACCTTCGGTTCCGTAGACCGATGCTCTATCCAATTGAGCTACTCGCGCGTCCGCATCTTTTTCCTGAGAATACTGAATTTTGTCAATATCTGCAAGGGTTTTCTCACAATTGGTTTTTTTATCGCTGCGTCCACGAAAGTCTACGAGAGTAGGTCTGGAACGACGAGATTTGTCAAAGGTTGCGTCAAATCGCTGGACTTGTGGTTTTGCAGGATTGTTTACGGCATCCTACCTCACGGCCTCGACGACAGAATCCATGGAGAAGCCTTTTAGGAGGATGCGGGGGCCGCGAAAGCCCGCCGTCAGCAAGTCATCCTTGAGTTCCTCGAAGGTGAAGGTCCCACCGCCCGGAGTATTAACGAGCATATTGATGGCGAACATCGCACCATCTGTAGGGCTGGTCCGGTCCTCGTCCATCACGATGTCGCGGATGAGGATCCTTCCGCCCACCTTCAGTGCTGCGTGCACCTTGGCGAAGAGTTGCCGGTTCTCCTCCCGCGAGTTCATGTGGACAATCGCGCTGACCCAGGCCAGGTCCGCGCCGGAGGGCAGAGGCTCGTCTGTCTCCAGGTCCCCCGGCACAAACCTCGTACGGTCCTCCAGGCCGGCCTCCGCGATGTGCCGGCGCGCGATGGGGATCACCTCCGGCAGATCGAACAGGGTTGCCCGGGCCTGGGGGAACGCCCGGAGGAACTCGATGGTCCACGTCCCCGGCCCGCCGCCGACGTCCAACAGGTGGCCCAGCCGCAGCGGGCCGAGGGCCTTCACCAGCCCCGGCGCCAGGGACCGCGATACGTCGTTCATGGCCTCGATGAACGCCTCCAGGTCCCCCTGCTCGCCGCGGACGCTGGGTGGTCGCTCCGCCCGGCGGCCAGATCGGACGACCCCCGCGAGCTGCGCCCAGCTTCTCAGGCAGTTGGCCAGGTGTCGAACCATCGCCAGCACGCTCCGCGAGCTTCGCTCCGTCAGGAGTTCCCCCGCACCGGATGCCGCGGCATAGTGATCGCCCCGCTTCGTGAGCAGCCCCATCGCCGTCAGCGCATCGGCAAGCATGGCCGTTGCGCGGGGATTTCCCCCCACCTTGGCCGCCAGGTCGTGTGCCGTCAGCGCGGCCCCCGCCAGGGCGTCAAAGACGCCGAGTTCCGCCCCCGCCGCCAGCGCGCACGCCGGCTGAAAGGCCCTCGCGATTTCCAGCACGTCTTTCGCAGTCCAGTCTCTTGCCACGGCTTGGTCTCCATCGGGATTTCCCAGATGGCCGCTCGCCGACGACCACTGCCATCAGTTTCCATGATTTTATCTCGCTTTGGCGTTTCTTCCAGCGAATTCCCATCGTACCGAGGCCCGCAAAACGCCTCGGACATCATGCCTCGACAAGATGTCCTGTTGCGGGTATAGGAGGACGGGCACATTAAGAGTCGCTCAAATATCAGGCAATTGGCATAAGCGGCAAAACTGAAATAATGGCCAAAAATCTGGACAAATCGGCAGTATCAAGCGTAATATGCCTGCCGGTCTGCATTCCGGCTTTTTGGGAGATTATATGAAAACCATCCGATTCCTGATTTTAGCCTCGGCTTTGACGATTTTTTCCGCCGTTGCCCCGGCCCAGAGGAGTTTCGACTTTAAAAATCCCAAGATCCCCTTTTCCGACCAGGCCGTCGAGAAGGCCATCGACAAGGCCGTCGCATTTCTGTTATCCCGTCAGCAGGCGGACGGAAGCTGGCCCAGGGACAACATGCCGCTGGGTCCGATAAATCCCCGACAGCCGGAAAAAGTAAATAAAGCCCGTCAAATCGGGGCCAGCGCACTGGCCTTGTACGCCCTCATGGAAAAGGGACTCACCGCCAAAGACCCCAAAATCGCCAAAGGCCTCGAGTGGCTTATCACGGAATCCAAGGACCTCGACTTCACATATGCCGTTTCATTCTGCTGCCAGGTCTGGCTGAGGGCTTATAAACAGGCGAAAGACAAGGACAAGGACGCCGCCACGAAATATCGCAAGCTGCTGGAGATCGACGTGAACAAACTGATAGCCGGCATCAACGACAAGGGAGGCTATCACTACTTTCTTAAAGACCCGGTGAGCGACCCGTCCAACGCGCAATATGGCACGCTGGGCGTCTGGGCCGGCTACAGGGCACAGATGGAGATTCCGAAGGAATACTGGGAAAAAACCCTCAAATACTGGGTCGCTTCACATCCACAGGACGCCGACGGCAGTTGGGTTTATACTCCCGCCGAACCGGAGGAGCATAGTCGTTATAATATGACGGCTGCGGCGATTGCGACCCTGTTCGTCTGCATCGACGCCCTTAAAGGGGATGAATTCATCAAGTGCACCGCGCAGCATCTGTTCGCCCCGGTCGAAAAGGGGCTTAAATGGTACGACCAGAATTTTAAAGATGGGATATCCAAACCCAATTCGTGTTTTCAAAGCGGAAGGAGCGGATTGGCCGGTTACTCCCTGTATGGCCTCGAACGCATCGGCCTGGCCAGCGGATACAAGTATTTCGGAGATGCCGACTGGTACAAGTTCGGTTGTATCCGGCTGTTGAATGAGCAGCAAAGCGACGGTTCATGGCTAAGCGGGTACGGCCCCGACGTGTCCACGGCGTATTCAGTGTTGTTCCTGATCCGCGGGCAGCACGGCGTGATAATGAATCGGCTGGAGTACGATGGCGACTGGAACAACCGGCCGCGTGCGCTGGCCAATTTCTGCCGCTGGGCCGAGGGCGTCTACGAGCAGGAAGTCAACTGGCAGATTATCACGCTCAAAAGCCCGGTCGGCGAGTGGCACGACGCGCCCGTGGTCGCCATCAGCGGCTCGAAGGCCCCAAAGTTTTCCGACGAGGACATAATCAAGCTGCGGACATATGTAAATCAGGGCGGGACGCTCTTTTCGATGGCCGAGTGCAGCGGCGGCCCGGCGTTCGGCAAGGGGATGAAGGCGGCGTACGCAAAAATATTTCCGAA
>JACRIL010000259.1 GCA_016235825.1 Planctomycetota bacterium
GCAATATGAAAGCCTGGGGCAACGCCACAGGAAACCGGACGCCTCAACATTCAATCACTGAAAGGGCGCAATAAAGCATTTGGAGTTGACCATCAAGTTGGTAAAAATGGTCCTTGTAGCGTTGTAGTATTAAGCTGTTGCTGCTGGAAAACAATCGTGCCTTTGCATGTCTTTATCAAAAGACGGATGTGTGCCTCGGGTAGAGTCTTTAACCGGGGCGTTCCGGTATTCAGGCTCATCTGCCGTGGCGCGAACGGAGATGAAAACTTTTGGAAATGTCATTTTACCCCAGGTTTCGCGTAGTCAGCCTGCCGGCTGTCTCCGCTCCACCTGGGGCTATATTCTTTCGGCCCGCCGGGCCTCTGCCGCAGCGTCGCGTAATCTGCAAGGTATTAACACGACAGCGCGACTTTGGGTTGAAACACACGAGAATGTTAGGAAACTCAAATAGTCGTCTGTCAAGTTTGAACGGTAGAATAAGGACTTACGATCAAAGTCGCGCTGTCGTGTTAATGTCATGCGAGTATGTGGGTAAAAAACACGGGCTTCATCCTGAACTGTCATATTCACAGTTTGGCCGTAAACATTCGTCAAACCGCAGAAAAATACATATAATCCCGACATGGAAAATGTAAAGATAGGCAAATCGATAATCGGGCCGGGTCGGCCGGTGTATGTGGTGGCGGAGCTGTCGGCCAATCATCATCAGAAATATGATGAGGCGGTGGAACTGGTCCGCGCGGCAAAGCAGGCCGGGGCCGACGCCGTCAAGATTCAGACCTACACGCCCGACACGCTGACCATCGACTGCGACAACGAGTATTTCCGCATCGGCAAGGGTACGGTGTGGGAGGGCAGGCGGCTGTACGAGCTTTACGGCGAGACCTACACGCCGTGGGACTGGCAGCCGAAACTCAAAAAGGCGGCCGAGGAGTTCGGCCTGGATTTATTTTCCACGCCGTTCGATGCGACGTCGGTGGATTTCCTCGAGAAGATGGGCGTGCCGGCCTACAAGATCGCGTCGTTCGAGCTGGTCGATCTGCCGCTGATCCGCAAGGTCGTCTCGACGGGCAAGCCCGTCATATTGTCCACCGGCATGGCCAGCTTTGAAGAGATCGAGGACGCGGTTCGGATCGCCCGGCACGGCGGGGCGGGCAAACTCGTTCTGCTCAAGTGCACGAGCGGCTATCCGGCCGTGCCGGATGAGATGAACCTCGAAACGATCCGGGACATGCGCGAAAAATTCGACGCACCCGTAGGCCTGTCCGACCATACGCTGGACATCGCCGTTCCCGTCTGCGCCGTCGGCATGGGCGCGTGCATGATCGAGAAGCACCTGACGCTCAGCCGCGCCGCCGGCGGGCCGGACAGCGGATTTTCATTGGTGCCCGCGGAATTCGCCGAGATGGTCCGCGCGGTCCGCGTCGCCGGCCGGGCTGTCGGGGCCGTCAAATACGGGCCGGGCGAGCGCGAGGAGGCCAGCCGGATTTTCAGGCGGTCGATCTTCGTGGTGCGGGACGTCAAGGCCGGCGAGGTATTGAACGAGCAGAACGTGCGGGTCATTCGGCCGGGCCACGGCCTGGCGCCCAAGCATCTGCCCGACGTCCTGGGCAGGACCGCCGCCGCCGACATCAAACGCGGCACGCCGCTTTCGTGGGATTTAATCGGACCGGGCAAGCAGACAGAAAAGTAGGTCGCGCAACTTGTTGCGCGACAAGATATCCTGCGTGCAACGAGCATGCTTCGCTAAAGCTACGCATGCCAAGGTTGCACGCCCTATTTTGCGGGCAGAATGCCCGCGACACAAAAAATTGCGAAGAGCCGACATAATATTGATTGTGGATCACAAATGGCGCGACCTGCCCGGCCTGGCGGCGCTGGCGGTCTGGCTGGAAGAGGGATTCGGCCTCAAGACCGCGTTGATCCCTTACGATCAATGGCAGGAGGGGCTTTTCGACAACCGGCCGCGGGCCATCGTGGTCAGCGTGCTGTACGGCCCGCGGAGCCGCGCGATCGCCCAGGCCGCGAAAAAGATGGGCACGCGCGTCATCGTGATAATGACGGAAGGCCGGCCGAACAACAGCCAGGCCATGACGTATCTGGTTGGGCGCGATTCGGGGGCGGACCAGGCCGACCTGTGGCTGACCTGGAGCGACACGGTCCGCGATTTCATGATTCAAAGCGGCGTGCTGCCGGGCGAAAAACTGATAACGGCCGGCGCCGCGAGGTTCGATTTTTACAGTCCGCCGCTGCGGTCGCTGGTCAGGCCCCGCAAGCGGATGGCGGGCGAGTTCGGGCTGGATGCGTCAAAACCGGTCGCGACGTGGGCCACAAATTTCACGCACGCCAAGTTCCACCGGCAGAATCTCGACTTCATGATAAAGGACTGGACGGCCTTGGGCGTGATCCGCCAGCCGGCGTATTCCAATCCGGCCGAGTTCGCACGGCTCGACTGGGAGACGCGGCTCAAGTGTTTCGACGCGGTTCGCGGCCTGCTTGCCGCCCGGGGGCAGTTGCAATTGATGGTCAAACCGCACCCGGCCGAGGAACACGACGTTTACGCCGACTTCGTGGAGAAATGCCGCGTCGAGTTCGGCCCGCGTGTCGTCTTCGTCGGCTCGTGCTACATCTGGGACGTGCTGAACTCCTCCGACGTTCACATTCACAGGATGTGCACCACGGGCGTGGAGGCCTGGCTGCTCGGCGTGCCTTCGATAGACCTGCACATGGCCGACTATTACGCATGGTCGCGCGAACTGGGCGGCTCTGCGGCCGAGTCGATGGACGGCAACGACGTGGTAACGCGCGGCGAAGACCTCATCGAGCGGGTGGATTATTGTCTGGGCGGCGGCGGGCCGTCGCGGCAGCAGCTTGACGCCCGGCAGCGGTATATCGCGCGATGGCTGTTCAAGGTGGACGGCGACAGGTGCCGCGAGCACGCGAAAATACTGGCCGAATTTCTCGGCCGGGGCGGGCGCGTGGGCGAGTTTCCGTTCGACGGCATAACTGTCCGCCGGCGGATACGCTGGAAAATAAACCGGTTTTTGGGCAGGTCCGCCGGCCGGCCGCTGCTGCCCGGGCGCGGCGATGGCCCGGCGAAGGTCGATTGGATCGGGCAGGTGGATAAAATAGTTTCGCAGGAAGACATCGACGGCTGGCTCGGCCGCGTTCGCCCGCTTGTGAAAGGCAGCATATAAATGGCACGCGTATTGATGGTCTGGCCGAACAAGGAGCAGTCCGGCTCCAAGCCCAACAGCATATCGCTGCTGTCGGCCCTGTTGCGCCGCGCCGGGCACGACGTGCGGCTGCTCGATACTACTTTCGTCGATCTGGGTTTTATCGACAACACCGCCGTCGGCAGCAAGGCGCGGATATTCAAGCCGGTGGACTCAGGCGGCATCGACCTGGGCAAAAAGCCGGCGGACCTGGACAAGATGGTCGGCGACGTGCTGAAGGATTTCAGGCCGCAGATAGTGGCGGTCTCGGCGATGTCCGACGAAATTCCGGTCGGGCTGCGGATTTCACGGACGGTGAAGAAAATCGACCCGGCCGTAACGGTCGTCTGGGGCAACAAGGGGCCGACACTGTCAGCCCAGCGAGTGCTGGCCGACAAGGCCGTCGATTACATCTGCGTCGGCGAGGGGATCGAATTCCTGCCGAACTTCGTCGGGCGGATGGAGCGCGGCGATTCGGTCATGGATCTGCCGAATCTGGGGTTTAGGACGGACGGCGGAAAGGTCGGGGCAAATCCGCTTTCGCCTTATTTCACCGGTCTGGATTCGCTGCCGGTGTTCGATTATTCGGTTTACGACGACCGGCAGTTCCTCAAGCCGTTCGACGGCCGGCTGCTGCGCGGCGGCGACCACATGATAACCTGGGGCTGCCCCAACCGCTGCACATACTGCATCAACGACACGATGCGGAAATTATACGGCGATAAGGCCCGGCCAATCCTGCGATCTTACTCGGCCGGCAGGATAATCGGCGAACTGTGGCAACTGGCCGAAAAATGGCGGCTGGAATTCTTCAAGTTCCACGACGAGGATTTCTGTCTCAAGCCGCTGAATTTTTTCCGGGAGCTTTCGGACCGCTACCGACGCGAGATAAATATTCCGTTTACGTGCATGGCCAACGCCCGCAGCGTAACGTCGGCAAAGGTCGAACTGCTTGCGGCGATGAACTGCCGCAGCATCAGCCTGGGGTTCGAGACCGGCAGCGAGAAGATTCGCCGCGAGGTGCTCAAGCGGGCCGAGTCGTCTGAGCAGATCGTCAAGGCCACCGAGCTTCTGAACGGCGCCGGCATACGGACTACGTCGTTCAACATGCTGGGGCTGCCGTTCGAGAGCCGCCAAACTTTCTTCGAGACGGTGGAACTGAATCGCCGGTCGGGCGTGCTCTGGCCGAACGTGAATTTTTTCTTTCCGTACGAGGGAAGCGAACTGAGGCGCCTGGCCGTTGAGAACGGCTTTTTCGACGATAGTTCCGACGCGGTATATATGAGCGATAGGCCGACACTTAAACTGCCCGGGATAAGCGAGCAGGAACTTGTAACGCTCCGCGAACGATTCGTATTATACGTCAAGTTGCCCAGGAGCTTCTGGCCGCACATCGAGCGTTCGGAAAAGCCCGACCAGGTGGGCAAAAATCTGACCGAAAAGCTGTATCAGATATATGAGCGGACGGTTCAGGCCAACGCCGGCCGCTGGCCCGATTCGATCGACGCCGGGCCGCTGCTGCAAGAGCTTGAAAAAATCGGCCGATAATGGAGACATTGATGGAAAAATGGTTCTCATCCCCAAAACGTGGTAAATGAGATGACGGCCTTGTGGAATAATAAAATTGTGTTTGACGTTTTGCGGTTATCGCCAGAAATCGGCAATGGCTCAGTTACGGGAGAATTCATCAGACAGGTCTGGGTCTGCCGGCCTGGATTGGTTTCGATTTTGTTTCGTTGCATGAATTTTCAGAAGGACAAAGATACCTTATGGATTCATCGTCGCCAAATTAGAGGCCCGCAGGGCCGGAAGATAGTAGCCCCGGGTGAAGCAAAGTCCGCCGGCAGGCGGACGAAGCGAAACCCGGGGAACGCACGTCCATTCAATGAAGTACCAAAGTTTTGTTCCCGCCACCGGCAGATGCGGCAAATTCCCATCAGCCCGTTGAAAAAGTAGCATGGGCATCTTGCCCATGAGTATCACGGCCATCTTGGCCGTGGATTTTGCTGTTTTCTGGGCATTTCAGGGGCGAGACGCCCCTGATACTCATGGACGAGACGTCCATGCTACTGTAAA
>JACRIL010000252.1 GCA_016235825.1 Planctomycetota bacterium
AGTACGTGTTCAACATCGGCCGCAACTGCTGAATCTGTTTGACATCCATGCCGTAGCTCCTTTGCTGTCAAGGCGTCCTGTAAGGAACCATCGGATGGCTGGATGAATTTTCTTGAGCTAAAGTCTCGTTGTAGTGATAATGCTCATCGCCCCGTCGGGCAAAAGGGCCGGAGGATTCAAAAAGCCGTATCCGGTGGTTAGCCCGGTTGAATATATTATCTCATGGGCGGCGTACCAATGAGGCGGGGCATACCGGATTTCGAGGGTGGCGTCGCCGAGTCCCGGCACTGACGAAGACCATCGCCAGGTGCACATCCCGTCGCCCGGCCAGCCGGGGATAAACTCGCTGAAGGCCCCGGCCAGCGCATATTGACAGGCGAGTTGTTCGACGGCTTTTTCTGCGCACTCCGAATAACTCGGGAAAACCCCATTAACCGAAAACATCACGGTCGGGTTGTGTTCCGGCGGATTGATCCAGGCCGAGCAGGGATCGGACGGACCGCAGATGGCCAGTTCGCCCGAGGGCGTCCTTATTAACTGTCCATTTATAGCTCGCAATATATCCATGTCGAAAACTCCTCTCACGGGCATTGCCTGGGCTTCTGGAACTGGGGTTCCTTGTTTATCCAGACGAGCGTCTGAAAATCATCATCCTCCGGCACAGGCAGGCCACCTTCACCCATACGGACGAGCGCCCAAGCCGTCCCTGAATCCTTCCAGAGAATTCTCGCCGAACCGATCAGGCAGCTTTTCAGGGTCGAAGGATCGCCGGATTTCACATCCGCGAATTTGTCGGTCTCGTTGACTATCTCTATCCGGGCTATGGACAAGCCGTCGATGCATGATTTACCCATCTGGCCTGCGGCGACCGGTTCCTGGAGTATGACGAATTTTCCTGCATGATTTTCAGCGTTTGGCGAGACGCCGCACAGGGCCGGCTGATTTATAAAGGCATTTTCATCGTCGGCAGGCGAAAACACCGGCCCGGATATGCCAAGGATATCGAACCTGTTGCGATCCGATCCGCTGTCGTTTCGGATAAGAATGATTGAATTCTGCTTCAAGGCTGGCTTGGCGGTCTGCGACTGATCGTTGGCGCTATTTCTAAAAGCCTTGGCGGCGTCCACAAAGGCGTTATAAGCCGCAGCGGAGATTTTCAGGGACTCACCCGCCGCGACCTTTTTGAATGGATCGGCCATTCTCAGACGCTCCCAAGTAAACCGAGATTGGCCTCTTCAATCACTTTTTCGACGTAGGCGGCCACCGGTTTTTTGACGATGGTTTTTGCACTGGAATCTTCAGCGTCTTCGTATCTGACCCATAAATAGTGCCACCCCTTTTTGGCAATGCCGATGATGTCGCCTATCGTGATGCCGGTCTTGTTGGGACTTGCGGCGAATTTATATGTAACCTCGATGAAATCGGATGCGCTCGACTCATCCCCGCTTGCCCCCAGAAAGAGGCATTCCCCGGCCGCAAAACTGTAGGTGTCACCATGGATTGTGACTGAAAACGGCGCGTTATTGACTGAGGGAGTCAGCGAGTGAAGGATTCCCACATAGGCGGCCGACCACTGGTCTATAGGTATCCTCTTGCGTATTGAAAAATTAAACACCGGCAGGGGTATATCGACGCCCTCGACACTGTCGTGTGTCACGCCGATCGCGCCGCCGAAGTCCGGCGCTGTCTTGCCGGGCGGGGCATATCTGGCAATGGTTTGAAGGGATTGGGTTATATGCTGTGTGCCGCCCGTGGTATCGAAACTGAAGCTACTCTCCCCCAGTTCCGGCGGAGGCTTGACGCCATATTTTACCGTTATGTCCCAGCAGCCTGTGTCGGTTACGGTATCGACCCACTGTGGCTCGGCGTCGATAGACTGGCGGACCAGGCCTTTGTAACTTGCAGGCGTGTGGGCAGTCGCATATGCCTCAGCCGTCAGATCGTCGGAAGTTCCTTCGAGGATATACAGCAAAGTCTCCTCGGCGCTCTCGCCCGTCTTGAAGCCTCGGCTGGTATTTTTTTCCCTGATGGTTATCGGCATGGTTTTTCATTCAAAAGTCAGGCCGTCCTTGGCCTTGTCTAAAAGTTTGCGGGTATTTTTGGCGGTCTCCTCGGATGCATTTGCAATGCGGTCCGTGACTCCGCCAGCGCCCATTCCACGGGCCTCCATCGCATTGAACGTGCCCTTGACGCCGATAGTTTTCTTGCTGGTCATTTCCATCAGGTCGCCCAGGCCCCCAAGCTGCCTTCTGGCCTTTTCGATAACGTCTTCCGGGCCTTCCATCTTCATTGGGCCGGCGGAGGCCTCCTTCGCCTTACGCTTGGTCCCGGCCTCCTTGATCGCGTCCTTCCATTCCTTTTTGGCCTGATCCAATTCCTTCTGGTTTTGTTCCTTCCTGGCCGCGAAGTCCTTGTCGAGCGCGCTTTTGGCCTTTTCGGCCTCCGTGATTGCAGCCTTCATCTGAGCGTCATATGCCTGCTTTGAAGCCGCTCGCTGGGCCGTCCGCTGCTCTTCGCGCCTGTTGATCTCCGTCAGCATCTCAGCTTCGAGCTTTTTATTGGCCTCCTGGTAATTTCTTTCAATCACGGCGTTGGCCGCGCTGGCGTCAAAATTCTCGTCGAAAATTCCCTTTAACCAGTTCCATGTTTGCTGGAGCGATTTGGCCGTCCAGTTCCATCCGGCCTGCACCGCCGTGCATAACATCGTCCATATCTCGGACATGCCGGCCGTCAGCTCTATCCAGCCGACTTCCATGCCGTGCCAGATGGTCCCCACGGCCATGCCCAGGCCGTAGAAGGCCTCGATAGCGCGCTTTTCCACCCATTGCAGCCCTTCATTCCAGATCGAACTGATCCAGTTGACGCCTTTCTGCCATTCCATCTTCAATGTCAGCCACAGGATTTTGGCGGCAAGGCCTATATCGCCGGCAGCCAGTGCGTCGGCGATACCCTGATATGCGGAAATAGCGTCATCTTTCAGTTCCCCGAATTTTTCTGACAACCAGTCCAGCGCCTTTCCGCCCATCCCGCTGGCATAGATGATGTATCCGCCCAGCGCCGCCATGGCCGTAATCACCATGCCGATAGGCGAGAGCATCCAGGCAAGGATAGCACCCAGCATTCCCAGCACGCTTCCGACGCCGGTCAGGATCGTAGCCAGCACACCGAAAATTGCGCCAAGGCCGGATATGGCATAGCCCAGGGCGATCAGAGCAATACCTCCAGCAACGACGGCAGCAGCGACCTTGAATATAGTCAGGACGAGTTCCTTGTTCTGTTTAAGCCATTCGCTGGCCCGGACGACCACGCCCGTGATCCACGTGGCCAGGTCCTTCAGGGAGGGCGCCAGCGCCGAGCCGACGACGAACACGCCCTGCTTGAGCACTTTCCAGAGGTCAGACAAGACATCTCCGAACTCATCCGCTGCTCTGGCGTCCTCGGTCGAAATCACCAACCCCAGCCGGCGGGCCTGTTTGGCGAACGCGTCCAGCGAGGCAGCGCCGCCCTCAAGCATGGGCAGCAGGCCAGTGCCAGATTTGCCGAATATCTCCATCGCGGCTGCGGTCCTGAGCGTCGGGTCGGCTATACGGTCGATACGGTCGGCGATCAGCTTGAACTGTTCTTCGGGCGACAGGCCGGCCAGGTCTTTGACCGTCAGGCCCAGCATGGCGAAGGCCTCGTTTGCCGAGGATGAGCCGGATGCGGCGTCCACAATGGTCTTCTGCATCTTGCGGAGGGATTTTTCCAGGTCTTCCATGCTTGAACCGGACTGCTGGGCGGCATAGCCCAAAATGCTCAGGGCCTCCACGGATACGCCGGTGCGTTTTGACATGTCCCACAGCCTGCTACCCACATCGGCGAAGTTTTTTGCGGCCATGGCCATCGGTGCAACCACGGCCGCGCCCAGGCCCGCCATCTTCGTGCCGATCTGGCGAACGGCCGCCCCGAAAGCCTTGAGCCTGGCGGATGCTCGGCGTAATGCGGCGACGAGCTTTTTATCATCAGCAAACAGCTCGACGAACGCCTTTCCAGCCTTGATTGCCCCAGTATTCGCCGCCATGTTTCACTCATGCCTTCCAATTTCAGCTGTTATTGGACTTGACCGAAACCAAGGCCAAGAGTAGTTTATAAACAGCAAACCAATCGCATGGTTCACAACTCCCTTGCGAGAAGGAATAGTCGGCCCGTCTCCCTCCACGGGCCGATTTTTTGCGCCTATCAGGCAATCGCCGCCTTGACAGCTGCCTGGGTGGACGGGGCCTGCGCCTCTTTCTGGGCTGCGGTAAAAAGTTCCAACACGCGAGCCTTGGAGATCACGTCGGCCGGCACCTCGGCTGGCTTGGGCTCATCAGCCAGCTTTTCCTTGAAAATCTCGCCGCCGTTGATGATCTCCTGCGTCTGGGCTTGTGCCTGCTGGACCTGCGAGTGTTTTATCAACCAGGCGACGACGCTGCCGATCACAGGGAATATCGACGATATCCACGTCAGAATCGTGGTGGCGATAGGCCTGGTGGCCGGTATGAACCACAGAACGCCGAGGACAATGGCGAAAAAGATCGCGCCAATAGCCAGCATCCAGAACGCGGATTTCAGCCAGTCCCAGATTCTCTCAAACAGGCCGTAGCCTTCCATCTTCGTGCCCCAGACATCGAACTCGTCGCTCGATATCCGCTGGGCCTGGCGCATCGCCGCCACCTGGTTGGGCGAGAGGCCGAAGAATGAAAAGCCCCTGAATCCGCTATAATCGGATTCTGTAAATGCCGTTGATGTGCCCTCGTCATGTTTGTTCGACCCGATCTTTCCGACGGAGAATTTTACCCTGCTGGCCGGCTGTGTGGACGCCTTGACGCCGAGCGTATCCTTCGTGGCGTTAATCTCGGTGATGCCCACGCCGGATACTTCAAAATCATCCAGCAGCGTCTTTTCGGTCTTTGGTTTTTCAAGCGTTACCTGTGTCTTGTCCATCGTCGTCGACGCAGAGCACCCGCCAATTGCCAAAACCGCGACCGCGATTACCCACAGCAGCGCCACCACTATCCATAGTTTCATGTCAGATTCCTTTCGCGGCCTGCCCCGGGCCGTCGATAAAAACTTTTTTCAAGATGTCGATGCCTTCGTTTTTCACTATGAGCGGCTTCTTTTGCCGCTCGTGCGGGTCAAAATCTTCCGGCCTGAAGGCCCTGCACTTCTTTGGATCGCGATTTACATTCGCCAGCATCGCCAGCAGCGAACTGGTGTGCGCCCATCGGTCCCGGCTGCGCGCCTCTGCCATCCAGCAAAGCTCACGAAGCGTCAGCGGGCCTGGATCGACGCCGACGAGTCCGGCAAGCTCCCAGATGAGTTTCCAATAGTGCTCGCCGCCGTTTGCGCCTCGCCGGGAGCCATCTCGTTCAGCGTTTCCCTGAAAATTTTCTCCAGTTCCGGGCTGTCCAGGCGGTTTTGGGCGCTCGCCAGTGCCATCGACTCCAGCTTTTTCAGCTTGGTCAGCGCCTTGCGGAGCAAAGTCCGACGGGCCAAAGGGAAAAAATCGCACAGCTCCTCCAGCAGCGCCGTCGTGGCCAGTTCAATAGCGTCGCCCGCCATAGCCCTGCCGAAATCCTCATCGGATATCTTCTGGGCATCGGCCTGCGGCTTGCAGACCGCGTAGATAACGTCGCACAGCAGCACCGGATCGCCGATCAACTTTTCCAGAAGTTTGCCATCCACGGCTTCAAGCAGGTTCACACTCAGCAGCGACTTGACCCGCTTGACCGCGTCCACGTTGACCGTGACGGTCCAGGTCCTGCCGGCATTGTCAGAAAAAGTTTTCATAATTCATTCTCCTCTTGTTTTGTTGGTCTTGAATGGGTACACTGAATATGTACACATTGAACAAAGGGCCGAACCATGACATCCGTGAGCGTTAAAAACGCAAGGCAGAAATTCGCCTCGCTGGTGCGAGCCGCCCAGCGCGGCCGGTCCGTGGCCATCACCCGCCGGGGAAAGAAAGTGGCCCGGATCGTGCCGGCGGAGCCGCCCGAAGCCGGTCCGCTGCCCAGCCTGGCCGAATTCAGGGCAAGTATCCGCTGCCGGGGCAAGGGGCTGTCTGAAATCGTTGTTTCCGAGCGCCGCAAATCGCGGTATTGAACCATGACCTACCTCGACACCAGCGTCCTGGCGGCCTATTACTGCCCCGAAAAACTCAGCAATTCCGTGGAAAAGGCCCTTCACAAGGTCCGCCAACCCACCATCAGCCAGCTTGTGGAGCTTGAACTTTGTTCGGCCCTTGCGATCAAGATCCGAACGGGCCAATTCGACGCCCCCTCCGCCGGCATCGTGCTCGGTCGGTTCCGCGTGCACGTCGCCGATGGCCGCTACCGCTTTGTCGAGATCGCTTCGCGGGAATATGACATCGCCCGCGACTGGCTTGCCCGCTTCGACACGCTGCTGCGGGCACCCGACGCCCTGCACCTGGCCGCGGCGTTCGCCAATGGCCTGGAACTGCTGACGGCCGACCACGGACTTGCCGAATCGGCCGGGCGTCTTGGCGTCAAATGCAAATTGATCAACGCATAGCACTACAACGAAACTTCCTCTGGCATGATGCAGCATCGCAGCTTATACAACTTGACGCCAAGTCTGCGTAACCGCCTGAGTTTGGCTTTCACGTGGGACTGCCGTGCGCGCCGATTGCGGTTCTGCGTCTCGGTG
>JACRIL010000263.1 GCA_016235825.1 Planctomycetota bacterium
GGGTGGGGTTGAACAGAAGTATTTGAGTTCGATCCATCGATGTCGTAGCCCATCGTCTCATGCTGTTCTCCTTGACGGGCACGATTATACCATGCCTGTCAAGATGGCAATTCGCGTGCCAACTAAATCGACAAGCCCGCGAGCAGGGGGACATTTGTTATTTTTTGAACACAAAACGGCGTCCCCGCATTGACATGCGGGGCTTTAAAAAATAACCCATCGTCCATCCATTATTTTTAAATCACAGATTTTCCAATATCGGCGAAAGCATGCAGCCCCAAGGGGGCGCAATATTACAGCCCAAGGCAACGCCCTGGGAAAATCGGCACCACAACATTTAAGCCCTGTAGGGGCGAAATAAATACTCTTGTTATTCCGTGGAAACCAGCCTTTTCACTATTCCAGAAACAAGCCCGGTTCGACCTTGAACCTGTCGGACAGGATCCGAATGTGGGTCTTGCTCAAACTTCTGGTTCCGTTGAGTATCTGGCTGGCGAGGCTTCTGTTGCCGAGGAGTTTCCCCAGGTCTATCGGCTTCATGTCGTTTTCCTTCATCAGGAACTTCAGGGCTTCCAGGGGCTTCATGCTGTTGCAAATACGGTCGATTTCCTCGCTATAATGCTCCCGCTCGTAATCCTCGGCCAATTGTGCCAGAGTGTCGAAATAATCCTTTTCCCCCTCGTCAAAGTCGCTTTCTCCCCTGATTGCCAGTTTCTCCAGAAAAGCAAGTACAGCATCGTATTGCTTTTCCGTCCTGATGGAAACCAGAGGCATCCGCTTCACGAGTTTCAGGTAACTGTCTGGAATGTCTTTGACCATTGTTTTCATAGCCGTTTTCTCCAATCGCCCGTGTCGTATTCGGCAAGAGTCATTATACCAAGTCTTTTACATCGCCGGCCGGCGCGATACAATTGTTCTCATGGAATTCATCAGGCGGAACCTGTTTGAAAATCCGGTGTACATCTACGTCTTTCTGGGCGTGTGCGGGCTGGCGCTGCTGGCTGTCTGGCACGAGCGGCGGGATAAAAAGTTTCTTAAATGGCTGGCGGTTCCGGCCGGCCTGGCCGGGGCGGTCTGGCTGGTTTCGGCGTTGGTGGTTACGGACCGCGAGGAAATTCACGCCGCGATGAAGGCCATGGCGAAGGACGCCGCGGCCGGCAGGTCCGATGCGTTCAACAGGCATCTGGCCGACGATTTCGCCGCTTATTTTGAAGGCGCCAGGATAGACAAGAAAATCGCCATCTCAATTGTCGAAGCCAGGCGCGAGGGCCTGAATATCTCCGGGGTCGCGATCGCCGATTTTGACGCGATTATTTCCGCCGACACGGCCGACACGCCTGTAACGACGAAAATCGTCTACGGCGGCAGCGGGCAAAAGCAGGGTTCGATGATATTCATTTCATGGCAATTCCGCTGGGCAAAACGGCAGGACGGCTGGGTAATGACGGAATCCCTGAAGGATCCGGAACCAACCGTGCCGACGGCCAATTGATTTTCGGTTCTCATTCCAAAAACGTGGTGAATGAGAAGGCGGCTTGCGGCGCAACAACATTGAGCTTAACGCTTTTCAGCCGCTGGCAGGAACCGGCAATAGATCGGTTATATGGGGATTACGCCGGCCAGAACCGGCACCGTTTTTGCTTCAGTGCATGAATTTTCAGAAGGACAATAATACCTTGCTAGTTCTGTGCGACCGATTTGAAGGCTCGGAGAGCCGGCAGAAAGTAGCCCCGGGTAAGCGAGTCCGCCTCCAGGCGGACGCAGCGAAACCCGGGGAAAAGGCATCCCTTCATAGTGTTTCAAAATTTCCGTTCGCGCCGCGGCAGATGCGACGAAATCGCAAAACGCCCCGACCGATGATCCTTATTGATGCATCAGTCTGCTTTTGGCAAGTCCGCGCGAGGGCGAGTTTTATTCGCAGCGGTTGAATTACGTATCGAAAATTATTGGCCGCGGCGTTCCAAAATTCCGGCAATTCCGCCGTGGCGTGAGCAAATATTTGGGCATATATTGAATGACTGCTACCCCGGGTTCCGCGTCGAGCTACTTCGTCGCATCGACGCTCCACCCGGGGCTACAATCTTTCGGCCCTTCGGGCCTTGGAATTGGCGGCTCTGAATACGCAAAGAACTCCGGATTCACTGCAACATCTGAACAAGAAACAACCACGTTTGGGGGATGAGAACCCACTTTCAATAACCCAGCAGTTTTGCCCCGTTGCCGAAGAGAATCCGCTGCTTGTCGCGGTCGGGGATGTCGAGCCGTTTAATCAGGGCGATCTCGTCAGCCTGTGATTTCCATGGCCAGTCGCTTCCGAACAGCACCTTCCTGGCCCCGTGTTTTGCTATGAGTTTGGAGGCCTTTTCCGGCCCCAGCCGGGCCAGGCTGAACGACGTCTCCAGCAGCACGTGCTGGCCCAGCAGTTTTTCGGCCGCCTCATCCCACGACTCGTAACCTCCCAGGTGCGTGCAGAGGAGTTTGAGCCTGGCATGGCGTTTGATCAGGTTTGCGATGCGGCCTGGCGACGCGCGGTCGTCGTCGGGCGGGAATGCGATGTCCTGCCCGCAGTGCATGGTTACGGCCAGCCCGTGCAGCGCCGCCGCCGCGTAGATCGGGTCCATTATCGGATCGTCGGCGTTGAAGTCCTGGTACATCGGATGCAGCTTCATGCCGTGAAAACCCTCGCCCGCGATGCGATCCACCCACTCGACGGCGTCGCCATCCCGCGGATGGACCGACGGCAGCGGCTCGATCCGCTGGCTGCGTATTTTTTTGCACCACTTGAGAATCCCCTTTGCCATTCCCGGTTTGGTCGCGATGGCGCAAACGGCGGATATGTCCACGTCGGAGCGATCCATCGATTTGAGCAGGTCCTTGATCGTGCCGTCGCCGACCGGCCGCCAGTCGGCGGCGGAACTGAGCTTTTCAATCGCCCTGCCCGCAAGGTCGTCTGGAAAGGCGTGGGTATGTATGTCAACTGTCGGCATGGCGGGCAGTATAAATTCGCGGAGGGCCGTTAGGCAACGCCGGATGTGCATACTGCCTGAAAAAAACGGCGGCCCGAAAGGACCGCCGGTTTTTGTCGAAACGCGGCTCATCGTAGTTATTCGGATAGGCTCTTATTACTGGCCCGCGCCTTTTTCCTCTTTCAGGACGGCCTTGCGCGACAGCTTGACCTTGCCCTGGTCGTCCACGCCGATAACCTTGACCTTCAGCATGTCGTCCAGTTTGACAACGTCCTGCGGCTTCTTGACGTATTTGTCGTCGAGTTCGCTGACGTGGCAAAGCCCGTCCTTGCCGGGCAGAATCTCGATAAACGCGCCGAACTCGCGGATCGAGACGACCTTGCCCATATAAATCCTGCCGACCTGCACTTCCTCGACGATGGATTCGACCATCGCCTTGGCGGCCTCGGCCCCGCCGCCGGTGGCCGACGCGATGAAGATCGTGCCGTCGTCGTCGATGTCGATCGTAGCGCCGGTCTGGTCCTGTATCTTGTTTATCATCTTGCCGCCCGGGCCGATGACCTTGCCGATCTTCTGCGGATCGATCTTGATGGTGATCATCCGCGGGGCAAACTCGCTTATCTGCGGCCTGGGCGCCGCCAGCACCTTGGCCATCTCCTGGAGGATGTACAACCTGGCGTCCCTGGCCCGCTGAAGCGATTCGGCGATCCGGTTCTGGGGGATGCCCCTGGCCTTCATGTCCAGTTGAATGCCCGTTATGCCGTTTGCCGTGCCGGCGACCTTGAAGTCCATGTCGCCGTGGAAATCCTCCTCGCCGATGATGTCCGTCAGCAGGACGTATCTGTCGCCCTCGCTCACCATGCCCACGCTGATGCCGGCCACCGGCGCCTTTAGCGGCACGCCGGCGTCCATGAGCGAAAGGCATCCGCCTGTAACGGCCGCCTGACTGGTCGAGCCGTTGGATTCCATGATGTCGGTAACCACCCGGACGGTGTACGGGAACGCCTCGATCGACGGCATGACGGCCTCGAGGCTTTTTTCGGCCAGGGCGCCATGTCCGATCTCGCGCCTGCCCGGCCCGCGGATCGGGCGAATCTCCCCGACGCTGAACGGCGGGAAGTTGTAGTGCAGCATGAACTTCTTCTTGTAATCTTCGCGGAGCCCCTCGATTATCTGCTCGTCTCTGGGGGTTCCCAGCGTGGTGATCGCAAGGGCCATGGTCTCGCCACGGCTGAACAGCGCCGAGCCGTGAACCCGCGGCAGCACGCCGACCTCGATGCCCAGCGGGCGGACCTCGAAATTCTTTCGCCCGTCAGGTCGAACGCCGGAAAGAATGAGTTCTCGCTGAATCTTGCCCTCGGCCTTGTAGAAGGCGGCCTTGACCTGTTCCGGCTGATACTGCGTGTTCTCGACGTCTTCCGGGCACAGTTGTTTGAGCAATTCGTCCTGGATGGCAGCGACGGTCTGGTTCCGCTGGACCTTGTCGGCAATCAGCTTGCCCTGGCGAATCCGCTCGCCGCACCGCTCCATCACCAGCCGTTTGAGGTCTTCCGGCAGCGGCTTGGGCACGTAGGCCTTTCTGACGTTGACCTTCGAGGCCAGTTGCCTGATGAGATCGACCACTGTCCTGGAGGCTTCGTAACCTTTGGCTGTGCCTTCGGCGACTACGTGCTCTTCCACTTCCGTGCCGGAAAGCTCGATCATGTTTATCGCCTCGGCCGGACCGGCCACCAGAAGGTCCATCTGACCTTCGTCGCGCTCCTTGTAACTGGGGTTGACCACGAACTTGCCGTCAACGTATCCGACCCTTGCGGCCCCGACAGGCCCGTCGAAAGGCGCCGGGCTGAGGTAAAGCGCCGCGGACGACGCTATCATCGCCAGCATGTCGGGATCGTTGTCCTCGTCGCAGGACAGAACCATGCATTGTATCTGGACCTCATCGACGAAATCGTCGGGGAACAGCGGGCGGATCGGCCTGTCGATCAGCCTCATCGTGAGAATTTCCTTGCCCGTGGGCCTGCCCTCCCGTTTGAACCACCCGCCGGGGACCTTGCCCGCCGCGTACTGGGCCTCGCGATAGTCCACGTACAGCGGAAAGAAGTCGATATCCCGCTGCGAAGGGGCGGTCAACACCGTCGAAAGCACAATCGTGTCGCCGTACCTGGCCACCACGGCCCCGTGAGATTGTTTTGCTATCCTGCCCGTCTCCAGTGAAAGAACTCTGCCCGCGATCTCTGCCTGCACCTTCTGAACTGCCATTTTTACCTTTCCTTACCCGGCCGTTTTCGCCGAACCTGCCCGTCTCAACTTCACTCTTCCGTTATAAATGTACCTGTCCAAACCGCTCGCCTGAGTGTCCCGGCCCGCTTCCGCGCGACGACGCGCCATCCGAACGGCCCTGACTCGCCGGAAAGCCGGATTCCGCGCCCGCCCGGCGGCTACTTGCGCAATCCGAGTTTGCCGATTATCTGCTGGTATCGCTGCGGAGTTGTGGTGGACAGGTACTTCAAAAGGCTGTTTCGCTTGCCCACCATCTTGAGCAGGCCCCGGCGGGACGCATGATCCTTCTTGTGCGACCCCAGGTGCACGGCCAGATGGTTTATTCTCGCCGTCAACAGGGCGATCTGAACCTCAGCCGACCCCGTGTCGCTGCCATGCAGACGATGATCTTCCACAATTTTCTTTTTCGTTTCCGTCGCTATGCTCATACTGTCCGTTTCTGAATTTTCCAGGCTTGTCAAGCCGCTCAGCATTTCACCAGTTGTGAACAGACCGACTACTTTATTGATCCGCGCCCGACATGACAAGAAGAATTTCCCGTGGAATTATCTATTTGTTGGCAAAGCATCTCTTCTTACCTCGTTTGTTTTTCCGCAGTTACGTCTTTCGTTCTGTTATATGTTCGCCATTTCTACATCTTCTGCCGGGCGTAGGCCTTCCGAATCGCTTCGGCCAACCGGTTGGACTTGGCCTCATACCCGGAAAACCCGGCGATGCAGGCGTCGCAATGAGGCCGTCCGGTTCCTTCTGTAGTTTTTACATGAAGCTCCTCAGAATATTGACTGTTGGGCAATGCGTGGTTTCGCTGAGGAGACTTCGGGTTGTTCATTCTCCGATTGCTGGGGGCACTCGTATTCCCCCTCGAAGGGATGGCTGTTTTGCCAGCCGGTCTGCCCCGTGTTTCTGAAATGCTCGAGACGACGAATTGTGATTTCACAGAAGATGGGATCAATGTCCATCGCTATGCATCTGCGGCGGTTGATCTCCGCACTCAGGAGCGTTGTTCCTGAATGTGAAAAGAAATCCACGACGACGCCCCTGGGGTCTGAACTCGCGCGAATAATCCGTTCAATGGACTTGAGGGGCTTTTGTGCGTAACAGCCGGAAACGTTTTCCTCCATCCGGTAAAAGACCTGTTGGATGTCCACCCACACGTTTCCGGGCCGGATGCAGTCGGATTTGCTCCGTTCCATGTTTTCCGTCACGAC
>JACRIL010000264.1 GCA_016235825.1 Planctomycetota bacterium
CCGGAAACATCTCCACGAACTCGCGATATGTTTGCGGATAATCCTGTCCAGCGACCAGCACCTGCGTAGTAGTTTTGTCGGTCGATGCTTCCACCACCATATATTAGGGCAGGGGGAGCTAACCGTCTACCCCCCTTTAGCCTTTTACCTTTTGCGGCTGAATAAGATATGGTTTTGCTCATATACGCATTCCACATGTTATTATAGCCCCCGGGAATGATGATCAGAGCTTTATTAAGGACATGGAGATCGATTTCGGTCATAACATCATATTCTCGTACAGGTTATACGTGTTTACGCCAGTCGCACATTTATCAATGTATACATCAAACACACTAATTCCTCAAATGTCCAGAAAGTTTATCACATTTTTCTGTTTTTCAGGAGCGGGCCACCTTATTGATGCTGGGCAGGAAATAGTTGTCGACCACTTTTTCCCAGCTCATTTCCCTGGCCAGGGCGTAACCGTCTTCCATCAGCCCCTGCATTTGCTGGTCGCCGCGGGGCAGCCTGTCGAAGATGATCCTGGCGATTCGCCCGCCCTCGATGGACTCGACGTGGTCCCTCTGCTGGATGGAGATGTTCAGCAGTTGCGGGATGTCGACGTCCGGGGGGACATCGAGATAGCCGCTTTCGACGATATTATCGTGCCGCCGGCCGCCGCAGGCCTTGCGGGCGAAACCCATGCAGCCGCAGATGTTCGACGGCGAACAGATCGCCCCGAACGAGAGCGGCTCGAACTGCGCGATCCCGAACGGCTCGTAGCAGCTCATCCCGAACTCCACGTCCGTGCCGCGGCGGATGTCGGCGAAGGTCATCTGCGCGGGCATTCGGTCGCCGCAAAAATTGTTGTTCCAGTCCCACTGGTTGACCAGGACGGCCCGGATCGCTTTATGGTCCTTGTTGAAGTAGTCCGCCATGTCGCCCAGCGATTCCTCTCCGCCGCACAGGTCGGGGTAGCCTTTTTCGTGCACGACGGGCCAGCCGTAATTCTGTTCCATCCGGCGGACGTCCTGGCTCCTGCGCTGGCCGCCCAGCGTGCCAAGCAGAAAATAAATGGCCGTCTCGCCGCGCGAGGCCAGCAGCGATTCCATCTCGTGAAGCACCCGCAGGTCGCGCCACGCGGCCTTGCTCCGCACCGGCCGGCAGACGTGTGTGAATATCCACGTCGGCTCGAATCCGCACAGATTCCGCGCGTAGGTCTTCATCAGATTGCGGCTGGCGTGCTTCTGGGCCAGGTCGATCTGGATAGCCGGAATGCCGTTGTACATCAGGTCGATCGTCATCCCCTTGAAGTGCGGGTCGAGGAACTCCAGCTCCGAGTGCACGTAGTCGCCGACGGCAAAGACGTGGTCGCAGTATCTGGCCGCGCGGACCAGCGGGTGCTTGAAGTTCCCCAGCACCTGCGGGAACACGTCCTCGAGCGTCAGGCCTTTGGCCGACGCCCGGCATAAGACGTTGTAGAACATCGTGTCGTGTCCGGCCAGGTCCTCGATGATCGGGCGGACGGAAGCGACCTCGTGGGCGTAAAATACCGTCTTGGTGTTGGGCGAGCCGGCCAGCACCGCCTTGAGGGCAAGAGGCATCCCCATGTATTCGTGCGAGAAGATTACCACCTGCTCCTGCCCGCCGTTGCACCCGATGGCCTTGAGGGCCTCCAGCCCCGGCTCGGCCAGACGCATGTACTGCTCGAAATCCCAGACGTTCTCGAAACGGTCGGACGGGATGGCGAACTTTTTGAACATCTCGCCCTTGAATATGTTCATCCGCTGCACGTTGGCGTGATGTACATCCAGCAGCAGCACCTCGGCCTGCACGACGCGCCCGCTGCATGGGTCGTCAACCATCCGCGTGCCGTAGATGATCCCCACGTCGTAGGTCTGCTCGATGTGGCTGAATTTGGACGCCCATTCGGGCGGGCGAAGGCAATCCACCGAACTGAAGATCACCTTGCCGGAATGGCCCAGCCTGCGATCTACCGGCCCCTGGGCGTTGAACAGCGGGCCGACCAGCACGGTCCGCGACACTTTGCGGGCGTAGGCGTCGGCCGTCATCAAACCGGCTATCACGGCCCCTATCCCCCCGATCTTCTCAACCGCCTCGTGCGTTACGTGTACGGCTATCATTATGGCTCCTTCCCTGGATCGCCGAATCTGCCTGTCGGTTACAGCCCGTCGCGAAAATCCGTGTTTCTCCGGGCAATGATCGGCGTAATTCTACACGCCGCCCGGAAAGAGTAAATATGTATGTTGTCGAAATAATCGGAAGGTTGACTTTGATTGAGAACGGTTCGACAATCGCTCCTGAAATTGATAGAATTGACAGGACAAAAGGCCATAGAAATGAAACTTGAAGGCATTGGTTTGACGGATGGAACGCTGACGGCGGAGCAGGTCGGGGAGATTGTCGCCGGCGCGGCCGGCCGGCTCGATGCAGCCGGCAAGCGCGTGCTGGTGATTATACCCGACCACACGCGGTCCTGCCCGCTGCCGCAGATCGCCGCGCTGCTGCACAGGCGCCTGGCAGGGCGGGCGAAGAAACTGGACTTCCTTATCGCCCTGGGCACGCACCCGCCGATGACCGACCGGATGATCGACAAGCTGCTGGGCGCAGAGCCGGGCAAACTCGGCGAGACCCTGCCCGGCTGCACGGTCTTCAACCACGACTGGAAAAACCCCGCCGCAATGCGGAAGATCGGCGCCCTCCCGGCCGGGCAGGTCAAGCAGCTCACCGACGGGCTGTTCGAGATGGCCGTCGATGTTACGGTCAACAAACTCATCTTCGATTACGACATCGTCCTGGTGGCCGGGCCGGTCTTCCCGCACGAGGTCGTCGGATTCTCCGGCGGGGCAAAATACTTCTTCCCGGGCATCTGCGGCGAGGAACTGCTGAACTTCTTCCACTGGGTGGGCGCCGTGATAACCTGCCCGAGAATCATCGGCTCGAAGAACACGCCGGTCCGCGCCCTGCTGCACGCGGCCCTGGACATGATAGCCGGGCCGAAACTCGCCGCGCTGTGCATGGTCGTCAAGGGGCACGACCTGGCGGGGCTGTTTTTCGGAGAGGTCAGGGAATCGTGGTCTGCCGCGGCGGACCTGTCCGACAAACTCCACATAACCTATCTGGACAAACCGTTCCAGTCCGTGCTGTCGTGCGCGCCGGAGATGTACGACGACCTGTGGACGGGCGCAAAGTGCATGTATAAGCTCGAACCGGTCGTCGCCGACGGCGGGGAGCTTATCATCTATGCCCCGCACATCCGCGAGATTTCCGTAACCCACGGCCGGATCATCGAGCAGATCGGCTACCACACCCGCGATTACTTCCTGGGCCAGTGGGACAAGTTCAAAAATTTCCCATGGGGCGTCGTCGCGCACAGCACGCACGTCCGCGGCATCGGCACTTACATCGACGGCGTCGAAAAACCCCGCGTCCAGGTTACGCTGGCCACCGCCATCCCCGAACAAACCTGCCGGCTCGTAAACCTGGGCTATCGCGACCCGGCCTCAATCAACGTGCGGGACTGGCAGGGCAAGGAATCGCAGGGCATGCTCTACATCCCCAAGGCCGGCGAAATGCTCTACAAACTCCGCAACGGCCCCGACTGGCAAAAATCCTGCTGAAAACCTGCACCGAGGATCTGATGGTTATTCTTCCTTTTTCTCCGGAAGTGTTTTTTGAGCATCCGTGTCGTCGGGGGATTTTTTCTTCAGGATTTCTTCGATGGCATCGCGATTCTTATTATCTGGTTCAGCGGCCTTGAGGCGCAGCAGGATTTCGCGGACGCCGGCAGTTTTTATCACGCCAAGTGAGTTAATCGCAGCGAGACGGATGTCAGGCTCGTTATCGTCAGCGAGTTTTTCCAGGAGTTTCAGGGCTTCAGGCCCGCCGAGCTTTGCCAAAGGTCCAATCGTCGAATTTCGAACGGCCATGTCGTCATCCCTGGCCAGACGCGCAAGAATTTTCATGGCCTCCGCCTCTTGCGATCTTGCCAGGATAAACGATACCCTCTGTCGATTCTTCGGGTCGTCGCTGTCCGCCAGTCGCTCGACGTACGGCAGGAGCCAATCGCCATAAAACAGTTTCTTGTCCAGAGCCTGCAACATTTTGAACAGGAATTTTTCGTCGTCGGCCTTTTCTTTCAGCAAGGCCAACGCCTTTGGACTCGCAGTCCTGGCAAGGCACCTGATGGCCGCGGCACTTATTTCCGCGTCTTTGTCATCGACCAGAATGCGGAGCACATCCACTTCATCATCGCCGGCGACGGGTTGGCAGGCCCAGCAGACGGTTTTTCGAACCTCCAGATCCTCGTCTCGCGCAAGTTTGGCGAGCAGTCCGCCTTTGCATCGTTTTTCCTTGTATCCCATCGCATAAACAACGTTCTGGCGGACCTTGGCGTTTTTGTCGCAGGCCATTTTTGCGAGGATTTCGTCGGCCCTTTCGCTGTCGAATCCGCCGATCCCCCAAGCCGCCACTTCGCGGACCTCGTCGTCCGGGTCGCCGGTGAGACATTCGAGCGTCTCGAACGTGTCCTTCCCGCCGCGTATATTCAGCCTTATCGCGACTGCCCGCCGGACGCTCGCGTCGGAATCGCCGGCCAGGTTCAGCAGGAGCCGGAAGGCCTTGCCGTTGGTCAAACTGAGTGGATTCCTGCCCAGGCCCTCCGCGACCGACGCCCGGACGGATGACATAGTGTCTTGGGAAAGCGCTTCCAGGATATCGATGGCTTTGTCGCACTGGAAATGCCCCAGGCTGCTGGCAACTTCGGCGCGTACGGCTGCGTTTTCATCCCCGGCGAGCGTTTCAAGCAGATCGACGCCCTTCATACAATCGGAGTGACACAAGGTTTTGGCGATATTCTGGCGAACAACGGGATTTCCATCATCCATCCGTTGTGCCAGCAGATATATAACCTCATCGCCGTCGATATTGAGTATGGAGGTTGGCAGAGAGCCGTCGGATGCAATGGTTTTCTCCAGAAAAGGCAGCGATTCTTCGCCATAGATATGCCCCTTGAACGTGGCGCTGAATATGCCGGTTTTTTTTGCGTCACAGGCAAGTCGAAGAATGGGAAGCTCCCTTTCATCGGCAACCTCGAACAGGTGGTAAACCATGTGATCCGCCAGTTCAGGTCCGAACTTGGCTGCTGCCGCCAACAGGGCCTGAAGCGCCAGCGGGCTGCCGATGTCGCACAATCCGTTTGCCGCGGAAATCCGGGTGAAATATTCATCGTCGCAGACGAGCTTGGCCAGGGTCTTAACCGCTCGCGGGCTTGCGACTTGGGCCAGACCCGCGGCCGCAATCCTTCTAACGTCGTTGTTTGTTGATGCCGCAAGCTTTTCAAGGATTGACGCTGCCTCATCCGTGCCCATGTTGCCAAGGGTTATGGCGGCACTGTAATTTTTTGGATATTTCTCCAATATCCCGGTAACAAAATCGAAAACCTCGCTGTCACACTGGTCGGGAATGGAAGACACGCCGTAAGCACTGATTTTCTTATCGGGCATTTCGTACAATCGTTTCACCAGCGCCATGCTTCTTGGGCCGGGAATTCTATTCAGGGAGAAGCTCATGTAATGAATCAGGGAAAAGTCGCCGGCGGCGACGAATTTTTCCATCCATGTTAACGCCCTCTGTCCGTCGAGTCTGGCGATGGCAAGAAGGGCGCTATCTCTGACGCGGCTTTCAGGGTCTTCCAGCATACATTCCAGCATGTCCAGGGCTTCTTTTGATTTGACCGAAGAGATTGCTGACGCGGCCATACCCCTTACGTCGCTTCCATCTTCCAGGGCGATGGCTCGCAGGGCGTCGATCTCCTTCTGTCCGCCCGCCAGGGCCAGCGAGCCAACCGTGCCGTATCGCACCAGGCTCGATCGGTCAAACGCGAGTTTTTTAATGATTGGCAGGGCTTCGGGGCCCTGCCATTCCAGTGAATCGCTCACCCGCCAACGAATCTCATAATTCCTCAGGCCGGCAAGTTGCCTAGCCAGTTCCAGGGCTTTGGGGCCTACAATCTCAGCCAGCGCCTCCGTGGCTTCACGCTGCGCCTGAGAATTGTCGCCGGCGGCCAACTGTTTCAGCAAAGGCAGGGCCTTTTCCCCGCCGATTGCGCAGACGGCGTTCAAGCCCAGTAATTGGATGCTCTTGGCGGCGTATTTGGCGGTCTGGACATCAGGGTCGCAAGCGGCGTCCAGCAGCGGATCGACGATGCGGATATCCCTGACGAACCTTGCTTTCCTTGCTCCTTCGCGCCGGCGGATGATGTTTGAGGATTTCAGGTCAGCAAGTATTTTCCCGACAGTTTCCTCAACTCCTCCACGATACAGCACAACCCGGCTGTTATCATCACGCCAGCATGTCTTGAGACCGTGAAGCTTGGCGATTCCCTCAACCAATTCACGTGTCTGAACCTTCCGGAATCGTAATTCTGGCGGTACCTTTGGATAGAAATAGTTGCTGGTTAAAAAAATGATTCTTGGGCCGCCTTGGCGGCGTATTATGTTTATAAGCTCATACGCAGATGGCCCGCCTGTCTTTATATAAAGCAGATCTTTACGCGAGGCCGTAGCATTAGTTGCAGGTTGTGTTGTCGCCGGCGATGTTGCGGACTTGGGCGCAGTCGTCTGTGCAGACAGATTGGCCGCTGTGCCGGCCAAGGTCGCCATAAAGGTCAATCCTGCCGCTATCGTCGTGGCCGTCTGCATCTTTGCCGAACTAGCCCATGCGTGAATGATGCATGGTTGAAAGGGAGTCCGTGACTCCAGCCTCGGCCGGTTCTCCTTGCCGATCCACGTCAATTCAAGCTTGGTCTTGTGGCTGGCCATGCAGCATTGATCTCCTTACGACAACTGCGATACTCGCCAAATGGAAATCGCCTGATTCGCCATCCATTGCTGCCGGGCAGCAATCCGCTCCGGATTCCAATCGGCGTTCTCTTCCGCGATCTTCATGGTGATGCCGATACTGCTTGCCGCATAGATCGGTTTCTTTTGTGTCCAGTCGGCGTTACCGATATCCTTGTTCGCCCCAGAATGGAGCAGCGTCATGTTGCCTACACGATAAACCAATGCGTCGATCTCATCTTCGGAGAAAGCGTCCCACCCGGTTTCAGGACTCTCCGGCAGTATATGCTCGATATTGAACGACTCGCTGTCGAAATCCAGGTCCGCGCCTGTGAGCACCTTTTCGAGTGAGCAAAGGATGTAGCGAACAATCCTGCGGTTTCGGTTTTGCGTGGTTTTGATGATTTTATCCGCGAAGGCGGCTTTGAATATCTGATCGCTGGGGTAGATGCCGCTCAATGCTTTGATCGCCTGTGGCGCCGCGAGTTCTCCTTTCGACACCTTCTCCGCTATCGCGTTGTAGGTTCGTTCCTGTTCACTCGTTGGCTGGTTTCCGATCACGTTGTACCTGAACGAGATCATAACGCACGCTCGAAGCAACGACTCGAATTCTGAATCCGAGAATCGCCTTTTTGCCGCGGCCAGCAAGGGGAATGGCTGCCGCACACTGAACATCCGTAGATCACTGGCATGTCTTTTGAGAGCGGGGAGCCAACTGGACGCTTCCGGCTGCGTCAACGCAAGGTAGACGTCCATGTCCTCTTCCATTTCTCGCAGAAGATCGAACACCGCCTGACGCGAATTGATCTGGCCGCGAATCGTCTTGAACAACTCCGTCTGACGAACAAACGAACGCCGGCTGTTCCAGTGAACCCGAAGGAAGTCCGGGAAACTTTCGCTGCCCAGTCTTCCCACCATGGCTTCCCAGCGGTCCTCCAACATTTTCAGTTCGTGTGCATGTTCGCCGGATTTGTGAAGCACGGAAAACAAGTAGTTCTTGAGCAAATCCGTGGCCGAAAGCCGCACGCCTCGGGCGTTTAGTGTTTCAAAGACCTTGTAGGCGTTCAATTCGTCGGTGACGTTAACACTACAACGAAACTTCCTCTGGCATGATGCAGCATCGCAGCTTATACAACTTGACGCCAAGTCTGCGTAACCGCCTGAGTTTGGCTTTCACGTGGGACTGCCGTGCGCGCCGATTGCGGTTCTGCGTCTCGGTGA
>JACRIL010000260.1 GCA_016235825.1 Planctomycetota bacterium
GGGCCATCACGATCACCTCGGCCCCGCGAAGCTGCTGGAGCAGGTCGGCCAGGCTCGGCGAGCCGGACATGTCCACGCCGAAGCTGCGAAGCGCCCGGAGGATCGGGTCCTGCGAGGCGTAGTTGACGCCTGTTACGCTGCTGCCCTCGGACATTACGACCATGCTCTTGAGCACGTCGTTGATCTGGTCGGCCTTGAACATCAGCCGGGCCGTCGCGTTGCCGTCGATCGACCCGCTGTGCTCAAAGTACCCCACGCCGCTGGAGAACAGCACCACCCGCGTTACTGGGATATCAGTCGTCTGTTTGTCGGCCTGTTTTTCCTGGGCAAGCAGTCCCCGCGGCGACGCCGCCAGAATCATGAAACCCGCCGCCAACGCCCACGCCACTGCAATTCGATGCTTCATCGTTTTTCTCCTGAAAAAGGTCCCGGTTTCAACGCCCAACGGCCCGCGGCCGCCGGGCATGGTCCGTCCGCCGAAACGAACGCCTATCATACCTTTTGACGCACCAGATCCGCCAAAGTTCCCGAAAAATCAAGTTTTTTATCGAAAAGCGGTTTTGCGAAGCCAGCCGCGAATGTTCAGCAAAAAGCGATTATGCTGCCCGGCCCGTGGGCATCACGGGAAACCTTGCGATCGCGCTGCATGTTTTTCGCCAGTGATAGCCATGCGGCCCGGCGTAGTGTAGAATATGATGAAGCCGGCCTGGCATGCCGACAGGACGAACCGGACCGGCGGTGGAATCGGGACATATGGCGCAGGGCATTTCAAGGCAGAGATGTTTCAATCACGCCTCGCGCGAGGCCGCGGCAAGGTGCCCGGCCTGCCGCAGATATTTCTGCCGCGAGTGCGTTACGGAACACGGCGGGCGGCTGTTGTGCGCGGGCTGTCTGCGCGGCAGCGGCGAAGTGCGCAGGTCGGGCGGATCGCTGGCCGGCGCATTGTCGATGGCAGGCCGGCTGGTTCTGTGCGCTATCTCGCTGGCGGCGGGCGGGTGGATTTTTTACCTGCTGGGCCGGCTGCTGATCTGTCTGCCCAACCAGTTTCACGAAGGCACATTCTGGTAGATTTGCCGGCTGGACCGGGCCGGACGCCCGCAGCCGGGAGGATCGCGACTGAATGCCGCAGAGCCAGGCAAAAAATGAAGGCAGACCCGCGCTGGAAATGCTCGAAGAGGCGTTCCATGTGCTGCGAAACGCCCCTGTTTCAGCCTGGATATGCTACTGTGCCGGTTCGTTTCCATTCATTGCGGCATTCGTCTATTTCTGGATCGACATGTCGCACAGCGCGCTGGCACGCGGAAGGCTCGGCGGGCTGGCGTGCGTGCTGGTCTGCCTTTACGCGTGGATGAAATGCTGGCAGAGCGTTTTTACCTGGATTATCCATCGACGGCTCGGCGGGCCGGCCGGACCGCGTTGGGGACTGCGGCGCATTTTGCGGCTGGCCGCCATTCAGACGGCGCTTCAGCCTCTCTCTCTCCTTGCGGTCCCTGCTTCGATCTGCCTGGTCCTGCCGGCCGGATGGGCGATCGCATTCTTTCACTCCGTCGGGGTATACGGCGACGGCTCGGATGGCAGACTCATGCCCGTCATCGCGAAAAGCGCCTCGGCGGCCAGGGCGTGGTTTGGCCAGAACCTCGCGGCAATGTTGGTCCTGAGCCTGTTCTGGCTGGCGGTCCTGGTGAATATCGCCGCGGCCGGCGTGTTTCTGCCATATTTACTGAAGGTATTGTTTGGCATGGAGTCGGAATTTTCACGGTCCTTCACGTCGATGCTGAACACGACCTTCCTGGCCGTGTCGGTCTGCCTGACGTACCTGTGCGTAAATCCGCTGGTAAAGACGTACCATCTGCTGCGATGTTTTCAGATCGAGTCGGTATCTAGCGGGGCGGACGTCAAGGCGGAACTGGAGCAGTTCGCGGCCGGGGCGAATGACGTGAAGTTTTCGGCCGGGGCCGGCGCTGTAAATCGTGTCGGAAAAATATCAGCGCTGGCCGTTCTGGCGGCCCTGCTGCTGCCGGCCGCGGCCGCCCTGGCCGACGCGCCGCCCGCGCCGGCGCCGGAGCCGCAGAAGCCGGCCGCCGTCAGGCCCGAACAGCTCGATCGGACCATCGAAGACGTCATCAACAGGTCAAAATATTCCTGGCGGGCGCCGCGGAAGGAAGTTCAGCCCGGCCAGCAGCAGGAAGGCGATTCCTTCTTCAAACCGCTTGAGGACGCCGCAAAAACCGTCCACGGATGGTTCAAGGATCTGGGAAGGTGGCTCGACGATATATTCAAATCCGACAAGCCGCAAAAGCCCCTGTCGCAGCAGCCGGGCGGCGGGAACACGGGCGGCCAGGACAATATCGGAAACATATTCAAGCTGCTTTGCTGGCTGGGGCTGCTGGCGATAGCGGCGGTGGCGGCCGTCGTGATCTGGCGATTCGTCAGGAACCGGCCTGCCGAAAAGGAGGACAAGCCCAAGCCGGACAACAAGGCCAGGCCCGACCTGGCGAAAGAGGACGTAAGCGCCGAGGAGATGCCCGAAGACGGCTGGCTGGACATGGCCAGGGATTTTATCGCCGCCGGCGACTACCGGCTGGCGGTCCGGGCGATGTATCTGGCCTGTCTCGCGAGGCTCTCGCAGATCGGGCTGATCCGCGTGGCGAAGTTCAAATCCAACCACGACTACCGGCGGGAACTCGCCCGCCGCAGCCATCAACTGCCGGAACTCATGCCCGCGTTCGACCGGAACGTGGCGATATTCGAGTCGGCATGGTACGGACTGCACGACGTTGCCCGGAGCGACCTCGACGAATTCATAGCCAACCAGGAAAGGATGCGCCATAGTGTCGCCCAGGGGTAGGATACTGCTGGCGAGTCTGATAGTTCTGGCGGCGGGCTTCGCGGCCCTGCTGGTGAGGCTGTTCCTTATCCGGTATGAATTCGGGGACGTGTATCCGGCATATTCCAGCCTGCGGTGCGACCCGCTGGGGACGGCAGCGATTTATGAGTCTCTGGCCGAGGCGCCGGCCGGCCTGGACGGCGCGAAGCTGGCCGTCGACCGGAATTTTCACCCGTTTCGCAAATTGGCCGCCCCGCCTGACTCGACCATTTTCATGTTCGGAACGAATCCGCACTACTCGCCCGGAACGGGCAAAAAAGATGTCCTGGCGATTGAGAAATTCGTGAGGTCCGGCGGGCGGCTGGTGATCGCGTTCATGCCTCCGCCGAACTCGTCGGCCAGCCAGTCCTCGCCGGCAAGCAGGCCCGCACCAGCCGGCAGGTCCGCGCCGGCAATCATTCCCGCCCCGCCGGACGAGGACGATGAATCCGGCTCGGGCGATTCGGATGACGAAGAGATGGGGTTGTTCGGGCTGGCGCACGAGCCGTTGCTCCAGCACAGGTGGGGCTTTGCACTCGACAATCAGCCGTCCGATCCGAACGGCCTGGCCGAACCGGATGAATCGCTCGCCGGTCTGCCTGACGTTCCCTGGCCGGGCGGCATCCGGTTTTCGGGCCTGGGCGGGGCGTGGCAGACGGCGTATCGCTGCAAGGGCAGCCCCGTCATCGTCGAGCGCCGGTTCGGCCGGGGAACGATCGTCCTTGCGGCCGATTCGTTCTTCGCCAGCAACGAGGCTCTGAAAAACCATCGGTCCGCCGGACTGGTCGCATGGCTGATCGGCCCGTCGCGCTCGGCCATCTTCGACGAGACGCACCTGGATGTCAGCCAGGAGACGGGCATTGCCGACCTGGCCAGGCAGTACGGCATGGGCGGCGTGCTGCTGGGGCTGATCGTCCTTGCCGGCCTGTATGTGTGGAAAAGCATGGCCAGGCTCGTACCGCGGCGTTCGCGGGCGGACGGCCGGGACGAACCGCCCGACGTGGTCGAGGGCAAGACCTCCAGCGAGGCTCTGACGCAACTGCTCCGCCGGGCCGTAAGCCGCCGAAAACTGCTCGACGCCTGCCTGGAGGAATGGGAAAAAAGCGTCCCGCTCATCGGCGTCCCGGCTGAAAAGCTCAACAGGATAAAGCTGGAACTGCCCCACGTCGACGCCAACGACCCCGTGGGCGGATACAAAACCATAGCAGGAATACTGAAAAAATTGACATGAAAATCCCTTTCCAAATAATTATGTGGATGATTGGCATCGCGGCAATAATCGGTTGCGAAAAGACAAACACCGTTGTTCTGCAGGATATAAAACTTTCTGAGATGGGGCTGGGTCCGCAAAATAAAGAGGCGGTTTTCAGGGAAATCGCCAGAGGGCTGGCGCCTGGTAAATTGGGGCCGGAATTTATCGTCTGGGAAGGGATCTGCGAAACCAAGCATCTTGATAGCACCCCGAAGCTATACATGGTTCTCTCGATCCCGCGGAAGGCTTTGGAGATTACGGAAATTCCGGCCGACGGGAAAATCCGGATCAACGGTTTCCTGCCCAGTGATCTGCCCATACCGCCATTCGTTCGTCTGGAAATGGCCGTCAATAAGGCTGCGCAGGACATTTCCCGGCGGAGCATAACGCTGGATTGCGGCATCCTTGCCGAAAATCTGTTTGTAACTTCGCGGATTAAATATAACGACACCTTTGGGATAAAACTGGCGAAGGAAGTGCAGGAAGGTGCCGCCATATCGACCTGCAGAGGCACAGCGCAGATCAGTTTGACGCTGCCTTTGAAGGAAAACGGCGAAACGGGCCGGCAGATACTTGCTAAGTACGGGCTTGCCCTGGATATCGCCGGTCAGCTCGTTTCAAAATGGAAATTCTGGTGGGAGGAGATGGAAATTCCATCTTCCCAACCGTCGAAATAACATTGAAAGGAAATGGCGGAAATGCAACCGAGCGTTCAGAAGCTCAAGGAAGTTCTTCAGGCGGCCAGGGCCGAGGTGGGCAAGGTCATCATCGGGCAGGAGGGCGTGATCGACCAGGCGATGATCGCGATTTTCACGAACAGCCACGCCCTTGTCGAGGGCGTGCCGGGCGTGGCCAAGACGCTGCTGGTCCGCACTCTGGCGAAGGTGCTGGGTTGCGAATTCGCCCGCATCCAGTTCACGCCCGACCTGATGCCGGCCGACATAACAGGCACGAACGTCTTCGACTTCCAGAAGGGCCAGTTCATGCTGGTCAAGGGGCCGGTCTTCACGACGTTCCTGCTGGCCGACGAGATCAACCGCGCCCCGGCCAAGACCCAGGCGGCCCTGCTCCAGGCGATGCAGGAGCGCATCGTTACGATCGACCGGCAGAACCACGAGCTTTCGCCCAATTTCACGGTCTTCGCGACGCAGAACCCGATTGAATACGAGGGCACGTACCCGCTGCCGGAGGCGCAGAAGGACCGCTTCATGCTCAAGATCAGCATGGCCTGCCCCGACCGGGATGAGGAACTGACGCTGGCAGGGCGGATGCTGGGGCAGGATGCGCCCGAGGCGGTGCTGGCCGCCGGGGCCGTAAAAGCCGTCATAACTGCCCAGGAACTGGTGGAGCTTCGCAAATGCCTGGAGGCCATCACGGTCCGGCCGGAGCTTCTGGGCTACATCGTCGATCTGATCCGGGCCACTCGAAGCAGCGAGAGCGTGCTCGTGGGCGCCGGGCCGCGGGCGACGCAGGCGCTGCTGCTGGCCTCGCGGGCGGCCGCGGCGGTGGCCGGACGCGACTTCATAACGCCCGACGACGTCAAGTCGCTGGCGGCGCCCGTGCTGGCGCACCGGCTGATCCTCAGGCCGGAATTCGAGATCGAGGGCCTGACCGTCGGCGAGGTGATCGCCCGGATACTCAAGGACCTGACCGTGCCCAGATGATCGCCCCGCGCTCCATATTGTTGTGGCTGGCCGGGCTGATTCCGGCGGCGGCGATCTGCCGGCTGCTGGCGGCGGCGGCAAGCGGCAGCACGACCGCTGTTCTGGGCCTGCCGCTCGATTTCCTGATCGCCGCGGCGCTGGTCGTGCTGGCCGTCGCGGCAAGCATCGACGCGGCAATCGCCCTGTCGGCCCTGGACGGCCTGAAAGTAACCGGACCCGATGTGGTGCGGATAACCAAGGACTCGCGGGCCGCGCTCGACCTGAAAATTTCATTCCGGCGCGGCGTCCGGAAAAATATGACGCTCGCGCCGGCCCTGCCGGAGGATTTTTTCTCGCAGATCGCCCAGCTCGATGTCGAACTCGACGGATCGGGCGAATCGTACACGGTAAGCTGGCCGTGCACGGCCCTGCGCCGCGGACGCTACTTCATCCGTGATTGCTTCCTGCTGGCCCGCTCGCCGATGGGCCTGTGGAACATCCGCAGAAAAGTCGGCCTGTCCGTCGAGGTGCGGGTGTACCCAAACCTTATGTCGGAGCGGAAACACCTTGCGGCCCTGTTCCTCAATCGCGGCGGGTTCGGCGTGCACGCCCAGAGGCAGATAGGCCAGGGCAGGGAATTCGAGAAACTGCGCGAGTACGTCCCGGGCGACTCCTACGGCGACATACACTGGAAGGCCACGGCCAAGCGGGGCCGGCCGGTTACGAAAGTCTTTCAGATAGAGCGGACGCAGGAGGTGTACGTGATTCTGGACGCCTCGCGGCTCAGTTCGCGGCTGGTCGTGGCTGCCAAACCTCAGGTCGCCCCGGCGCTGGCCGGCCGGGACGCGATGTCGAATGAATCTTCGAGCGAACCCTTCCGGCCGCCGCCGGCCGACATGATGGAACGGTTCGTCAACGCCGCTCTGGTCCTGGCGGTCGCGGCCGACAAACAGGGCGACCACTTCGGCCTGATTACCTTCAGCGACGGCGTAGACAGGTTCCTCCGCGCCGGCAGCGGCAGGTCGCATTTCCGCGTCTGCCGCGACGAACTTTACTCCGTCGAGCCCAGGCTGGTAACGCCAGACTTCACGGAACTGTTCACGTTCCTGCGCCTGAGGCTGCGGCGACGGGCGCTGCTTGTTTTCCTGACCAGCCTGGACGACCCGATCCTGGCGGAGACCTTCGTGCGGGACGCGCAGATCATCGCGCGCCAGCATCTGGTTCTGGTCAATTCGCTCAACGACCCGCTCACGCGGCCGCTTTTTGCCGACGATTCGGTCGGCTCGACGGGCGGACTTTACGGCGCGCTGGCCGGGCACATCCGCTGGCGCAGGCTCATGGAAATAAAACGCATCCTCAAAAATTGCGGCGTCGCCTTCAACCTGCTCGACAGCGAGGCCCTCTGCCCGCAGCTCGTCAGCCAGTACGTCTCGGTCAAGAGGAGGCAGTTGATATGATAATTGACCTCAAAAGATTGCTGAAAGAAGGTTCTCCTCCTGAAAACATGGAGAATAATTTGGTGTTCCTGCTGAATAGCAACATTGTGTTTAACGCCATACAGTTAAAGGCAGAAGCTGATAATGGTTTGTCTGCAACTAAACTGCCGCAAACAAATCCGATCCCGGTTTTGTTTCAGTGGACAAATTTTCAGAAAGACATGGATGCCTTGCGAGTTCATTGCGGCCGATTTGCAGGCTCGAAGAGCCGGCAGATAGTAGCCCCGGGTGAAGCGAAGGCCGGCAGCGTCCGGCCGGAGCGAAACCCGGGGAAAACCGGTCCATTCAAGAAAGTTTCTGATTTCCAGCCCCGCCACTGGCAGACATGGCAAAACTTTTCATCCGGCCTGATCAATGGTTTTCGACGAAATATTTATCCGTTGTGGAAAGAGAAAACGCCTGGATGGTCGCTGTTTTTTCCCAAATCGCACCAATATATTGCCCAAAATGGTCGGCCGGGTCGTTCCTTGATCAGTCTTTATCTGCCGTGGCGCGAACACGAATCGAGAACATGTCAAATGACGCAATTCCCCGGGTTCCGCTTCGTCCGCCTGGCGGCGGACTCGCTCCACCCGGGGCTACTATCTGCCGGCCTTTCAGGCCTTAACCGCTGTGTCGTAAAATTAACCGCATTCCGTATAATTTTCCTGTACGTAAGTTCTCGAAAAAGAGGAGGAGACTCATTTGATAATTGATCTGAAAAGATTTCTGGAGGAGGAGCAGCCCTTCTGGTCCGAGCTGGATGAGATGCTCGGGCGGATTGCGATGTCGAAGGCGGGCCTGGCTGACCTGGACGCGGTAAAGCGGTTCCATTATTTATATGAGCGTGCGACGGCCGACCTGGCCCGCCTGACGACGTTTTCCAGCGACCGCCAGACCCGTCTGCACCTGGAGACCCTCGTCGCCCGCGCCTACGCCGAGATACACTCGACTCACGACCGGCCCGGCCGGCTGAGGCCGCTCCACTGGCTTATTTCCGACCTCCCGCGGACATTCAGGAGGCACTGGGCGGCGTTTGCACTTTCGCTGGCCGCCACGCTGGCCGGAGTGATCTTCGGCTCGTTCGCCCTGGCTATCGATCCGGACGCCAAAGATGTCGTCCTGCCGTTTGGCCACCTGCTGGGCGACCCGGCCGAAAGGGTCAAAAAAGAGGAACAGACCGGCGGAGGAGTGGGCAATCAGGAGGTTTCTTTCTCCGCATTCCTGATGACCAACAATATAAAGGTCTCGATTATAGTTCTGGCCATGGGGCTTACGTTCGGAATCGGCACGATCGTCATGCTGTTTTACAACGGAGTGATCCTGGGCGCGGTTGTGTTCGACTACATCCGCGCCGGACAGGGGAAGTTTCTGGCCGGCTGGCTGCTGCCGCACGGCTCGTTCGAGATACCGGCCATTCTCATCGCCGGGCAGGCCGGGCTGGTCCTGGCAAGGGCGCTCATCGGCTGGTCGGACAGGAACACGCTGAAACAGCGCCTCCGCCTCATCATGCCGGACCTTATCACGCTGATCGGCGGCGTCGCCGTGCTGCTCGTCTGGGCCGGAATAGTCGAATCGTTCCTTTCGCAGTATCACGAGCCGAAGGTGGAATACTGGCAGAAGATATCGCTGGGCATTGTTCAACTGTCGCTGCTGGCCGTGCTGCTGGGCCTGGGCGGACGGCGGGCGGAAAAAATTGAAAGGGCCGGACCATGAGCGATCTGCGTTCGCACAAGCTGGTGATCCGCACGCCGGAAGGCTACGCCTTTTCGCTCCAGTTGGCCGGGCCCGTCAGCAGGTTCCTGGCATGGTCGATCGATCTTTTGATTACCGTCTTCATCATGTTGGCCATCATCTTTGCTCTGGCGGCAACGGGATTGCTGTTCAGCGACATCGCATTGGGGCTGATGCAACTGGTCCTGTTTGTCGTGTGGTTCGGATACGGCATAATCTTTGAGTGGTTCTGGCACGGCAGGACGCTCGGCAAGCGGGTTTTGAAACTGCGGGTGATGGACGAGCAGGCGCTGAGGCTTTCGTTCAGCCAGGTCGTTACGCGCAACCTGCTGCGGATCGTGGACTGCCTGCCGGGATTTTACCTGATCGGCGGCCTGGCGTGCTTTTTCAGCAGGCGGTGCCAGCGGCTGGGCGACCTTGCCGCCGGCACAATCGTGGTCAGCCAGGCCCGGCCGCCGGAACTGAACGCCGAACTGGCCCTGGGGGGCAAATACAATTCGTTCCGCGAGCATCCGCACCTTGAGGCCCGGCTGAGGCAGCGGGTCTCGCCGGAGCTGGCGGGGCTGGCGATGGAGGCCGTCATTCGCCGCGACGAACTTGCTCCCCAGGCCCGCGTCGAACTCTTCGCCGCAGTCGCCGGGGCGCTCAGACGAGCCGCCGCCTTCCCGCCCGAGGCGGTCGAAGGAATGTCCGACGAACAATACGTCCGAAACTGTCTCGACAGCCTCCTGCGCAAACCCGGCGAACAGAATAAATAGATGTTGTGGCGCCGCGTTGGAATGTTTACGGCCCTTGCCGGCCGCCGCGGGCCGATAAAAAATCAATCGTTCTGTTGAACCGGGTCCCAATGGCCAATAGAATTGGATGTGCCGGGTGTGCCGGTGGATGAAATGCCAATGGAAGCAGGGAATATCCCATGAAATGCTCTTGTGCAAGGCTGCTCTTTCCGGCCGCAATAATTTTACTGGCGTGCGCGACGCCGTCGCGGGCCTGCTCCATCCCGGTGTTCCGGTACGCGATGGAACACTGGCCGCCGCAATCCTACGAGATCGTGGTTTTTCGCCGCGGCCCGCTGATGGGCGACGAGGCCAAGGTCCTGGCGGCCCTGCGCGATTACGGGGACGACGGCCGGGGCGAGGCGAACTTCGTCATTCGCGACGTGGACCTTGCCGGAAAGCCCGACGAGCAGGATGTCAAGCTCTGGTCTACCCAGGGTTCCGCGGCCCTGCCGCGAGTGGTCGTCTGCACGCCGGCCAATTCTCCGGAACGGTCGGCCCTCTGGGCCGGCGGTCTCGATCCGCAGACGGTGAAAAACCTGATCGACTCGCCCGTTAGGCGCGAGATCGTGCGCCGACTGGCCTCGGGCGAATCGGCGGTCTGGATCCTGATCGAGCAGGGGAAGAAAGACCTGGACGACGCCCTGGCCGGCGAGATAAACAAGGAACTCGCCTGGCAGAAGCAGAACCTGGAATTGTCCGAGGAGGCCAGGCAGGCGTCGTCGCCGGACGGGCCGGAACTGAAGATCGCCTTCTCGCTGGTTCGCCTTTCGCGGATCGATCCGGCCGAAGCGGCGTTCGTCAACATGCTGCTGGGCCTGCTCTCCGAGGGCAAGCGAGCGGACGAGGCGGCGGCGATTCCGATCTTCGGCCGCGGGCGGGCGCTCACCGCCCTGATCGGCAAGGACATTACCGCATCCAACATCCGCAAATACGCCGATTTCATGACCAGCGACTGCTCCTGCACCGTCAAGGAGCAAAATCCGGGCGTAGACCTGCTTATCTCGGCCAACTGGAACCAGATATGCTCGACGGGCAAGCCGGCCGATCCGAACCTGCTGAGCCTGGCGGGGTTGTCGCAATTCGCGCCTGTCGCGGCGACCGGGCCGGCCAAAACCGCTGGGCAGAGTGCAGAGCAGACCGGCGGCGAAAACGACCAGTCGATCTATCTCAATATCCTTATCATCGTCGGGGCCGGCGTGGCCGTGATAGCGGCAATGACCATCGTGCTGGCCCGGCGCAGAAAACCGGGGGTGTAGCATCAACATCGCCCGGCTCGTCATTCGCGAGGCCATTTACCGCCGGCTCAACTTTGCCCTGGGCGTTCTTAGCGTGGCCGTCGCGGTCGGCTGCCTTGCGGCGCAGGTGGCGCTGCTGCGGCAGTACGACGCGCAAACCGATCAGATCATCAAGGACAAAGAGAAGCAAACCGATCAGGCAATGAAAAAGCTGGAGGCCGACGCCCGCAAGATAACCGTCCGGATGGGTTTCAACCTGCTCATCCTGCCGGAAGGCCAGACGCTCAGCGGCCTCTACGACGACCAGGCCCAGCAGAAATTCATGCCGGATGAATACGCCGCAAAGCTTGCCAGCGAAAAGGTCATCACGATCAACCACGTTCTGCCCGCGCTGACACAGTCCGTGAAATGGCCGGAACGGAATCGCAGAATCATACTGACGGGCGTCAAGGGGGAGGTTTACATCCAGTCCGGCGAGCAGAAGCCGATCCTTTCGCCGGTGCCGGCCGGGTCGGTCGTGCTTGGCTATGAACTGCACAAGAGCTTCAACATCAACAAGGGCGATAGCATTGAATTCATGGGCCGAAAGTTCAAGGCCGGCAAGCTCCATGACGAGCAGGGCAGCCGGGACGACGCGACGATCTGGATGAACCTGAGCGAAGTGCAGGAACTTCTCCAAAAACCCGGCAAGATCAACAGCATCCTGGCCCTTGAGTGCGAGTGCCAGGCCGACCGGCTGGCGAATATACGCAAAGAGGTTACGGCCCTGCTGCCCGGCACGCAGGTCATCGAATTCAAGAGCCAGGCCCTGGCCCGTTCGGAGATCCGCCTGCGGACCGCGGAGGAATCGGCCCAGTCGATCCAGCGTGAGCGGGAGAATCGCCAGAAACTCAAGGACCAGCGCGTGGCCTTCGGCGCGGTCTTCGTGCCGATAGTGATACTCGGGGCGGCGATCTGGGTGGCGTTCCTGATGCTGGGCAACGTACGCGACCGCGCGCCGGAAACAGGCGTGCTGCGGGCGATAGGCCTGCGATCCTGGCAGATTATCTCGCTGTTCCTCGGCCGGGCGGTGGCGATTGGCCTGGTCGGGGCTGTTATCGGCGCGCTGGGTGGACTGGCGGTCGCGGCGTTCTGGCAGGGCGCCCCGTCGTGGCGGGACATGCTGGCCATGGCGAGCCCGCCGGACGTCTATGTGGCGGCCGTCGTGTTGGCCCCGCTGCTTTCAGCGGCGGCGAGCTGGCTGCCGGCGTTCCTGGCCTCAAGGCAGGACCCGGCGACTGTGCTGCAAAAGGAATAGGTTTGCGTTGATAAGTGGCACGGGCATCTTGCCTGTGTGTTCCACGACCGTCCCGGTCGTGGAGTGTGCTGTTTGTGTTATATTCCAGGGGCAGGATGCCCCTGGGACACACGGACGAGACGTCCGTGCCACAAAAAAATAGGCTGATAGGCATAAAAAATTGCTGGAATTGTCGAACATAACGAAATCTTACTCGCGGCCGGACGGCGACATCCGGGTGCTGACGGATGTCTCGCTGACGGTGAATGCCGGAGAATTCCTGGCCGTGCAGGGGCCAAGCGGCTGCGGCAAGACCACGCTGCTTCTTGCGGCCGGAGGAATGCTGCACCCCGACGGCGGCCGCGTGATGCTCGCCTCCGAGGATTTTTATAAAATGAATATCGAGGCGCGGGCAGCCTATCGCGCGCGGATGGTCGGCTTCGTCTTCCAGCAGTTCCACCTGCTGCCCTATCTGAGCGTGCTGGACAACGTTCTTAGCCCAACCCTGGCGTCTGACATATCCGACGCCAGGAACCGCGCCGAAGAACTTATCGCCAATCTTGGCCTGGCCGAGCGCCGCCGGCACGTTCCTGCCGAGCTGAGCACCGGCGAGCGGCAGCGGGTCGCGATGGCGCGTGCCCTGCTGGGCAGGCCCAAGCTGCTGCTGGCTGACGAGCCGACCGGCAATCTGGACGCCGGCAACGCCGCCGCCGTGCTGGATTATCTGATGCAGTTCGCCCGCTCGGGCGGGGCCGTCCTGCTGGTTACGCACGATTCGGCCGTTGCCAGACAGGCCGACAGGGTGATACAAATGTCCAAAACCGCCGCGAAGATGGCGGAATGAGTTGCAACAATAATTAAAAGAGAACGATAATGAGCGGGAATCCCGACGAATCGCAGATCATAAAACCTCCGTCTCCCCGGAGCGGACTCCGCCGGCTGCTGCTGGCCGTGATCGTGCTGGCGGCAGCGGCTATCGTCGTGTACGCGCTGGCTCATAATAAGCAGGATTCGGGCACGCTTCATTGCTACGTCGGCGGGACGATGGGACCCGTGTTCAAGGACCTGGCTGACAGATGGCTCAAGAAGACCGGACAGAAGGTCGAGCTGGATATAAGCGACAGCGGCCAGGCGATTGTCAAATTGCAGACCGCTAAAAAAGGCGATCTCATCGTGGTGCACGACCCGTTCCACGGGCAGCTTGCCAACGAGGGCCTGTCCGTGGGCGGCTGGCACATCGCCTCGCTGACGCCGGTGATGGTCGTCAAAAAGGGCAATCCCAGGGGAATCAAGGCCATCGCTGATGTTGATCGCGACGACGTAAAGCTGATCTACACGCATCCGGTATTCAGCACCCTGGGGCACATCATGCCGATAGTTTTCCGCAAGGCCGGCCTGGACCCCAGGAAAATGCAGGACAAGGCCGTCTCGCTGCCGCGCTCGGGCGCCGAGGCCGCAAACGCCGTAATCCTGGGCAAAGCCGACGCTGGCTTCTGCTGGGACGCCGTGGCCTTCCTCCGAAGCAAGGACCTTGATGTTATTCCAATATCGCCGGAGCTTCGCCCGCAGCCGAAGGTCGATGTCGTCAGCGGGGCCACCTACGGGCAGATCGACATGGGCGAGGTCCGCGTTACCATCGACGTGCTGGGCTGTTCCGATCAGCGCAAGGCGGCCGAGGATTTCGCCGCGTTCTGCGCCTCCAAAGATAATGAAAAGCTCTGGCAGGATAAAGGCTTTACCCTGCCGCGAGAGGGTGCGGCCAGGCTCAAGGACGCCTCGGCCGCCCAGCCCGGGGCGACTCTGCTGCTTTACGCCGGGGCGGGCCTGAGGCCGGCGGTTGAAAAAGTCATCGAGGCTTTTCGCGCCAAAACCGGCATTACCGTCGAGGCCGACTGGGGCGGCAGCAGCATTATCCTGTCTCGCCTCAAGGTCGCCAAACGCGGCGACCTGTTCATGCCCGGCGATGAATATCACATCGGCCTGCTGAAGAAGGATACGGACCTGGTGGCGTCGAGCGCGCCGGTATGCTATTTCGTGCCTGTGATCCTTGTGCCCAAGGGCAACCCTGCGAAGATCAAGTCCGTCGCCGACCTCGTCCGGCCTGGCGTGAAACTCGCCCTGGGCCGGGCCGATCAGTGCCAGATCGGCCGCAACAGCCAGCAGATATTCGCGAAGGCCGGGCTGGACGCCGAAGCCATTAAAGCCAACACTGTTTTTGAATCGACCACCGTTAACGAACTGGGCGTCCAGGTCCAGACCGGCCACGTCAGCGCGACTGTCGTCTGGGACGCCGTCGCCAACTATTATAAAAAGGACGCTGAAACAATCGCCATTCCGCCCGAGCAGAACGTGATAAGCCAGGTCAATATCGCCGCTTTGAAGTGCGGCAAATTTCCCGATCAGGCCAGGCAGTTCGTCGAATTCATCACCGGCCCGGAGGGCAAGGCCATCCTGACCGCCAACCAGTATCAGACCGAGCCGCCGAAATAGGCCCTTAAGGAATTCCCGCGCATGTCAGCAGTCGCAGGCCCGCGATTAAACCTGGTTTCCGCCGTAACAATATTTTTTCTGGCGGCATTCATGCTGCTGGTGATCTCGCTGGTCGCGGTCGATGTTTACTACACCAACCCGCAGGCCATCGGCGAGGTGCTCTCCTCGCCGGAGGTTCGCCACGCCATCGTGCTTACGCTCTGGACGACCGTCCTGTCGGCCCTGCTGGTGGTGATCTTCGCGATACCGATGGGCTACGCCCTGAGCCGGTACAGGTTTCCCGGAAGCGTCGTGATGGACGCGCTGGTGGACATTCCGATAGTGCTGCCGCCGGTGGTGATCGGCGTGTCGCTGCTGGTGCTGTTTTCGACGGACACCGGCAGGTGGATCGAGGACCACGGCGTCGAGATGGTCTACAAACCCGCCGGCATCGTGCTGTGCCAATTTCTCGTCTCGGCCAGCTACGGCATAGCCGCCAGCCGGGCCGCGTTTGATGCCGTCGATATCCGCCTGGAGCATCTGGCTATGACGCTCGGCTGCACGCGATGGGGCGCCTTCCGGCGCGTCGCCCTGCCTCTTGCGGCCAACGGCGTGATCGCCGGCAGCGTGCTGGCTTGGGCGCGGGCGGTCGGGGTGTTCGGGCCGCTGATGGTCTTCGCCGGAGTGGTGCGAATGAAGACCGAGGTCCTGGCCACCACCGTTTATCTCGAAATATCCGTAGGCCACATCCAGCCGGCGCTGGCCGTCGCGCTGGTGATGATCGCGCTGGCGATGACGGCCCTTGTCATCATTCACGCCCTTGGCATCGGCAGGAGGTGGTGGAGCCGATGATCCGCGTCGAACAACTGGGCCTCACCGCCGGCAGCTTCGCCCTTAGCGACGTGAGTTTTCACGTCGCCTCGGGCGAATATTTCGTGCTCATGGGCCCAAACGGCTCGGGCAAGACGCTGCTGATGAGCTGCCTGTGCGGCATTGTCCGCTGCCGCGCCGGAAAAATCATCGTCGACGGGCGAGACGTTACCCGCCTGGAGCCGCGGCGCCGCAACGTCGGCTACGTGCCGCAGGACTACGGCCTGTTCCCGCACCTCAACGTCGAGCGGAATCTCACGTTCAGCCTTATCGCCAGAGGCCTGACGGACGCGAAATACTACGACCACCTCAACAGCCTGGTCGCCATGCTCCGCCTGGGCGGCCTGCTCAAGCGGATGCCCGGCGTGCTAAGCGGCGGCGAGAGGCAGAAGGTCGCCTTCGCCCGCGCGCTGGCGCCCATGCCTAAAATCCTGATGCTCGACGAGCCGGTCAACGCCCTCGACAGGCCCACGTGCAGGGAAGTTCTTTCCGACCTCCGCCGCGTGCAGCGTGAACTGGGCGTTACGACGATCCACATCTGCCATGACCTGACCGAAGCCGCGGCCGTGGCCGACCGCGCAGGCGTGATGATCGCCGGCCGGCTCGTCCAGACCGGAACGCTGGCTGAATTGGCCGCCTCGCCCGCCGACGCCGCCGTCGCCCGACTCCTCGACGCAAATCCGACTGCCTTGAAAATTTCGTTATAAAGTTTCATTCCATTTCATTGACCGAACCACAACTCCGTGGTACTAATACGACAGCATCATGCGGCGTTTTACGCCACCATGCCTGATTGCTTGGGAGATTTTTCATGAAAACCATTGGGCTGAAAATTCTTGCCGGCATCCTGCTAATTTTCCCGTCTATTGCACAGGGGCAGTTTGACATCGAAAAAGCCAAGATCCGTTTTTCCGACCAGGCAGTTCAGAAGGCGGTTGATAAGGAGGTCGAGTTCCTTCTGTCCCGCCAGATGGCCGATGGAAGCTGGCCTGTCCCGCTCTTCTGGAACAAGGAAATCGAAGACAAGGACAGCGCCCTTAACTGCAAGATTGGTACTACGTCATTGGTTTTGTATGCGCTTATGGAAAAAGGAATGTCCTTCAAAGATGAGAAAATAGCCAAGGGTCTCAAGTGGCTGGCCGACACAAATGAGGCCATCGACGGAAGGAACTCGACATATGGGGTGTCTTTCCGATGCCAGGTCTGGCTGAGGGCGTGGAAACAGGCCAAGGACGCCGACAAGACCGCCGCCGCCAAATTTCGCAAACTCCTGGAAACCGATGTCGCCAAGTTCGTCAAAGAGAAGGACAAGAATTTCAATGGCGGATACCGCTATGCGTTAAGCGTGTCCGGCGATGGCGATCCTTCCAACAGCCAGTACGGCGTGCTTGCCGTCTGGGCCGGTTATAGGGCTAACATGGAAATACCCAAGGAATACTGGGATAAAGTCCTGAAATACTGGCTGCCCCTTCAAAAACCCGATGGCGGGTGGCCTTACAACGAGGGCGATTCGATTTATTCGATGACCGCGGCCGGGATAGCCACGCTCTTCGTCTGCATCGACGCCACAATGGGCGACAAATTCATCAAGTGCACCGTCCAGACGGAATATTCGCCTGTCAAAAGGGCGATGGATTGGAACGCGGCTCATTTCGAGGATGCAATCAAGCATCCGAACACTACCGCACAACAACGAGAAATACATTATAGCCTGTATGGTTTCGAACGCGTGGGCCTTGCCAGCGGTTATAAATATTTCGGCAACGTCGATTGGTACAAGCATGGCGCGACGCTTCTTTTGAATAGGCAGGCGGAAAACGGTTCTTCAAATTCATGGTACGGCCCTGATCTTGCCACTGCATATGCGCTGCTGTTTTTCATCCGCGGGCAGCACGGCGTGATAATGAATCGGCTGGAGTACGACGGCGACTGGAACAACCGGCCTCGAGCGTTGGCCAATTTCTGTCGCTGGGCCGAGGGCGTCTACGAGCAGGAGGTCAACTGGCAGATTATCACGCTCAAAAGCCCGGTCGGCGAGTGGCATGACGCGCCTGTGGTCGCCATCAGCGGCTCGAAGGTCCCAAAGTTTTCCGACGAGGACATAATCAAGCTGCGGACATATGTAAATCAGGGCGGGACGCTCTTTTCGATGGCCGAGTGCAGCGGCGGCCCGGCGTTCGGCAAGGGGATGAAGGCGGCGTACGCAAAAATATTTCCGAA
>JACRIL010000253.1 GCA_016235825.1 Planctomycetota bacterium
CACGCACAGTTGGCTGTTCTTCTGCCGCAGGCTGCGGGTGCGTTATGAAAAACGGGACGATATTCATCAAGCATTCCTCATCATCGGCTGCATTCTGATCTGCTGGTGCAAGATTCAGAGGTTTTGTTAGAGTGCCTAAGAGCCTATCCGGATAACTGCAATGGAAGCTCATCGCAGTTATTCGGATAGGCTCTAACACTACAATGATACAAAACAAAGATGTAAAAATTTTCGTCTTTTGGTCGCCCGTTTTGACGGACTCAAACAGAGATTTTTATTTCGCCCTTGCAGGGCTTGAATGTTTGGGTGTGCCGATTTCCTGGGGCAACGCCCTGGGAAACGGCAAAATTAATCCGAAAAGCCCTGAAGAGGCGAAATAAGGCTGTTGGATCCGCCCATCAGACGGACAAAATGGCCTTCGCAGCGTGTAGCACTAACCGCCTCGATGCCATTCCGGCAGTTCGATCTCAGGCTGGATTCTCCGGTCGTTAATAACCTTCGCTGGTTCTATCTTCGGGGGCTTTTCTCCGACCTGAACCATTCGCCTGATCAGCCGTCCGCGAAGCTCTTCGGCGACCTTTGCGAAGGCCGCCATGCCGATAAGGTTACGCAGTTCGTGCGGGTCTTCCCGCAGGTCGTAGAGGGCGTACTCGGCGTAGACGTCGCTGCCGGGCTGTTGGCAAGGTTCGGCAAAAGGCTTGGTGCCTGGCACGGCGACGCAGTATTTCCACCTGTCGGTGCGTATCGCCCTGCCGATCTGGTCCTCGGAAATCTGGACGAGAACCTCCTGAGGCCAGTCGGCCGATGGATTGCGAAGCAGCGGCAGGATCGAGCAGCCCTGCATTTCGGGCGGCGCTTTCAGGCCGGCGGCGTCCAGCAGAGTCGGCGGCAGATCGACCAGGCTGACGAGCTTGCGGACCTGTCCGCCGCTTTCAAAGCAGCAGCCGCCCAGCGCCATCGGAATGCGTATCGAGCTTTCGTGGCAGGACCGCTTGTATTCGCTGTTTCGCGTCTTGAAGTGGCAACCGTGGTCGGACGTGAAGGCGACAACGGTGTTTTCCCTCATTCCCAGGCTCTGCAGCGAATCCAGAATCCGCCCGAAAGCTTCATCAAGGCGTTTGACCATGCCCCAATAGCCGGCCAGGTGCTTATGAGCCGAGCCGCCCAGTGCCGCCAGGTCGGACGGCATCCATCGGCCGGCGTAGCGTTCCTCGTAACCTTCCGGGGCGGGGTAATTGTCGGCGTGGTTCTGAAAATGAGGTTCAATGAACGAGAGAAAAAGGAAAAACGGCCTGTCCCGCCTTGAATCGATGAAGCGAATCGCCGCATCGGTAACCGCATCGACGCGATAGCCGGGCAGCGTTACCGGCCTGCCTTCGCCGTCGTACAGGGTCGTGTGATAGGCATCCGATGTCCACTCCAGGACATTTGACGCCAGCCAGTAGTCGTATCCGCCCTGAAGCGGTTTTTCGACCGGGCCTGTCTCATTGGCAAGATGCCACTTGCCGATGTATCCGGTGCTGTAGCCGGCCTGGCCGAAGTGGTGTGCCAGCGTCCGGGCGCCAACCGGCAGGGGGATGCCGTTGTGGAAGCAGCCCAGCGTCGTCGGGTACAGGCCCGTCTGAAGACACGCCCTTGCCGGGCCGCAGACCGGCTGAGGCGTGAACGCGTTATAAATGTGTGTGCCGCGACGGGCGAAGCGGTCCAGATTGGGCGTAAGGTCCAGCGGGTTGCCGTGCAGGCCGGTTGAATCCCATCGCTGCTGATCGGTGAAAAAGACTATGACGTTCGGTTGCGCCATCGCCGGGGGCTCCTTGAAATGGCATGATAGCCAAACCCTGAAGAAGACGAATCCGAATATAGGTCCTGGAGTGTCGTCTGTCGAGAAAGATTTCCAGCCGGTTTTCAGCCAGAAATTCCAATCAGAAATTTATGGACAGCAATTGCCGGCTTTTTATCCTCTTTCTTTTTCAATTTCGGCGGCCTTGTCGGCGGCCTTCTGGCCGTAGGCGGTATCCTTGTGGATTCGAGCAACGGTCTTGTAGGAGTTGATGATGAGATTGAGGGCATTCTTCAGGTCGTTGCCTGTTGCCTTTACTTCGGCGACCTTCTTGCGGATGTCCTTTTCATATGCTTCTGCCTTGACGTAGGCGTCCTTTGCGGCGGACTCCTTCTTGAAGGCCGGGTCCTTCCTGATCTCGGCGATTTTGGTCGCCGCGCCGTCGAAGATGTCCTTGAAGTCCGCATCTTTGTCGAGTTTTTGCTTTGTGACCAACGTGCTGATCGAGATCAGCGAGTCCAGCTTGTCCATCATTGATGTCATCTGGCCGGCCTGGTCGTTCTTGTTTTTAACATAGTCCAGGAAAAAGGATTTCGGAATCTTGCCGGGTTCGGAATTCATGCAGGTCTGCTCGACCAGCCACTTGTAGGCGTTATCCATTAAATCCTTTGGCGCACCTTCGTGCCCGCCTTCAAACGTCTGGATATAAAAGTATGGATAATTGCCGCCATACTGTTTCTGCATGTCGGCTATCTCGGAAAAATTGCTGTCTTGTTTGCCAACGATCATGCATATTGCGGTTTTGTTCTTTTTCAGGGTATCCGTGTAAATGTATCCCCCATGGCCATTATCAGGCATTCCCGCCCCCTGGCAGATTATGCCCGCCACGCCCGGCAGTATGCCTGCGGTTACGCCGGACATTCTTGCCCCTCCGGAAAAGCCTGTGGCAAATCTCATTCCCTCGAATATCCTGAGACGTTTGGCGGCATCCTCATAAGCGGCCGCTATGTTGCCGTATATCGCATCCCACGGGCCGTTCTTGGCCTCGACCGCCATTATGGCGATCCACTTGTCTCGCTTGATCTGCTCGTCCAGGCCGCTCATGCCGGCATTGCCGCCAGGCGAAAAGAAGAAAAACACCGGATACTTCCGGTCCGTCTCCTTGTCGTATCCTTCCGGGATATAGACCTTGTAGTGATAAGTGCCGCTATTCGGCACTCCCAAAGCCTTATACTTCTTGCCGATCTCTTCAGTGCACTGGCATGTTATCGTGGTGATCTTGCCCGGCGGCAAGGGGGCGTCCATCGGCGTGGGGTCTTCCGCAAGGCACGGCCTTGCTGAAAAGACGCAAAAGACGCCTATTACGAGGGCAACTTTTCCAAGCGGTTTTATTGCAGCCATACTTTCGGCCTCCTTCGATATGTCAAATTGATTATATCGGGCGTTTTTTCAAAGGCAAATTCATTTTTATTTTTTTCCGGCGAACGAAAACGCAATCGGGACTCGCAATGAAAATGTTTTAATATTGCCCTTATCAGGGGCCTGGCCGAAGGCAATAGTTTAACAGTTTATTGGAGGCAAATTTCCGGCCCGCATTGCCGGTCTTTTGTGGGCGTTTTTTGTAACGCGTTTTGCGGCACCAACAATACAAGTCTTTTATTCGAGGCATGTTATAGTTACAGAAGTGCAATGAATGGCGCAACGTGGCGCCTGTGTGGGGAGGGCGTATTTTTTGAAATAGGAAATTTCATTTTGGCCTTGTCCGCGTGCATTTCCGATGCTAATAATTAAAGTGTTGGGGAGCATCGCGAACCGTGCCGCCTGCCGGCGAGAATCGGCAGGAAAGGAGTTGGACATGGGACTATTTGCCCACCTGGCGATGAGAAAGCATATGAAAGAACTGAGTGATCTCGTGTACAAGGGCATTTTGTGCATGGATTGCAGCAAGATCGGCGCAGCCGAGAACCTCTACTACAAGGCCGCGATCTTCCGCAAGGCCATCCACCAGGACATCAAGAGGCGTTACGGTCTGGATGCGGCCGAAGAGTGGGATGTCATGTCAACCGCGGAGCTGGGCGAACTGGCGGTGTATTTCGCCCGGATGAGCCCCAAACCGCAGAATGACTGCCTTGACATAAGCGCCGGACCCATGCTGGCGCCGCGGCAGAAGCAGCCGCAGCCCGCCGAGGGTCTTGGCCAGACGATCCGCCAGATTCTGCCCAGTGCCGTCAACGCAATGGCCTTCAAGGTCTCGCACAAGCCGCTTCCGCATTGAGCCGTCCGGTTGTTGCCGCACCGGTGCAGATGCATGCCGCAGGGAGTTCACTTCGCAGTTGATCCGAAAAATCACTTCCCCAGCCTCTTTGCGCCGGCAGTCAAAATATCCGTGGTTTTCAATGAATAAATTTTTGTCAGATTCGGTGGCACCCTCAAACATAGCGACTTGTCCGGCGTAGCCTTGGCGAAGCCGGAAGCGTAGTTTGGGGGTGTGTTTAAACCTTCACCCCCAAGCTTCGCCGCAATGCAGCTTCGCTTGAGGACGCCGCCAATTCTTTCCGGCGCCACTAATTGGCGGCGCAACTATTTCTTCATCTCAAAAATTCTGTCCATGGCCTGCTTCAGAATGTCGTCCGGGTACGACAGCGAAATCCTGAAGAAGCCCTCGCCTTTTTCTCCGAACGCCGGGCCGGGCGTTACTGCCACGCCGGCCTTTTCCAGCAGATCGGTCGCGAACGCAAGGGCGGGTTTTTCCATGCGGGCGTATTTTTCCGGCACCGGCGCCCAAATATAAATGGTGGCCCTGGGTTTGGCAATCCGCCAGCCGTTGGCGTTGAGCGCCTCGACGACCATGTCGCGTCTGCGCTGGTAGATTGCGTTGACAGCGGGCGTGAGCTTTTCGGCCATGTCCAGCGCCTTTGCCGCGGCGAACTGGATGCCGCGAAGCACGCCGTTGTCGATGTTCTCCTTGACGGTCCGCAGAGCCTTTACCACCGACGCGTTGCCGACCAGCGCCCCGGCCCGCCAGCCGGTCATGTTGAACGCCTTGGACAGCGAGAAAAATTCCACGGCCGTATCGTCGGCGCCGTCAACCTGCAATATGCTGGGAGCCTTGTAGCCGTCGTAGGTGTTCTCGCTGTAGGCCGAGTCGTGGGCGATTATGATGCGGTGCTTGCGCCCGAACTCAACCGCCCTGCGGAAAAAATCCATCGGGGCGACGGCAGTCGTCGGATTGTTGGGATAATTGATCCACAGCACCCTGGCTACTCTCAGCGCGTCGGATGGAATCGAATCCAGGCCCGGAAGGAAATCATTTTTCGCGTCCAGCGGCAGAAAGTACGTATTTGCGCCGCTGAAGATGTGCCCGATGTTGTACGTCGGATAGCCCGGCGTGGTGGCTATACCGATGTCGCCGGCGTTCATCACTGCCGTCGGAAGCTGTGCGATGGCGTCCTTGCTGCCGGACGTGGTAACGACCTGGTCCTCGCCGAGAGTTACGCCATATCGCCGCGTGTAAAAATCGCGGACTGACCGGGCGTATTGGGCCACCGGCACGTCGCAGCCGTAGCGGTGGCGGTTTGCATCGGCCGGATCGGCCACGGTCCGGATCAGTTCCTTCACCACCTCATCCGGCGTCGGCTGGTCGGGGTCGCCTATCCCAAGCGATATAACCTTGACGCCTTTTTCCCGCGCGGCGGCGATCTTCCGCCGCAGGTCGGCAAACGGGTACGGCGGCAGCCTCTTGAGCCGATCCGAAAACGCGAATTCCATGCTCGCTTCCTTATTCAGAGCCTATCCCAGTATATACGCGGCTCCTTGTATCTGCCGGGATATCCTTCGCCCATGGAGCGGAAATGTATAAGAAATCCCCGCCAAGAGCAACAGCCAAGTTACAGAGACGATGGCCCTTGCGGCAACCAGTCCGGACTGTTGCATATTCGGGCAAAGGCGATAGGCCCCGGGGAAACCTGTCCTACTTCGGTTGTCCTTAGCACTACAATGCCATTTCCGCGTATAACGCCATGCAAAAGAAAGACTTGCACGTTCGGCAACCGACTTCGCAACTATGATTGGCCGCGAAGCGGCTTGATTCGCTTCCAACGGCCATCAAACACGCCCGAGGGCGGGCGTGCCATATGTTTTGAGATAGTTACCAAAAAGCAGGAGAGGTAGCGGTTCTTTGTAGAAATGCCGCCGATAAAACATCGCCCTTGTTGTGCCCCGCGAGGGGCAACGGGCGGTAGCGCTGTCGTGCTACAATCCTCAGTCCCTTTGGGACTGAAAATATTTCGGCTGTTTGCGCCGCACTCCAGGCTCCGCTTTGTTCCGCTTGGATATGTGAACCGTAAACAGCCTTTTCGCAAGTTCCAGAGCTGCCCATGGATTGTGGGGCTATCCGAATCTTTATGGCGAAATTTGGCCCACTGAAAATTGGCCATGCCGAGCGGATTATGCTAAAATGTCATGTATGAAAAACGCAAAGATGCTTTTCGGCAAGACGGGGCTGGAACTGAAACTTCCCGACCATACAGTCATCCTTGAAGGCAAGGACGTTCCGGCCGTGGCGGACGCGGCTCACGCCGTCAAGGACGCCCTTGCCCGGCCCATCGGCACACCGCCACTGGCGGAGCTTGTCAAGGCCCGCAAGCCGCAGACAGTCGCCATCACGATCAGCGACATCACACGCACCGTGCCCAACAGGGATTTTTTACCAGCGATGCTGGACGTTCTCCAGTCCTGCGGGGTGAAAGACGAGCAGATAACGATCATCATCGGCACGGGTATGCACCGGGCCAGCACGCCGGAGGAGATGGCCATGCTTGTGGGGCCGGAGATTCTCCGCCGCATCCGCACGGTCGATCACACGGCGGAAAAGGCCGACACGCTCGTGAGGGTTAGCAACGACCCGCCGGTGAGCCTCAACGCCCTTTTCGCCAAGGCCGACTTCCGGATCGTTACGGGTTATATCGAGGGGCACTTCATGGCCGGGTTTTCCGGCGGGCGCAAGGGCGTCTGCCCGGCCCTGGTCGATCTGGCGACCGTCCAGCGGTTTCACGGCTACCAGACGCTGTCCGACCCGCTGGCCGACAACGGCCTGCTCGAAGGCAACCCATGCCACGAAATCGCCCTGAAGGTCGCACGCGAGGTCGGCGTGGATTTTCTCTTCAACGTGGCCATCACGCGCGACAGACGGATCGCGGGCATCTACTGCGGCGAGCTTGAGGCGGCCCACCAGGCCGGATGCAAACAGGTCGCCGACTGGACCAGCGCCCAGATCGACGGGCCTTTCGACCTGGTTGTTACCAACGGCGGGGGGTTCCCGCTGGACCAGACCTTCTACCAGACAATCAAAGGCATGTGCACGGCCCTGCCGGCACTGGGGCCGGGTTCCACGCTGCTCCAGGTCAGCGACTGCTCGCAGCAGCTCGGCTCGAAGGCATACACCAACCTGATGCTCCGCTGGAACAACGACTGGCAGGGCTTTTTGAAATCAATCGAGGCCAAGGCTGACAGAACCGAACTCGATCAGTGGGAATACCAGATGCAGTGCCGCGTCCTGTCGCGGATCGGCATGGAAAGGCTCTGGTTCGTCAGCGACGGCATCCCGGCCGACATGCAGAAACGCATCGCAGTTACGCCCGTCGCCGGCCCGGGCGGCGTCGCCCAGCGCGCCCAGAAGGCCATCGACGAGTTTGTCGCGGCAAACCCCAAGGCCTCCCTCGCCGCAATACCCGACGGACCTTACACCATGCTCAGGCGAACTAAATAACTTTATCATGACGAAATGATTGTCGTATATTTTTCTCAGGTAGGGAACTTTTTTGCCTTTTAATCGTCAAAATATGGGGAGGAGATGCATTGGCATAATGGACAAAGAGATAGACATGAGAAACAATCGACACAGACTGATAATTGTAGGGCTTTTATCCTCATCATTTTTGTTTTCTTGGTCTTTTATTATGGCTCAAACTTCGCAACCATCCAAATTCATGAAGGCATTAAATGAGTGCAAGTTGGAAACATACACTGGCGAGGTAGATATTTCAGAAGCGGATGCCAAATTTAAAAATTATGCAGGATATACGCTGCTGTACTCTGTCATCGAGCAGGTCGACAAACCTGAATGGATCAAGGCAATTATTAAAAAAGGGGCCGATGTAAATGCTGTTTCCGGGATAACCCCTTTAGACTTGGCAGTAGGAAGAGGCCAACTTGAAACAGTCAAGATTCTGATCGATGCCGGCGCCAATTTGAATGCTAAAGACTCCATGGGAAGATCTGTCATATATAACGCCGCTGCAGGAAGTTGGGCTGATCCCAAAATGGTCAGATTGTTACTGGCTCACAAAGCTGAACTTGGAAATGCGTTGGCTTGTTGTGAAAAGCTGGATATCGCCCAAATGCTTTTGGATGCAGGTGCGGACATAAATGCAAAAGGTTTTCGAGATATAAGGTTCGTTTTCCAGGCAGCAAAAGACAAAAAGATGATCGAACTGGCCGTGCAATACAAGGCTGACTTAAATGTGTTGAATATGAGTCAACGCACTCCGCTTTGCGAGGCAACATTGGATACGGCCCAATACATGATCGATCATGGAGCAGATGTAAATGCCCGCCTTTTTGAAAACAAGACGGTCTTGCACGTATACGCGTCAAGGCCTGATATGTTGAAGATATTTCTGGTGAATAAAGCTGATGTCAATCTTCAGGACAACTTTGGAATGACGCCGCTCCATATCGCCGCTTGCGGAAATGTTGAAGCTGTAAAACTATTGCTTGAACATAAGGCCGACCTATCACTAAAAGACAAAAAACGTGGCATGACGCCGTTACATGTTGCCGCCATGGGAGACTATGCTCCATTGCCAGAAGCTCTATCCATGAACTACGGACCTCATGAATTTATGATTTACGAGGAGCACAAAACAATTGTACACTTGCTGTTGAAAGCAGGTGCCGATCCTTCTGCGAAGGACAAGAATGGACATACGCCGTTAGATTTAGCATCCAGTCTTGCGGTAGGTGAAAAAGTTGAAAAAGAAAGACACGCTTCAAAGCTTTCAACTATGCCGGAAACTATCCCAAGTAGCTATCCGTCAATATTCTTCCCTGAAAACAGGAATATCGGGCACAAAGCCATCGTCGAGATATTGGCGAATTGGAAAGGCAATTAACTCAGATTCACTCCTTCCGCTGCAATTGAGACGCACATGCTGTGTTTAAAACAATTCTTCGCTTGGTCAAATCTTTGTGGCCAAGTATGCCGGTTCGATTTCACACATAGTCGTGAGAGAGGGCCGTATATGGTGTTCAGGTCCGCTCGCGGGCCTTTGTCCGCCGACTTGTCCGGCGTAACCTTGGCGAAGCCGGAATCGCAAGCAAAGGCTGGGTTACGGCCAGGGCCTTTGGTTCTGGAAAGCTGGCGATTTTCTCTATGAAAGCCCGCTTCAGCGGGCTTTCCGGATTTTGTGGAAACGTCAGTTTTTGAAAAGCCACACCGTTCCGCCTGCGTTGTGTAACAGGCCCCCGCTTTAGGGCTTGTCAAACAGGCCTAAGCCCGATGAATCGGGCTGAAAAACAGAAGAAAATTTGACCAGGCCTCGACCCCAAGGCCAAAGGCCTTGGGCTAAACCCGCCTTCGGCGGGGAAAGGCCCCTGAAAGGGGCCTGAAAAGAGACCGGATGCCCCTGATATTCACCGGCCATACACTCTCGCCGCAAAAGAACAAATAATCACCTGTTTGTCTCCCCGCAACAAGGCATTGCAGATCGATCCGGATTGCCATTGTTTCCGACGACGCATAGAGGTATAATCCACGACAGCGGTTCACGATTGTCGTGGCCCGAATTTTCGCAATGAGGTTCAAAACGGGAGAGATCGAATGATTAAAAAAACTTTGAAGGTTGCTCTGATGTCGGTCATCGGCTTGGCGACGTGTGCGTTGATTCTGGCCGAGGATAGCAAGCCTGCCTCCGCGCCGGCGGTGGAATGGCTGACCAGCTATGCGAAGGCGGTTGAGGCCGCCAAAAAAGACAAAAAGCTGATCCTGGCCGACTTCACGGGCAGCGATTGGTGCGGCTGGTGCAAGAAGCTCAAGGCCGAGGTGTTCGACACCGACGAATTCAAGACTTGGGCGGCAAAGAACGTCATCCTGCTGGAACTGGACTTCCCCAAGAAAAAACAGCAGGACGATGCGACCAAGAAACAGAACCAGGAATTGAACGACAAATACAAGATCGAAGGATTTCCGACGATCCTGTTCCTCAAGGCCGATGGAACGAAGGTCGGCCAGACCGGATACGTCAAAGGCGGGGCGAAGGTCTGGATCGAGAACGCCCAGAAAATAATCGAAGCGGCAAAGGGCTAAGTACCCCGCCCCAGAAGTTTGGGGCGGATAATCATGCGGCCAGGGCGAGTTGGCATTTTGCCATCACCTTGTCCAGGGAATTCATGGACCATTTGAACGGATGAGCGTGCTTGTTCCAATGCGACACGAAGGCCA
>JACRIL010000262.1 GCA_016235825.1 Planctomycetota bacterium
AGTACGTGTTCAACATCGGCCGCAACTGCTGAATCTGTTTGACATCCATGCCGTAGCTCCTTTGCTGTCAAGGCGTCCTGTAAGGAACCATCGGATGGCTGGATGAATTTTCTTGAGCTAAAGTCTCGTTGTAGTGATAATATCTCATGTTTATCATCGAGATGATTTTACATTTAAGATTCGCCTCAACTTCCTTGCGAATATTGTCCAAAATGAACCGAGCTTGATGGCACTTGAATTGGCAGGACGATATTTAACCAGTGGAATTGGTGTGAAAACGAGACCAATCTTAGCAAAGTTAATACTTCAACAATGGGAAGAATGGGATAAGAAGAACCCCTAAACCCAGTCGTCCTGGGCGGATGGCATTTCCGGTTTTCGCGCCGAATGACAAAAGCGGGTGCCATTGCCCGCATTTGTTTGCGAGCATCTGCTTTTTTAGTGGCACGGCCGTCCCGGCCGTGTGTTCCATGGGCGTCTCGCCCATGGAATTCTGTCCAATCAATATGAGCCACGACCGGGACGGTCGTGGAACACACGGGCGGGACGCCCGTGCCACGAATTGTCCGCTCGCGCCGCGGCAGACTAACCCGAACCCGGATCGCCACGGCCGATGGCACCCGATTAAGCCTTACTCTGCAACATGACAAGTCTGTTCTTGTCGCACTCAAATTTTCCATGACAAAGATACCTTGCAAATTCATCGCCACCGAAATCAAGGCCCGTCAGGGCCGGCATGATTGTAGCCCAGGGTGAAGCGAGGACGGCAATAGCCGTCTGAGCGAAACCCTGGGAAAATGGTCAAACAAAAAGTTCCACCCCTCGATCGCGCCACGGCAGATGAGCCATGATACAGGAAAGCCCCGGCCAAAAGTCTTCAACTGGGCAATTATCCGGTGTGAAAAATAGCACTCTGGTAAAACAGATGCCGCTCAATCGCCCACAAGGGGCTCAATTGAATGGCGTCCATTACCCCGCCCTCCGCTTCGTCCGCCTTCGCCCTTCCTGCGATAATGCTACGGAGAGCCACGGCGGACTGCGCCCCGGGCGGGGCTACTTGCAAACGCTCTTCGAGCTAACAACCCATTGAAAATGTTCCGCGGGCGTCTCGGTTCGTCTGTGGCGAGGGCATCTTGCCTGCGAATGTTGTTGTTTTTCCCAAGATTTCCGCGGGCGAGACGCCCGTGCCACGAATTGTTCGCCCGCGCCGGTTGTCTCATCGGGCCGCGTCAAACTATCCGTTCGCGCCGCGGCAGACCAACCGGAATCCCGGATCGCCCCGGCGATGGCACTGCGTTTGAATTGTGATTACGATTTTTTCTTTGTCTGCTGTTTTGAGAAATTGTTGATGAAGGCGGCGGCGGCTACGGAGCCGCGGTAGAGCTGGTTTAGGTCGAATTTTTCATTTGGTCCGTGCAGGCCGTCGTCGGGCAGGCCCAGGCCCATGAGAACCGGATTGATGCCGAGTATCCGCTGGAAATACGCGGTAACGGGAACCGACGCTCCGTTGCGGATGAAGACGGGTTTTACGCCGAAGGCCTCGACGAGCGCGTCTTTTGCGGCGGCCAGTGCCGGCGTGTCCAGCGGCACCAGCAGCGGCCAGCCGGCGGTCTGCTGCTCAATATGAAATTTAAAGCCAGCCGGCAGGTTTTTCGCGACGAACTTGCGGTAGCCGGCGATGATTTTATTGGGGTTCTGGTTGGCCACGATCCGCGAGGACAGTTTCACCGTGGCCCTGGCTGGGATAATCGTCTTGGGTCCCTCGGCGATGTGCCCGCCCCTGATGCCGGTGCAGTCGAGCGTGGGCCTGGCCCAGCGGCGCTCCAGGGCCGGCAGGCCTTTTTCCCCGCCGGCCAGCACCTTCAGGCCCAGCGACCGGGCCAGGGCCTTTTCGTCGAACGGCAGTTTCTTCCATGCCCGGCGTTCGGCGTCGCCCAGCGGCGCGACGTCGTCGTAAAAGCCCGGCAGGGTTATCCTGCCGCTGTTGTCGTGCATTTTGGCGATCAGCCGCGCCAGCGCGATGATCGGATTGGCCACCACGCCTCCGTTGCGGCCGCTGTGGCAATCCTGATTCGCCCCCTCGACAGTCAGCTCCAGGCAGACCAGCCCGCGATACGCATAAGTCAGGGCCGGCCGGCCGTGGGAGAAAAATTCCGAATCGCTGACAAGTACGGCATCGGCCGCAAGCTCGTCAGCGTATTTTGCCACGAAAGGCTCGACCCGCGGCGAGCCGATCTCCTCCTCGCCCTCGATGAACATCTTTATGTTCAGCGGCAGTCCTCCGCCGGCCTTCTGCCATGCCTCGATGGCCATCAGGTGGGCGAAGATCGGACCCTTATCGTCGCTGGCGCCGCGCGCGAAGATGCGGCCGCCCTTGATCACCGGCTCGAACGGACTGGTCTTCCAGAGATTCAGCGGCTCGGCGGGCTGGACGTCGTAATGGCCGTACATCAGCAGGGTCGGCTTTTTCCTGTCGACAATAAGCTCTGCCAGCACGTTAGGTCTGCCGCCGGGGACGTCCGCGACGCGGGCCTTCATCCCCCTCGCCCGCAGATATTTTACCAGCCATCGGGCGGCCCTTTCGCAGTCGTCCGCCCGGTCGGGCGCGGAGGCCACCGACGCAAACCGGATGAATTCCATCAGCGGGGCCAGATGTTTTTTGCGGTGCGATTCGAGATACCTGACTACGGCGGTCGGAAGCATTTTCATATCTCCATCGGGAAGCGGGTTTCCAGGTTGCCATGAGACACGCCGCGGATTGCAAAAAATGCCGGGCGGATCGGACACGAAAAAATTGTTCCGGGCTTTGCGGAAGTTCTTGCGAGCGGCCGGGTCCGCGACAAGACAGCCCACGCCTACTTGGGCGCGGTGGCCGGTGCGGTCGCCGGTCCGCTGGCCGACTCCGGCGGCTTGGTCGAGCCGTCCGCGCCGGGCGGGACCTTTTCCTTGTTCATCTGGTCGGAGAGCTTCTTCTGGTCGGCGGTTACATTCGGATTATTGGCAAATTCCTGGGCGGCCGGCGGGCCGTCCATTTTCGTGTCGTAAGCCTGGCTGTTATCGGCCTGGTCGGGCAGCTTATCTTTTTTACAGCCCAGCCCGGCGGTCAGAACGAACGCGACTGTTATGATTATGGCCAGATACTTCATTTTCAGGCTCCCTGTTCCGCGGGCCGACGGAACTTCCGGCGCCGCTGAGGTCTATTCTGGAATAGTCGGCTCTTATGCCCATTATCTTAAGCGAAAACAGCCCGGATTGGTAGGCAAAACCGGGCTGTTACCCGGCCAGTTGACGAAGATACGCCGCATACGCCGGCAGGGCGATCTGGGGTTCGGGCAGTTGGGGAATCCACGCCTTCTCCCATTCCAGCGTCAACCAGCCCTTGTATCCGCCCGACTTCAGCAGCGAGGCGATCTCCATTAACGGCACGTCGCCCTCACCCGGCAGTGTGTATTCGTATTTGCCCTCGCCCAGGCTCCGGCCGTCCTTGATGTGCGTGTAGCAGACCCGCTTTCTGATGATGTCCCACGTCTGCCGCGGCGGCTGGCCGAGAAAACGGTACGGATGATGCACGTCCCAGAGTATGCCGGCGTTGGGCACTTTCGCCTGATCGAGCAGCTCGACGAGGAGTTCGCAGTTGATCCAGTCGTCGTGCGTCTCGACCGCGATGGTGATTTTTTTCGCCGCCTGCGACATCCTGCGGAGCGTTGCGACGGCCGTGCCGATGCAGCCGGATTTCGCCATGCCCTCGAACTTGCCGCCGAAGACCCGTATGATCCGGCAGCCCAGGGCCTCGCAAAGTTTTGCGTATCGGGCGACCTCGCCGACAGAGGCGTCAAGGGCGGCGGGATTTTTGTCGTAGAGTTTCGCCCCGCTGCTCAGGCCGCTGACTGCCAGGCCTGCGGAGCGGATTTTTCCGGCGGTCTGCTCCAGGCCGGTGGAAAATTCAGGCAGTTCGTAGATCGCCATCTTTCCCGCCATGCCGCGAAAGTCTATGCCGTCGTAACCGTACTCGACGGCACGGCGGACGATCTCGTCCAGGCCCCAGGCCGGGCACGCCAGCGTCGTGAACGATATCTTCATCGGCCTTCCCTTCCGGCCGCAACGTGCGGTCGTGGCGGATTTTGTGCCTCGCCCTTTAAAACACAACTGCATCCCCGCATTTACATGCGGGGCTTTAAAACAAATCCGTCGGCGAAACATTCATAAAGCCCCCTGCGCGAGCAGGGGGACCGTATTCATGCCGATTCAAAGCTACGAGGATTGATCGGCCGACTCGTCCAGTTCGCCGGCTGGGGCGAGCGACTGGCCCTGACCCTTTGCCAGCACCTGAATTTTCCGCTCGGCCGTGTCGAGTATCGAGCGGCAGCATTTCACCAGCTCGATCCCCTCGGCGTATTTCTCGATCGACTCCTCCAGCGGGACCTTGCCTTCCTCGATCTGGCGGACGATCTGCTCGAGCCGGGCCAGCGCCTGCTCGAACGACATTTTCTCTTTTTCCTTGGCCATGGCCTGCAATCTCCCAAATCGTCCGGCCCCCGCCCGGATCGCCTATTTCAATCAAACAGTATTCTAATCGAACAGCGTCGATTCGCGATTTTTATTTTCCTCTCCCGCGGCGGCGTTTTTTTTCGCCCGCTTGCCGGTTTGCCTGGCTGGCGGCATAGCGGGCGAATCTTCGCCCTGCACGACGCTGGCCAGTTTTCCGTCGGGCAGTTCCGTTACAATCGCCCGGCCGGGCGCGGCCTGCCTGACGCTGCGGATGATCTTCCCGTCGGCCAGGCGCGTTACGCTGAAACCCCTGGCCAGCACGCTGCGATAACTCATCGACTCGATCTGGCGGGACAGCGACTCGACCTTTTGCCGGGCAAGGGCGACCGCGCCGCGCGGACTGGCGGCGTCGAGCCGGCCGGCGAGGCCCGCCAGCCTGTCGCCCGCCTGCTTGCTTGCCCCGCCCAGCGCCCAGCCGAGCCGGTGCAGCAGGGCGGCAACGTCGGCGGCGGCCTTCTCCCGCAACCTGGCCGGATGAACCGCCGCAAGCGCCCCGGCGATCGGCTCGATCCGCCGCAGGGCCTGGGCCAGCAGCCGGCCCAAACCCATGCCTAGCCGGGCGCATATTTCATCGAGCCGCTGGGCCGCCGATCTCAGCCGCCAGGCCGGATCGCGGAAAACCGGCCTGCCCGAAGCTGATTCCAGAAGCTGTCTGCCGCGGTCCAGAATCTGCCTGACCCGCGAGTCGAGCCTGCTGACGAGGTGCTGCACGTGCTTGCGGACCTCGGCGGAATCGGGCGAGGCCAGTTCCGCCGCCGCGGTCGGCGTGGCGGCCCGCACGTCGGCAACCATGTCGCAGATTGTAACGTCCACCTCGTGCCCGACGCCCGAGACAATCGGCGTCTTTGCCGCGAAGACCGCCCGCGCTACCGGCTCCTCGTTGAACGCCCAGAGGTCCTCCAGGCTGCCGCCGCCCCGCGCGACGATAATCACTTCTATTCCCATCCGCGCGGCGCTGGCGTCCAGCAGCGATATCGCCTCGGCGACGCTCCGGGCGGCGCCTTGGCCCTGAACCAGCGCTGGAACAAGATAAACCCTCGCCGCCGGCCAGCGGCGACGGAGCGTCCGGGCTATGTCCCGAATGGCCGCCCCGGTCTGGCTGCTCACCACGCCGATCCCCATCGGATATTTGGGCAGTGGAACCTTGCGGGCCGGGTCGAAAAGCCCCTGGCCTTTCAGCTTTTCGCACAACTGGCGGAAGGCAAGCTCCAGCGAGCCCTGCCCGCGCGGCGTCATGGTCTCGACGTAAAGCTGCACCCGTCCCTGCGGCTCGTAGACGTCCAGCCGGGCCTCGACTACGACCTCCATGCCGTCTGCCGGCGAAAACTTCAGGCGGGCCGCGCTGCTCTTCCACATTATCGCGCCGATCGCGGCCTGGGCGTCCTTCAGGCTGAAATATGCGTGGCCGGAACTGTGGCGGCTGTAATTGCTTATCTCGCCGATCAGGCAGATGCGGGCCGGAAACGCCTCGACAAGAGCGTTTTTTATCCGCGCCACCAGGACCGAGACCGTCAGCGCCGCTCGCCCGTTTTTGCCCGGCTCGTCCGGATCGGCCTCGCCGCCGGTTTCCCCGGCCCGGCTCGCGGACTGATTGACCTGGCCTGCGGCTTGTTCGCCCGTTTGATCCGCCGATGCGCCGCCGACCACGTCGGCATCGCGGCGCGGGCCTCGCGCACGGCCGGGGTCAAAAAACGAAAGCCAGTTGTCGTCTTTCCTGTCCACCGCCGGACATTCTATCTTTTTTCCATCAGGAACCAGGTCATGTCGTCCTGCCTGAAGTTCGGGTCGCGGCGATAGACAAAGCCATAGTCAACCAGCCGCAGGTCGGCGAAGGCGTCGAGCATTTCGCCGGCGAAGTCGCGTTTGAAAAGCCTGGCCGCGTGGCCGCGATAGGAAACCTCGACCGGGGCCGGGTTGTAATATTCCGCGATGCAGATGTAGCGGAGGCTCGAGTCATAGATGGTCTTGTAAAGAGCCGGCAGCATCTGGGGGTTTATGTGGATAAGAAGGCCCTTGGTGAACGCCAGGTCCGCCTGCGCCTGCGGCCGGTAATCCAGCACGGACATGGCATGGATTTTCACGCCGTCGATGAGTTTCAACTGCTCGATGGCCTTCTGGTTGATCTCGATGGCCGAAAGCCCGGCCTGCGGCAGGAGCTTCCGGATGGCCAGCAGGTTCAGGCCGATATTGGCCCCGAACTCGAGGATCGATCTGACGCCGGCCGTCCGGGCCAGAATCTTCGCGAACAGGGCGGCGTTCGACGCGATTATCGCCTCGCCGGTGTTTCTGCCGGTATATTCGTCGCCGAACTGCCCGGCCCAGAACGCCTCCTGCTCGGTCTTGAATCCCTGCTGTTCCATCTTCGAGTTCCTTGTCAATTTGTGAACGATTTGCGGTGAGTCTAACGCCGGCAGACCCCGCGTGCAACCTGTATCGCCGGCGCCATTGCGTCTTGCCAGTCTTGCCGGATAATCCTGTTGAAGGTTTGATTCGGCGAACTATACTGCAAGCCATGAACCTCATAAATCCGTTTACGCAACCCGGGAAATGGTATAAAGCCAATCTTCACACCCACACGACGAATTCTGACGGCAAGTGGTCGCCGCGGGAAGTCGCCGGACATTACCGCAAACACGGCTATCAGGTATTGGCGCTTACCGACCACAATCGAACCAACGATGTCGCCGCACTGACGCGCAAGGGCTTCCTGGTGATCAACGGCGCCGAGTATGGCGTGCGGCGGATCGGCGGCCAAGACACGCATCATCTCGTCGCGATCAACATCCCCCGCAAATTTGCGCCCGGATCAGCCGTCAGGAATGCAAATGCGCTCATCAAGGCGGTCAAGGCCGCCGGCGGCGAGACTATCCTGGCGCATCCCTGTTGGTGCAAACACCGCTACGATCAGTTCGCCTACCTCAGGAACCTTGCGGCCATGGAAGTTTTCAATTTCGGCTGCGATGACATCGGCCGCGCCGGCAGCGAGGCGGACTGGACCCACATGCTCGACGCAGGCCGCGTGGTGCCGGCGGTGGCCGTCGACGATGCACACGCCTATCCCGCCCAAGCCTGCGGCGGATGGGTCTGGCTGAAACTCAGATCGCTGACCGCGGGCAACGTCATTGATGCGCTGCGCCGCGGCTGTTACTACAGTTCCACCGGCCCGCGCATCGACGATTTCCGGATACAGGACGGACGAATTATTCTGCGTTGCTCGCCGGCCACTGCCGTCTACCTGATCCTGCATAAACCCTTCGGCGGCTCGGCGCACCATGCCCGCGGCGGTCCGATCCGGTCCCTGGATGTCCAGCTTTCACCCGACTGGCAGGTCTTCCGGGCCGTGGTGATTGACTCCGCCGGCCGCCGCGCGTGGACGAACCCGCTGATATTCAGCGGCAAGGGTTCTCTGGGGGAATTCCTGGCCGGCATGAAAGCCTCCTGGCGGACGCCATACCGGGTCTGCGCCAGCGTCCCGGCCCGTCAGTGGGAGATGCTGGATATGGCGCCCCTGGCTAACCGTCCGCTGCATGGAAAAGACGCCTGGATTGGCGACGGCAGCCAGCTCACCCAGATCGGCCCGGGCGTGCGGCGGATTCACGGCGTGCCCTTCCGCATCCTCGATCAGCGCCGCAACAACGGCAGGGCGGCGATTGCAGTCAGATCGCGCATCCTGCGCACGTCCGGCGGCAAACCGCTTCCCGGATCGGTAAGGATTCCGGTTAACCGCCTCTGCCGCGGGATATATATACTGCATGGCGCCGGATACGTGGCGCAGCCGGGCAAGATCGCGGAGTACGCCTTTGTTTATGCGGACCGTTCTGTGGCGACAAAGGCGGTGTGGGCCTACGGCCGGCCCGGGGCCAGCCGGCGAGAAGAAATCAAAGCACGGAAAAACTCGGTCGTCCAGGATTGGTGGCCGGCGTATCCGCAATTCGACAATGAAAACGCCCGCAGAGTCATCGTCGCCGATCGGAAACGGCCTTTGGACTATCGGGTGCTGTATACGATGCAGTGGCTCAATCCCCATCCCGACAAGGTGCTGAAAGAAATCCGCATGCGGTCCGTTCCCGCGGCGTCCTCCGCACTGCTGCTCCTGGCGGCCACCGCGAGAATCTGAGCGGTTTTCCGCAAGTTCGTAGGGTCGTGTGCATGTTCGCAGGTGCGGCCAATGGCACCCGTTCCAGCCTTGTGGCGCAAAAACCGGAAATGCCACTGGCTGTCTCGCCTGCGGGAAGCCTGAGAAAAAATGCAACATTCGAGGGCAAGATGCCCTCGCCACAGGCGAACCGAGACGCCCGCGGCACATTTTCAACGGGCTGCCAAACCCTACTTTTTGAAATACCGTTCTACTGCGCAATCGAGTGCGACCTTGAAGCCGTCTTCGACGACGCTGTTGGCGGAAGATCGGCCGATCCGCTCGTAATATTTTTCGGAGAGTTTGTGGAACTGTTCCATCCTGAGCTTTTCCGCTATCGTTTCCTGTGCTTCCACAAAATCCACGACGGCGCCTTCCTGGACCTTTTTGGCCTTGACGATGTAGTAGCCCGTGTCGGTCTCGAAGACGGGGCTGACCTTGCCCTCGGGCAGGGCGAAGGCCACGTCCTCTACTTTCTGCTCGCGGAAGTTGCCTTTTTCCATCATGGGCCAGGTCCCGTCCTCGCCGCCGGCCGAGGTATTCCGGTATTTTCTGGCGACCGCGGCGAAATCGGCCCCGGACATCAGTTCGGCGGCAGCCTGGTCGATCTCCTGCTTGGCCTTTATCTTGGAGGCCTGGATTTCCTGCTGTGTCGGCTGGCCAGCCGGGGCCTGCGAAATGAACTTGCTGAACGGCACGAAAATTATCTGCATCTGGACCTTTTTGGCCGTCACGAATTCGCCCTGGTGCTTTCTGTAATAATCCTCGAGCATCCTGGGATTGATGACGATGGCCGGGATGAGTTTGCGGCGGAGATACTTCTCGATCATCAGACTGTCGCGGTGCCTCTGGAGCACGCCTTCGAGCGTCTTTCCGGCCGAGGCGAGCATCTGCTCCAGCTTGCTCCGCGTGCCGTAGTTGGCGATCAGTTCGCGCTGGGCATCCTCTATCTCCTTGTCGATTTCCTTGGTGTCGTCCTCCTCGATCTTCGCTTTAGCCTCGCCCAGCAGCATGGTCCGCGTCGCCAGCCTGTGCAGGTCGGCGTTCAGTATCTCGTGCGCCTTTGTGCGGAAGGCGTCCTCGGAGGCGTTGCGCGATATTCCCGACAGGTCGTCGTGCGATTCGGCAAGCAGGTCGCCGACCGTTATGTACACCTTGTTGATGACCATGACGACGCCGTTGATCTTTTCGGTTTGGCCGACGGCATAATCCCTGGCCGGGGGAAGCGGTATGATCTTGATTTCGATCTTGGCGGTCGAGGCGGGTTCGTCGGCGTTTTCAGGGGATTTCTGCGGATCCGCCTGATCGGGGTTCCTGGACGTTTTCGGAGTCGCCGGAGGCCTTTTGACGCTGGAGAGCGAGTCGATGTCGATAGTAACGTCGGGGTTGGTCGGATTATTCACGGCCACGGGCTGCGTGCCGGGCTGTGTCGCCGGATCGCCCATGGCGATGATCTGTATGGCCGGTCTGGTTTGCGGATCGGCCGGTTTGGTCGCCGGTTGCGGAACACCCTCGTCGATGTTTACTGCCGTCAGGTTCGGCGTCTTCACCGGCTGGCCCGTCGATCCACCTGTTGAAAGATCGGTCAGGCTGACCGGACCCTTGATCTCTTTGGGCGCGGTGGCCGGCCTGGATGTGTTGTCGGTCGGCGAGAGCTTGTACTGGTTGTTCTCCGCCAGCGAGACGGTCGTGGGTTTCAGAGGCTTGGCCGGCGACGTCGCGGCGACCTGTTTGGCATCCGCCGGCCGGGTCGCGGGTTTTGTCGCGGCAGTTTTCTGGCCGGGGGCGGTTGGGTCGGGTTTGGTCTGGCCGGGCGGCGGTTTATTGGTTGGGGTCTGGCTGACAGGCGGCTTGTTCGCCGCCGTCTGCTGGCCGGGGCGGGTCTGCGCCGCCGGGCCGGTCGCGGCGACCGGCGTTTTGCCCGCGGGCCGGGTGGCCGTGCCGCCGGCAGGCTGACTGGCCGGTTTGGTTATAGGCGTCGGTTGTTTCTTGCCGAATGAAAGTTTCTGGCCGACCCAGTCGCAACCTGATAGACAGATCGCCAGTGCCAGAAAGATTGTGAATGTCGCAAATCGCATAAATTCCCGCTTTTAAGCCATGTTGCAGGGTCGTTCCCCGCCCTCAACATGAACGCCTGTCCGATAAACCCAGCCATGGAACGGCCATTATACCTTTTTTGCCGCGTTTCTCAACTGTTTTAATATAACTTCCAGAATTGTTCGCGGGTCCATGAGCCTGGCCGGCGGACGCCAGTAGACGGTCTTTTCGTCGATCAGGCGGACGCTGCCCTTGACGCCGTGGAAGATTTTATCGGCCTTGGCGAATCCGGCGAATTGGAAAACGATATCGGGCGGCATGTGGCGGATGCCCTCTATGCCGAGCCTGCCGGCCAGCAGCCTGACCTCAGCCAGGTCCAGCAGTGCGGCCGTCAGTTCCGGCGGCCGGCCGAAGGCGTCCTGAATGTCGTGCCGGACCGCGTCCACGTCGGCCGGGCCGGTGCAGCGCCCGATACGCCGGTAAATCTCCATCCGCTGGCGGTCCGACTGGATGTACGATTGCGGCAGGCACGCCTCTACGTCAAGCTGAACCACGGCCTCGACAATCGCCGCCGCCTGCTCGCCCCGCATGGCGTTGACGGTCTGCTGGAGTATCTGGCAGTACATCTCATAGCCGACCGCGGCGATATGCCCGCTCTGCTCGGCGCCCAGCAGGTTGCCCGCCCCGCGTATCTCAAGGTCGCGCATGGCGATCTGGAAGCCCGCGCCAAGGTCCGAAAAATCCTCGATGGTCTTGAGCCGCTTGAGCGCCTCGCCGCGGATTACCCGCGTCTGCGGCAGCAGCAGGTAGCAGAACGCCTTGTGCTTGTACCTGCCGACCCGCCCGCGAAGCTGATGAAGCTGGGCCAGCCCGAACCGGTCGGCGTCGTGGACGATCATCGTGTTGGCCGTCGGTATGTCCAGACCGGACTCGATGATCGTCGTGCAGACCAGCACGTCTGCATTCTGGCGGACGAAGCGGAGCATGGTCTCCTCGAGCCGGCCCTCGGGCATCTGTCCGTGAGCGACGGCGACGCGGGCCTCGGGCACGAGTTGAGCCAGCCCGGCGACCAGTTCGTCGATGTCCAGCACGCGGTTGTGGACGAAAAAAATCTGCCCCTGCCGGCTGAGTTCGCGGAGGATAACATGCCGGATGAATGCCTGATCGTACTGGCGGACCTCGGTATGAATGGCCCGGCGGTCCATCGGCGGCGTGGCCAGCGAACTTATGTCCTTGAGGCCCAGCAGCGACATGTGCATCGTCCGCGGGATGGGCGTGGCCGTCATGGTCAGCACGTCGACGGTCGCCCGCAGCCGCTTGAGATGCTCCTTGTGCTCGACGCCGAACCGCTGCTCCTCGTCGATAATCACCAGCCCCAGGTCCGCGAATCGCACATCCTTACTGAGCAGCCGGTGCGTGCCGATGAGGATATCGACTTTCTTGTCGCCCAGCCGCCCGATGATGTCGGCCTGCTCGCCGGCAGTCCGCAGCCGGCTGATGCACTCGATCAGCACCGGGTAGTCGGCGAACCGCTCGCCAAACGTCCTGCGATGCTGGTCGGCAAGGACGGTCGTGGGGACCAGCACGGCCGCCTGCCTGCCCGCCTCGACCACGCGGAAAGCCGCGCGCATCGCAAGCTCGGTCTTGCCGTATCCCACGTCGCCGCAGAGCAGGCGATCCATCGGGCGGGCGTCGGCCATGTCGGAGTCGATCTGGGCCATCGCGGCGAGCTGGTCGGCCGTCTCGGTGTAGATGAACTCGCCGCAGAACTGCCGCTGGAGCGGCGTGTCGGACGGAAAACTCACGCCGGGCATCGCCTTGCGCATCGCCTGAACCCGCAGCAGGTCGACGGCAAGGTCCTTGACGGCCTCGGCGACTTTGAGCTTCTGATTCGCCCAGCGGGTTCCGCCAAGGTGGCTCAGCGACGGCCTTCTGCCCTTTGAGCCGACGTACTTTTGCACCAGGTTTATGTTGCCCGCCGCCACGTGCAGAATTGCGTTGTCGGCGAACCGAAGCCGCAGGAACTCCTCGCTTCGGCCCTCGTTCTGAAGCATCCGCAGCCCTTCGTACTTTGCTATGCCGTGCCCGACGTGTACGACGTAATCGCCCTCGCGGAGGTCCAGCAGGCTCTCGATTGGCCTGCCAGCCCGGACGCGGCGGACCCGGCGGGCCAAGGCGTACCGCTGGTAGATTTCGTGATGGCCGACGATCGCCAGTTTTGCCGCCGGCCAGCAGAATCCGCCGTGCACGTGCCCGATGGCCGTCCGCACGCGCATGCCGAAGACCGGCCGGTCGGTTCGCATGAGCTGGAGGAACCGGTCCTGCTCCGACGGATTCTCGCAGAAGACCCAGACCTGGTGAGTTTCCGAGAGGCTTTCCAGTTCGGCCAGAGCCTCCTGCGGATTGATCGACAGCCGTTCGAGCGATTTGACGCCCAACGAGATCGACGGGATTTCATCCGACTGGCCAAAGACGTTCAGGCCGACCCGCTGGAATTTTTCCAGAGCGGAGAGCACCTCGCCCGGCCGCAGCAGCCGGTCGGCCGAACCCGGTTCGGCAAGGTCGTTGTGGATGCGGTCGTAAAGCTGGCCGGCAAGTTCCGCCAGCTTGCCCGGCTCGTGCAGGCAGACTAACGTGTCGGCAGGCAGGTAATCCAGCAGGCTCGCCGGCCTGCCTTTCTGCCCGCCCCGGCCGGAAAGAAGACTCAATATGTCGAACCGCCCGATCTGCTCGCTGCTCCGCTGGATGTCGGGGTCGAAGGTGCGGATCGACTCTATTTTGTCGCCGAAGAATTCAATCCTGACGGCCAGCGACGTCCCCGGCGTCAGCACGTCCACGATCCCGCCGCGCCGGGCGAACTGGCTGTGTGCGTCAACCTGATCTACGTGCTCATACCCCGCTCCGACGAGCCATTTGGAAAGTTCTTCCGGGTCGATCGTCTGGTTCAGCGAAAGGCTCAACCGCGACTTGCCCAGCTCCTCGGCCGTCGGCACCGGCTGAAGCAGTGCGAGCATCGAGGCGACTATGATCGGCGGTTGGCTTTTATCCCCACCATTACCGCCTTCTTTGCGGCCGGTCTGAGTGCCGGCGCCTTCGCCCGCCTGCCGGACGCCGGCAAGCAGATTGCACACGCCGATCCGCTGGCCGACGATCTCGTCGTTGATGTGATCCGCGGCGGCGTCGGCCTCCCAGGCGGGAAAAAGCTCCGCCGCCCGGCCGGTCAGAACCTCGATGTCGTCCGCCGCGTCGTCGGCGTTGTCCACGTGAGCGACCAACAGCAGCACCGGCCGGCGGGCGATGTGGCCCAGCAGGCCGGCTGTCATCGCCGACGAACTGCCCCACTGCCCGCTGACGTTCACCGCCGCCGCGCCGTCCGCCAGCAACTCCGCCGCACGCCGAAGCTCGGCATTTTCTAAAAGCTCTTTGAACATGGTTATCCAGCTATCATAGGATCTTGACGATGCATATAGAAGGGCTTGCGGGCTGGCGGCATGGTATAATCTCGCCAATGTTCAGGAAACGCAGGATAATCTGGCTCGGCGCAATCCTTCTGCTCCTGCTTGGCGGGGCCTGCGGGGGAATCTTGTACTGGCAATCAACGTCCGTCGAACGCAATGTCCGCAAAATGGTCTACGAAACTTCAGAAGTTTTACTTCCGGAGGACAGGGTCAATGCAGGTGATTGGCCAGACAGATTAGAAAATGTCGATAGAAAATTACGCAAGATAGGACCTGCAGCGATACCATATCTTGAGTTTCATCTGAATAACAAGAATGCGAACAATAAAGTTCGCGCGTCAGCCGTCCTCTTGATTTCCGCATTCAAAACCGAACAAATTGAAAAACTATTGATACACACAATGCGGACAGATGAGGATTGGCTCGTTCGTTATACAGCTTCATGTTGTCTTGGATGTTACAGATATCAAAACGCTTTAAATAATTTGTTGCAAAGCCTGCAGCAAGATGAGAATGGTTTCGTCCGGACAGGGGCCGCAATCGCGCTGGGTTTAATAGGCGATAAGAAGGCGTTTGATCCATTGATGGAGGCTATGAGGAAAGACAGCGACATAAAGGTTCGGTCAGTGTCAGCCGAGGCCCTTGGCAGACTTGGCGATCCTCGTGCAATCGACGCAATCAGAGAGGCGATGCTGAAAGACGACAATGCCTTCATGCAAGAAAGATTCCAGGAGGCGTTGAAGAAACTCACGGCCATCGCGGCGACGAGGCCGGTGGAATCATCTCCGGCGACGGGCGCATCTTCGGCCCCGGCATCCGGGCCGGATTAAAGCCCACACGTCAGTGCGGGGAGGCTGCTTTTTGCGGTGCGGGCGTCCCGCCTGCATGGAAGTATCTTTTAGAAGATCAACTGCCTGGCGACATGCCTATTCGGGAATTGTCTTTGACGCCTGCGTCGCGGCCTGAGATGCCGCCGCCCTCTTCGCCTCGACTGACTTGATTTTATTTATCGCCTTATTGAAAACATCATCATCTATGAGTTTATTCTGCTTTGCCTGCGTCAAAGGTCCAATTGCCCCGGAATCGCCAAAATCGTCAAGGGCATAAGCCACAGTTGACCGAACATCTCTTGATTCATCGTTTTGCAAAGCTTGAATCAATGGTTCCAGTACCCTTTGATCGCCAATTTTGACAAGAACTTCTGCTGCATATCTGCGAACATATACATTTCCATCTGTCAGTAAAATCTGACATAGAGCGTGTATGAAAAGTAGCATGGGCATCTTGCCCATGAGTATCACGGCCGTCCCGGCCGTGGATTTTTGCAGTTTTCCCAGCATTTCAGGGGCAAGATGCCCCTGATACTCACGGGCGGGACGCCCGTGCTACTGTGAGACGGCCTTTTTCAACGGGCTGCTAATGCGCCAAGAGCTTCAGCCGCGATCAAACGCTCGCACCAATCTTGGCTATTCTGCATTGTCTGAATTAGAGCCTATCCGGATAACTACGATGAGCAGCCATTGTGGTTATCCGGATAGGCTCTTTAATGGTTCAAACGCTCTTGTGTCAGCAAATTTGCCAAGTGCTTCATCTGCCCACAAGCGAACTGTTTCTGATTTATCTTTCCATTATTCATAAATCTGAGCGTCTATGTTAGAATGGCAAAACATTTATGGGCGTCGCGGAAAATTCTGACTTTTCGATTAATCCTCATGCGATGATCCGTCCGGGACGGAAGATCACGGGCATGTCGGCGATACTGCTGCCGTTTGCCGCCGACGGGTCTGTCGATTGGCAGTCGTTCGACCGGCACGTCGGGCGGACGGCCGCGGCAGGTCTGACGCCGGCGGTCAACATGGACACCGGCTATGTAAACCTGATCGACGAGCCGACCGCGATAACGGCCCTTGATCGGGCCAAGGCCGTGCTTGCCGGCAGGCCTTTTGTCGCCGGGGCGTTCGTCGCCGATTCACCTGGCGACACGTTCAATCCCGACGCCTACTGCCGGCGGATCGAGGCCATCGCGTCGCGTGGCGGAACCCCGGTCATATTCCAGTCGTTCGGCCTGACCGGCCTGGACGACAATGGCGTCGTCGAGGCCTACCGGAAAATCGCCGGCAAATGCGGAAAATTCATCGGCTTTGAACTTGGGCAAATGTTTGCGCCGTTCGGGCGGATATACAGCCTGCCGGTCTACGAAAGCCTTATGGGCATTCCGCAGTGCATCGGGGCCAAGCACTCGTCGCTGAGCCGCCGGCTGGAATGGCAGAGGCTCGCCCTGCGCGATCGCATCAGGCCCGATTTCAAGGTCTTCACGGGCAACGACCTGGCCATCGACATGGTAATCTACGGCAGCGACTACCTGCTTGGCCTAAGCACGTTCGCGCCGGACATATTCGCCCTTCGCGACCGCCTCTGGCGGCAGTGCGACGCCGGCTTTTATGAGCTTAACGACCTGCTCCAGTATCTGGGCTTTTTCGCGTTCCGCGATCCGGTTCCCGGCTACAAGCACAACGCGGCCCAGTTCCTCAAACTTCGCGGCTGGATCGCGACAGACCGCACGCACCCCGGCTCGCCGGCAAGAGGAGAATCGGACATCACAGTCCTGCGGGATATTCTCGACCGGCTGGAAGGCTGGCGGGGAAAATAATGAATTATCCGAAGATAACCTCGATGCCGACTGTCCGGGATTTTCGCGCCCACGTGGAAAAGCTCGGCGTTCCGCTGCCGGTCGACGAGACGCTTGCCGCCGGGCCTCTGAATCCGCTGGCCGACGCGATAGACTGCGGCGGTTTCACGGTCGGCAATCGCTGGTGCATCCTGCCGATGGAAGGATGGGACGGCGACGCGAATGGCAGGCCGGGCGAATTGACGCTGCGGCGCTGGCGGCGGTTCGGGCAAAGCGGGGCCAAGCTGATCTGGGGTGGCGAGGCGGTCGCGGTCAGGCATGACGGAAGGGCGAATCCCAACCAGCTCATGCTGTCCGACCGGACGGTGGACGAAATCGCCCGGCTCAGAAACGAACTTGTGAAGGCACATGCCGAGAGCTTCGGCCGAACCGACGACCTGATGGTCGGCATCCAGTTGACTCATTCGGGCAGATTCTCGCGCCCGAACGAAAAGACCAGGCTCGAACCGAAAATCGCATATCATCATCCGATCCTGGACCGCAGGTGCGGCATCGGCGGCGAAGTAAAACCGCTCAGCGACGGCGAGGTCCGCGAAATAATCGCCGACTACGCCGCTGCGGCCAGGCTTGCCGGTCAGGCCCGGTTCGATTTCGCGGACATCAAGGCCTGCCACGGTTATCTGGGGCACGAGTTCCTCAGCGCGGTCGATCGGCCGGGCGAATTCGGCGGCCCGTTGGAGAACCGCACCCGCTTTCTCCGCGAGACGATCGCGGCGGTCCGCGCCGCCGCGCCGGGCCTGCGGATCGGCGTGCGGCTGAGCGCCTTCGACTTCGTGCCGTTCCGCAAGGGCGGCGATTCCATAGGCGCGCCGGAAGATTTAAACCGACCTTACCGATTCGCCTTCGGCGGCGACGGCAGCGGGCTGGGCATCGATCTGGCCGAACCGCTGGCCTTGATCGACATGCTGGCCGGTCTGGGCGTCAAACTCATCTGCGTTACAGCCGGCAGCCCGTATTACAATTCGCACATCCAGCGGCCGGCTTATTTTCCCCCCTCCGACGGCTATCTGCCGCCGGAAGACCCGCTGGCCGGCGTCGCCAGGATGATCGACGCGGCCGCGAAGATCAAGACACGCAGGCCCGGCGCGATCGTGGTCGGCTCGGGCTATTCCTGCCTTCAGGAGTATCTGCCGAACGTCGCCCAGGCGGTCGTCTCACGCGGGCAGGCCGATTTCGTGGGCATAGGCAGGATGGCCCTGCCTTATCCGGATTTCGTGGCCGATTCGCTCGCCGGCCGGCCGATCGACCGCAAGAGGCTCTGCCGCACGCTCAGCGACTGCACAACCGCGCCGCGAAACGGGCTGGTCTCCGGCTGCTACCCGCTCGACGAATTCTACCGCCGGATGAATGAATACCATATCCTGCGGGCGGTCAAGCCGTCCGCTAAATAACGCCGGCCATACAGACCTTGTCTTTACCCGCGGATGAGCGATAATAGCCTGGCGATTTATCGTCGGGAAACGGGCACGCTATAATATATTCACAATGATTCCATCTTTTCTGAAAAAGCCGGTGCGGACAATTTCAAACCCCTGGCTTGGCGTCAGCCTGGGGGGGCTGGCGGCGGCGTATCTGTGCGTCGCGTCGGTGATTCCGGACAGGCTGGCGGGCCTGCTGGGCGCGCCGGGCGGGAATATATTCCGGCACTGGCTGATCGTCGGCATGGCCGGGGCGGCGATGCTGAACATGCTGCTGGCCTCGATCCTGCACGTGCGTCGGGACCTGCCGCGTCTGGGCGCCTGGCTGGCGCACGGCGGGGCGATGGTGCTGGCCGTCGGGGCCGGCTGGTTCGCGATGGATGCCCGCCATGGCCAGGCCGTTTCCGTCAAAGTCCCGCGGGCAAACTTCTGGACGGCGATGGATTCGTTCTACCTGCCCGACAGATTCGCCTGCTACGTCCGCGCCAGCATCCCCGGCGGCGGCCAGACCCAGACGCCGTTGCCGATAGCCGACCTGCAAAAAATCCGAACGCTCGACGCGCCTCTGGCCGGCCTGCCGGACGGCCTGTCCGCAAAGGCGGTAGAATACCTACCCGACGCGACGCTCACGGACTACGTCCTTCTTGAGCTTGCACAGGGCGAGAAACGCCGGCGCGTGGAACTGACCGCCGTAAATCCCCAGCATCAGGCGGACGGCTTCTACATCATTTATCATCCGGATATTTCCGAAAATGCCTTGCAGGAACTGATCGGAAAAAACTCCCCGTCGGGTTTTTCCACGGACGTTCTGCTGGTTATCACCCGCCGCGACAGCCCGGCGCTGGCGGTGGTGGTCGATCCTGAAGGCAAAAGCAGGTCCTTCGACCTCAACATCTGCCGTCCGGTCGATCTGACTGTGGCGGGCGGGGCGGTCCGGCTGGAAATGCTGACCGGCGGATTGAAGGCGATTGCCGAACATCCTCCGGCTGCCGGCGAGCGGGGAATTTGCGGGCCGGCGCTGCTGGTGGAATGCCGGGGCACGGACTCGGCGGGCAAAGAATGGCGGAGCCGCCAGGCCGTGCCGTTCAGCCAGTTCCAGCACATCAGCCTGCCTGCGACGATAGGCCTTCCGCGCGGAGGAACGGTCGAATTGGGTTTCGCCCAGGCCAGCCTGCCGCTGCCTCGGCAGATTTCCATCTGTGCGACGACTTTCATCACTCACCCGGGCAGCGAAGTGCCGGCAGACTATATCTGCCATCTGAACATAGACAGGGGCGAGAATGTCCGCAAAGAGGTTTTGCAGCTCAACAGGCCGGTGATGGTCGGCCAATATCAGATCAGCCAGGGCGCCTGGCTTGACGATCCCCGCCGGCCCAGGATGATCGTGCTGGAGGTTTCAAGCAGGCCGGGGCTTTGGCTTGTATGGCTTGGAATGGCGATTCTCGCTCTGGGGCTGGTGTGGTCGATCCTCATCAAGCCGCTGCTGCCGGGCCATCAGGCGGGTGAACCATGACGAACCGGATGGCGGCTCTTGCGGTTTGCGTCGCGTGCCTGGCGCCGGCCTTTTTATGCCCGCCCGCCCGGGCCGACCAGCCGATCCCCCCGCAGGCCGCCGATTTCATCAGGCGGCTCGATCCGCGGGCGCTGGGTCTTATCCGTGTTCAATACGAGGGGCGGGTCGCGATCCTCGACACGCTCGCCAGGCGGCAGATCCGTCAGATGTGCGGGCCGGGCCTGCCGGACGATCTGCCCGCCGCCGGCATATATCTGGAACTGTACTTCAACGCTGGGTTCTATCTCGACAGGCCGATCATTTTCATCAAGGACCCCGCCGTCCGCAATCTGCTGGCCGGGGCGATGGAAGACCCGGCGAGGCAGGAATTGATCGGGCAGGGCCGGCTGGCGCCGTGGATGCTGATGGACCGCCAATGGGCCGACTGGCTGGTCAAGTCCCGCAGGGCCGGCCACGCCGACATAAGACGGGTCGAGGCGATGCCTTTGCTGACGGATGCGCTCAATCTGGCGGGCGGACGGCCGGAACTCAAATTGTCGCTGGACCGCCTGAGCCTGGCCGTCGGGGCGTTCGTCGGGACGGGCGATTTCCGCATGGCCCCGCTCGCACCGGACTGGATGACGGCCATGGAACTGGCCCTGCTCGACCGGTCGGAGCCGTTCGAGCAATTGTTCGACCTGAAAACCGCCCTGGCCGAACTGACCACCGCATGGCGTGCCCGCGACGCCGGCAGGACCAACGAGGCCCTGAGGTTGATCGGGCGGTTGCAGATGCAGGTTTACGGAGTCCCGGCGACCTCGCCGCTGCGGGCCGAAATGGAACTTGCCTTTAACCGCATCAATTCCATTCCCGCGGCGGTTGTGGCGGTCTGCGCCCTGGCGGCGGTGCTGGCCCTGCTGTCGGCGGGTGGCATCAGGAAGACGCGAATCGCGGCTGTCGCGGCCCTGCTTCTGGCGGCGGCGACGCTGACGGGCCTGTTCATAGTCCGCTGGCTGCTGGGCGGCAGAGACTGGTTCCTGCCCCCCATCATGAACATGTACGAGGCGGTATTCGCGTCGGCGATGCTGGCGTCGGCCGTCGCGGCGGTCGGCGAGTTTGTCCGGCGGCGAAACCGGCTGACGCCGGCCGCAAGCCTCTACGCCCTGTTGGCGGTCCTGGGCTGCAACTGGCTGGACGAGGGGATATACGCGCAACACGGCATCCTGAACTCGTCGATAATGGCCGCCCACGTGGCGATTATCATCGTCGGACACGCGATGGCCGGCATGACCTGTCTGCTGTCCGTCGGCTATCTCATCGGCCGCCTGCGCAGCCGGCCTGCCGGACTGGCGGCGATGAAGGCCGGCCCAGACGCTTCGCCCGGCTCGTTCGCTCCGCCGGTTTTGTCCGAAACGCTCTCGCAGATCGACCGCTGCACGGCCATGGCCGCAAAATGGGCGCTGCTGCTGGTGGCGGCCGGGACAATGCTGGGCGCCTTCTGGGGCGACATCGCGTGGGGCAGGTGGTGGGGCTGGGACCCCAAGGAAACCTGGGCGCTTATCACCATACTGATTTATTTGCTGATCGTGCATGTCCGGGCCGTTCTGCCGGCCGGCCGGCGCGAACTTGCGACCGCCCTGCTGTGCCTGCTGGGCGCCGCCGTCATGCTCTTTAACTGGATCGTCGTCAACTTCTTCATCGCGGGCAAACATTCCTACGCCTGACGGCCGTCCCGTTTACCCGATTTCCGCGACGATATCGAGTTCGACGGGTGCGTTGAGCGGCAGTTCGGCCGCCCCGATCGCGCAGCGAGTGTGCCGGCCGGCCTGGTCGAATATCTGCGTCAGCAGATCGCTGGCGCCGTTTGCCACCTTTGCCTGATCTGTGAATCCGGCGGCGGAGTTGACGAAGACGTTGAGGCGGATTATCCGTTTAACGCGGTCGAGGCTGCCCAGTTCGGCCCGAAGCGCCGCCAGGGCGTTCAGAAGGGCCTGCCCCGCGGCGGCCTGGGCGAATTCCAGGCCGACATCGGAGGGCACCTTGCCGGCGTGCATCAGCTTGCCGTCTTTGAATGGCAGTTGTCCGGAGGTGAAGACGAGCCTGCCGGCGGCGACGACGGGCACATAGGACCCTACCGGCTTGGCGGGCGCGGGCAGATTAATGTTCAGGCGGTTGAGGTTCTGTTCCGGCGTCATTGTCATAGGTCGGCTCCGGCCGCCCGTCGGACGCTTCCGGGGCGTCGTCGGACGGTTCATGTTTGGCGACTTCCGGCGTTTCGGCCTGGTCGTCGAATTCGTACTGGTTTTCGTCGTCTGCGTCGGCACGGCCGACCCGGCCCGGCAGAGGTTCCGCCGGTTTCCGCCCGGCGCCGTCGGATTTTTCCCCGCCGGCCTGTGCCGCGATTGCCTGCTGCCCGTCCTCAGCCCGGGCGTCGAAGTTCGGCCGCTCGTCAGGCGGATCGGGATTGATCCGGATCAGTATCTCGCCGAAATTCGATTCCTGCGCGGCGAAAATCTTTTTCTGCCGGATCATTTCTAGCATCGCGATGAACAACCCGACGATCTCGCTTCGCGAGGTCCGGCCCTCGAATATCCCGCGGAATGTCAGCGGCCCATCGCGGCCCAGGCGGTCGAGGATGTCCGCGGCGTGAAGCTCGATCGGCGTGTCGTCGTAGATGACCTCGTGCTGCCGCAGGGTGGCGCCTATCGACTGGAGAACGCGGTTGAAGGCCTCGAAAAGGTCCCATATCTGCACGTCTTCCAGGTCGTATTCCTTCCGGGACGATTCGATCTCCGGCGGCCTGCGGGGGAACCGCATCGAATGTTCGTCCGCGGCCGCCGCCAGTTCGCCGGCTGCGTCCTTGAACGCCTTGTATTCCAGCAACTGCCTGACCAGCTCGGCCCGAGGGTCGATCTGGAGGCCGCTTTCTCCCCCTTCTTCAGGCGGGGGCGCAGGCAGCAGCATCCGCGTCTTGACCTCGATCAGCGTGGCGGCCAGCACCAGAAAGTCGCCCGCAAGGTTCGGATCGAGCTGCTTGAGAACCTGGACGTACTGGCAGTACTGCTCGGTGATCCGGGCGATGGGAATGTCGTAGATATCGACCTCCTCGCGCCGGATGAGGAACAGCAGCAGGTCCAGCGGGCCGTTGTAGATGTCCAGGTTTACGCGGTACTCGCCCATTGGGGTGATTTTACAAGGCTTTGGCCTGCCGGGAAAGCTCAAAGACATTTTGAAAAACCGTCTGATGCCCATTTCCTCCGCCATTGCCCCCGCCATTGCCGTTGCCCTCACCCGCCTGCAATAACCTCGCGAACAGTTGAGATCGTCGGCCATGGCGTTTCGGGGATTTGGCGCGTCTGCCGGTGGCGGAATCGAATAGTTTGTGTCGTGGGCGTCTCGCCCGTGCAGCGGGCAAGACCCGCGTTGATCGCGGCGCTCTGGCCGTTATCCGGCCCGCTCTGCCAGAAGTGAAGATGCCGCTCGTACCTCCGGATCACGTCAACGGAGCCGTCGGTGTTTCCGCCGTCCATCACGACATATTGAAGATGAGAATAACCCTGCAGAAGGACCGGCCTGGCTCGACAGGCGGGAGATCGGCGGGTTGTGAATTTGGTTCTGCCATAATGCACCGGCAAGGCTAACACATCGGTCCGCATGCGGCAATAGTCTCACGCTTTGCGGACCAACAGCCTGTTCGCTCTGTTGAAAAGCAGTTGCTTCCCGGTTAAGGACCACCTGTTCCAGCTGTCTAGCCACCCCTTCTGAAATTTTTTTGGGAACGAACTGACCGTATTTCCGAAGATTCTTCGAGCTTACTGTGATATTCCGGTTTCGACCATCTGCATCACGGAACCGGATAACAAACCTATTTCCCGCCTTGTCAAAGTGTACGCTCATGGTACTTTCTCCCTAATGCTGTTCCCAAAGTGTTCCCAAAATTTACCGCAAAAGCAAGTATAATAAAAAAACCCTTATTTTACAAGGGTTTTTTATCGGGGCGACTGGCACATCTTTGAACCGACTCTGATCGCCTTCCTTGAGTGCGTATTGAACCCATCTGTGCAACTCCCGTCAATTGAACGATTTAACAGGTCCGCGTGAACACTATGGTTATTTTTGATAAATCCTCGGCTTCTGACAGCCACCTGGTCCAAGTGGTTCCCGCAGGGACACCTTGGTGCGGTGGCCGACGTGTTGCCGTCGGCTCCAAGATCGACGAAACTTATCTCCCCCAGCGTCGCCTTCCTGACGACGTTCAAGGGATCTGTAAATTTTCTGCCGTTGACCAGGACCGCCTGGTCGGCCTTGACGAACTCGAACTCCTCCACCGAGGTGCCTATCGAGGCCTGCCACGGGAAACCGTTCTTCGCCGACGCGACGATCTCCTTGGCAGCCGACGTGTCACGCGACACCACACCCGCGGCGACGAGTTTTCCGCCATCGACGCGGATGGAATCCGAATGCCCCACGCCGCTGTTGGCATCGTGGCCGAAGCGTATCGGACGCGATTGAGACGGTATGGAAAGTCCGGCCAGATCGACGACCACCGGATAACGCCACCCGGCGATTTTCATGGGTCCGCCCGTGTATGCGATCATGCTGAATCGCGGCAGCGGGGCCTTTCCACCAACACCGCCACCGTCTGGACCGGTTGCCTGCGCCGTCATGTCGATCTCGACCGCGGCGGTCATCTCAAAATTCTCAGGCGGCCTGGGATTGTTCTTGTCCATTGTCGTTCCCTTCTGAATTGTCCTGCTGCTGTGGTTCGTTAACCGGTGTGTTAGCTGCCGGCGGATTTACCGGGTTGGCCGGATTGGTCGGGTTTACAACCGTCAGCCCGAGTTCATTGCAAAGCTGTACTTCCTTGGCACGCTGGCGAAGCTCGGTCTCCCAATCCTTGCCCTGGCGTGCATATTCGTTTGCCAGCGTGGTGGTGTTGCTCGCCAGCCGTGTCGCCTGTGCGTTTGCCTCCTTGGCCGGGTCCACGTGCTCGTGCCCGTCCCAGAACCACTGATGCGGAGCATCAGTGCCCGACGTAGCCTTGGCGAAGTCGGGCCCCGTAAGTTCGGGAAAGACCTTGACCGCCTCGGTCAGCCACGCGTTAAAGATTCGATCCAGCACCACAGACTCGCAGTGCGACTGTTCCACGCGGATGGATTTGTAATAGGTCTGGTGATCGAGGCGGCCGGAGGCGTAGTTGTAGCCCGATGAATTGCCTGCTGCGATGTTATATGGCATCGAAACCGACCGTGCCAACTCCGTCAAAATTTCACGCTTGAACATTTCATAAGTGGTGGCAGGCTGCTCGGCCTTTATCTGCGACGGTTCCCAACCCTCGGGCGTGAAGACCGCCATATTGGGCGAGAATTCCATCTCCGTCATCGGCTCGACTTCCGCGGCCTTTCCGCCGGCCGGGGCATTGGTCTTCATCAACACGGCGACATTGGCCGCCGATTCAGCCGCGGAGATCACGGCCAGCGTGTACCTTCGCAACTGTGCAAAAAGCGGGAGGGCCGGAAGAATATCGGGCAGGCCGCGGGACTGGCCCGGCCTGTCGGTCCGGAACCAATGGATGACGTATTTTGCGGGAACGCGGTCAAAATCAGCGGCGTCGATAAATGTTCCGCTGCCTGGATGGTTTTTTAGGACAAGGTATTCCACCGGGTTACCCAGGGTGTCGAAGATGATCCCATCGACGGCGTTGGCCACGTCAGGCCCGCTGCGGCGCAGCGAGGCAGAGACGGACGAGGATACTTGTTCCGCCTCAATCAGCTTGATATCGAGTTTCACAGGTGTGCCAAGGCCTGGATTGTTGAATAGTATCGAAAAGGCCTCTCCATCCTGCGCCCTGGCCTGCCGCATAGTGCGGAGTTTTTCAGGAAGGTTTATCGCACGGGCCCAGTTGGCAAACTCCGATTCGATGGTCCTATTGGCCTTGTCGTCGTCCAAAAGCATCTGGAGTCGAGGGCCGGTACCGATCACATCGTTGGCCAGCGTCAGCACGATGCCGCGTGCATAGGAATTGTTGGCCACCTCGTAGCGGGAGCGATTGCGGAGTATCCGCCTGACTTCAGGAGATGCGGCGGCGTTTGCCGAAAAGCCGTCGGCGTTAGCCCAGTGCCTGCGGTTGTCCGGCGTGGTCTGGGCGGAATCAAACTTTGCGCGGATGAACCGCACAGCGGTCCGCACAGTCGCCTTCACTCGTTTTGTCCAGGGCCAGAATCCCATTTTTCCAATCGCTCTTTCACACCGTTCCGGGCGGCACAATTTTCGTCCGCGTAAATGCCTTTGCCGGATTCTTCCCGGCACGTTTGCTGGCCAGATACTTGTCGGCCGCGATCTGGTCGGGCAGGCTGTGCTGCTGGACCTTCACGCCATCCACCTCGGCGGATGCCGGACCCTTTGCGTTTCTGCTGATCGTGTCATCAAGTTCTTCAGCCACAGTTCGCTCCCTGCTGTCCCTGAAAATCCCTGAAAGACCCAAAGAAAAAACCCGCCGGATCGTTGTGCACAATCCAACGGGCTTTAGCTTCGTCTCCGAAGGCTCAGGGCCGGCCAGCCCTGTTCCCTGGGCAATATTTGATTTTCAGTTCATCGTGCTTCTGATCGTCTGAGGGTATTTTCCCACACATACGGCCCGCAACAAAACATTTCACGGCTGTTGGACATCATTTTTGGGGTCGGTTTTCCATATATGGAAAGAATTTCCGCCTATCGCCACTTGAGGGGACGCCTGAGAATAAAACCATCCGGTTTGCGCACCTCGTCTGGGAATTGACTACGGGCAATCGTATCCCTGCCGATGGTAAAATAGGCGCTGGCGACGAGTTTCAACTGCTTTGATACCCTGTCAGGCGGGAAAGCCACGACGACCCGCTTGTCCAGAAAAAGGCTTCTTACGGTTGTTACAGGTCCGGTAAGGTCGCTGTCGGCAGAGATCAGCATCGCCATGTCGTACATGTTCTCATAAGCGTCGGCCAACAGATGCGTTGCGATGTTGACGTCGGTCATCTTCTCGGTGGGGATGTATTGAACGTGCCCGCAGCGGTTGCATTTCTGGGGACGGAGCTGGTACTGCCCGAAAAATATCTCTAATCCGCCTAAAGTGCCAAGCGCCTCCAGGAAGTCCGACTGCCGCTTGTGTTTTTCGGGATTCTGTGGAGACGACGAAACCCTGGAAGTGAAATACTTCGTCATGACCAGTTCTTGGTCGTCCTTCAGGACATTCCTGACGAGCTTCTGAACATCCAACCAGTAGTACCGTTTCCATCCCTTGCTCTTGAGGCCGTAATAAAGGTTGAACCCGTCTACGTATGCGACGACTCGTTTCATGGGGCATTCCATTTCATCGGATCGCTCAAAAAAGTAGTTGACAAAACCGATTCGTTTGGAAAGAATACACCAAGTGACGTATAATTCAATAGCCCCCCCGGAGACAGCATCTCCGGCCCGACGCCTCGGAAACGAGGCGTTTCTTTTTCCTCCAAAAATGATCATCCTGCATCCTGACTGCCGCCCATCGCCCGTTCGCACGTAGTCATCCGCTGTCCACAGTGGCGACAGCGGCGGTATCGGATGATCATCCGGTTGATCTTTCGCGTGTGATCCACGAGGAAATGCCTGCACCCGCACTTGCGGCATTCAAGGCCGCGAGTGCCCTAAGCCGGATTCCATTTTTTTCGCGATGTTTCCTCGTCCATGATCACCTCCTGTTAAAATCATCCTGCGTATATTTCTTACGAGGACGCCTGAGCTTGGCTTCCATTCCCGGCAGGGCGACACCGCAGACGCTCGCGGCCACGGCACAGCCGACCAGGCAGTCGAACCAGTGGTTATCGGGCCGGGCGGGATTGGGTTTCCATTCCTGCACATCCCGCCCTTGGCCGTGCGTGAGCGTCCAGGTCTCGCTGCCCGCGATGTGATGCGAGAACAAGGAATGTTCGCCGGAAGTTTTCCCGAAAAGCGTCAGCGCACCGGCATCGCCCGGGGCAATTGATAGTCGGGCATGCAGGAAACTCTTCCAGTAGTTGGCGTCGAAGGCAACATGGGCGAACTCGCTGCTCTTGCTGACGTTCGGGAAATACCAGTTATGCCCGTGGATTTCACCCGGATGGCGGCGATATGCGGTCATCGGCCTGCCGCCGGCCCGGATGCCCATACCCTTGGACAGGACCATCGCGGCACCGCCGGCCTTGTGCTTGACGTTGGCGACGATGCCGGGCTTGTAACCCATGTCCACGAGCATCTTTTCGATCCGCAGGACCCCGCCGCCGGCCCGCTGCCATGATTTTTCGAGATATTTCCCGACCAGTTCTTCCAGTCCAGCCTGAATGGCGCCCTCCACGCCGGCACCGCGATATGCACGGCCCAGCGTATTCTTTGCGTCCTGCAGGCTGAAAAAAGATCGCTTCTGGTCCGGGAACGTGCCGTAGTCGATGACGTACCCGGTAAATTCCCGCTCCCATACGCAGTCCCGCCGGTTTACTTCTGGTCCAGATATAATGCCGCCTATGAAGGCGGATTCCAATTCCATACCCTTTTATAGACTGTCGAGGTTTTATCATGTCACGGACGATGGAGTGCAGTATGAAATCTGAAAACACCGTTGTTCTATCCGACGAACTGTTGCTGGAAATATGCCGTGTTTCACAGAAGGATTTGGATGAGACACCGGCAATAATGGATGAATTGCGGCTGGCTCGACTATTCATTCCGCCGCCAAATTCTCGCAGCGAAGGTTTGCTTGAGTATGCGTTGACCATGCTTGCGGCGGCATTGGGGCGCATGGCAAAGTTCAACCCAACGCAACTTCCGTTTGGCTACCAGGGACCGACCATTACCTGCTATGGGTGGATCAGTCAGGCTGTGGAATCACTGCTGACGATTTTCAACACGCACCTCGCAGCCGACGGGTGGGAAATCGTCAAGTGCAAGGAAATTTCCGGCAAACCGATATTTGGAGCACGATCAACCTTTCAGGGGTCGGACTTCGATTCGACACAAGCCAAAACTGTAGAAGATCAGCCAGAACAGGATGATCTCTCAGAACTCTTGTATGATGCCAACCACTGCTTGATGTTGCTGTCCGAAATGCGCACCAAAGTCGACACTATGAATTCCGTCGATGGCGTGCATGACAAAGAAGGAGGGGGCATGCAATTTGGCGACCCGAATGAGGAAGTTCGCTACAAACGCGCCGCTACTGAATTTCGGGACCGAGAGAAGAAGCTGGCCGATCTTTTGAAGAGGGTGTGTACGTGGGCAGCACAGCAGAAAATCGATGTGTCTGACACTGCCCAGATGTTTGATAAGCGTTTGCCCTGGTTGTCACGAGCGGATGACTGCGAGTTAGCAATTCGGGCTATCATGAACAAGATCATGATGCGGCAGGCTCGGGCTGATGGAAACGTTCCAACAGCCGCGCCATCTCATGTGCAGCGACCTGCAGAATGCAAAGAATCCGACAAGAAAAAAAGTTCATCTGAGCAAGAACTAACACCGGAGGTAATGGCAACCTGGGAAAAATTGCAGAAGCTTACCCCGAAAGAACAGTCCTATCTTCTCCGATTTGATCTATTCCTATCACTACAACGAAACTTCCTCTGGCATGATGCAGCATCGCAGCTTATACAACTTGACGCCAAGTCTGCGTAACCGCCTGAGTTTGGCTTTCACGTGGGACTGCCGTGCGCGCCGATTGCGGTTCTGCGTCTCGGTGA
>JACRIL010000257.1 GCA_016235825.1 Planctomycetota bacterium
AAGTTTCCAAATCTCCGTTTGCGCCACGGCAGAATCGGCAGAATTCTCGAATACCACGTCCAATGAGAATAGCCAATTCATTGTTCTGTTGCTGGAAAGGACAAATGTGGGCAGGACTTGTCCGGGAAGGCCATGCGAGGGCATTGCTTTTTCCACTACGGATGAATGTTTCATCGAAAATCTTCGGCCGGGAGGTTATTGAATTTTGGCGCGCCTGCCGGTGGCAGGATCGGAAATTTGGAACTTCCTTGAATGAACGGGTTTTCCCCGGGTTCCACTTCGCCCGTCTGGCGACGGGCTGCGTTTCACCCGGGGCTACTTTCTTCCGGCTCTTCGAGCCTCGAAATCGGTCGCGCTGGACTCGCAAGGTATTATTGTCCTTTGGAAAATTCACACGATGAAACAAAACCTTGACCGGACTTGTTCGGCGCAGCCTACCAGTAACCAATCGATTATCAGTTTCAGTCGGTTGCCGTAATGCATTAAATCCTGTGTTGTTGTTCCGCGGTACCGCCATCTCATTCACCACGTTTTTTTAGGATGAGAACGTTATTTGCCCTTTGTCACGGCCAGCCGCCTGACGACTTTCGCCAGGTGGCGAACCGCCGGTTCAGGACTGGACAAGATCGGTTTTTTCCGCTCGGCCGGAGCGAGCATATTTGCGATTCGGACCATTGAAACCTGGGCCAGCAGCACTGCGTCCACCTGTGCGGCCAGCCGTCGCAATTTCCCCAGAACTATCGCGTCGTGTTTTTTCATGTCGCCGGCGAAGAAAGCCTCGTAAGCGCCCTCGCAGAAGACCGGCCGGACCGCAATTTTGCGTCCCGACTCTGCCGCCAATCGCCTGACCAGTTCCGTGCTTGGGTTGAGCGTCGAACAGGCCGTCGCGATGACTCCGATGCGACTATATCGGCCGACCATCGAGCGGGCAACGGGTTCATCCACCGTCAGGACCGGCACGGACGCCAGTTGCCCGGCGACAGCCACAGCCGGCGAGAGCGACGAGCAGGTTACCTGTATTACGTCGGCCCCGGCATCCTGAGAGCCGGTTACGTGCTCGCACACGCGCCGCACAATGGCAGGCGTCAGCCCGCCCGCCTCGAGCGCCCGCTGGATCAGGCCTTCATCGGCGACGTGCGTGATTTTCACGCCTGGCAGAAAACGCCCGCACAATTCGTTGAACATACCCGACAGCGTGCTGACCGAGTGCAGGAAAAAAACGTGCGGTTTCATATAAGTTTCTCCACGAGAATCCCGCTGAGCACCGGCTTGCCCCGGACCGGCCGGAGCTGAATGCGAATTCCTTCCGTATCGGCACAGACCACGTCGAAACTCCGGATCACCGCCCGCTGCTCTTCATGCTGCCCGGCCAGATCGAGGTTTTCAGCGCACAGCCGGCCGTTGATGAGTATGTCGAACACCCGCCGGCCCTTGCGATCGGCCCCGGTGCATTCTTTGGCATCCAGCCGGCAAGACTCGGTGAATGGCTCGACCAGATGCAGATGCACGCGATAGTCGCCTGCCGGTGCGTCGATCCGGTAATCGGTCAGGCCGACAAGGAACGTCTGGAAGACCGGATCAATGTCCGTGCCCTTGATTGTGGCGCCCACGCCCTCGCGGATGTCATGCCAGGCTTTCATCTGATTCCATATGCGATAATATTCGCCGTCCACGTGGCCGAAAAGCCCTTTTTTGTATGGCCGGTCGGGAATCCACGTGTTGCCCGTCAGCGGATCGGTGAAAAAAGTCCGCGACTGGCCGACGTTGACGCACAGCCGCGGCGGAAAGGCCTTTCGCAGATCGGGCGGAATATATTCAAAATGGATTTCGCGGAAATCTTCAATCGCGCGCCCGCCGGCGGCGGCCTTGGCAAGCAGACGATTGACGCCCTCTACGAACGGCACAGTCCAGACGGCCTGACAATCTGCCATCTTTTTTCGGCCCAGGCTGCGGCCGTTGTGGAACAGCTCGACCTGCGGCAGGTTCGAGTAGGCGCGGATGGGCCGCCGAACCGCCCGGCCCGCACCGGCGATGGCAATCCGGTTCGTCCAGTGGCTGGCGGCGATATGGACCATCGGCCGGTCCGACCAGTGGGCCCGCATCAGATAATATACATCCTTGGATTTTCGGTCGCTGGTCAGCATCCCCTTGTTGTTATAGTGCGGCATGACGTTGGCCTGGTGGGCGGCCTGGAAATCGACCAGCGTCCAAACTACCATCCCAGCGATGCGGGGGAAATCCTTCACAACCTTCAGATGGTGCCGGTGGAACTGTTCCTGATACTCGGTGCTGAAGTCGAAGATGGTCGGTTGGTCGGTGTGGATTCGCGTGTCGCTGCCGGCCCCGTGCTCGGCGATCAGATATGCGCGGCCTTTGTCCCAGCCCTCGATCCGCCGCAGCATGTTGGGCAGTTTTTTCAGATTGGCGTGATACCAGCCCTGATAAAGGTTCCAGCCATTAATTGATTGTATGTCGGCCAGGCCCGACTCGGCGTACCATTGCGGATTGGGATCGGTGTGAAACTCGTTGGCCGTCGGCCGTAATGGATCCAACTGCCGCGTGAAGTCGTCCAGTTTCTTTATGAAGTCATATGTCAGCCGCATGTGCCGCTGGAGTTTTGCGGGGGCCTGTGGTTTGGGCCAAAACCAATCCGCGTCGCCCAGAGGCTCGCAGGCCGAACCCCACATCACCACCGACGGATGATTGCAGTGCTGGCGGATCATCTCCTCCGTCATACGGCGGGACGACCCGTAGAACACATCCGTGTGGTTGACCTTGTCCATGATCGGTATTCGCACCCAGCTCATCACGCCGAGGCGGTCGCCCTCATCATAAGCCGCCGGCGAGAGCGGATAATGGCTCTTGGTGAAGTTAGCGCCCATCTCCCTTATCAGGCGGATGTCCTGGCGGATATTTTCCTCCGGCACGGCGTAGCCGATGTCCTGCCAGTCCTGGTGCTTGCCCACGCCGCGAATGAAATATTTTTCCCCGTTCAGCAGGAACCCCCGCTTGTGATCCACCGCAACTGTGCGGATGCCGAATGTGTTATCGACCTCGTCCAAAATTTCTCCGCTAGCCGCGTCCAGCAGAAACGAGCGGGCCGTGTACAGCGTCGGGTTTTCCGGCGACCAGAGACAAGGCCGGCTTATCTTCGCGGCGAGCAGCTCCAATTGGCCTCGCCCTCCGGCCGGAACCTCGATCAGGCCCTCCAGCCGGGTCAATCGCTTTCCATCCGGCGCCAGCAGCTCGTGACGAACCTTCACCTTCCGCGGCCTGGCCAGGGCGTTCTGGACAAAGCCCCGAACGCGGATATCCGCCGAGCCGGCCGAGACACGCGGAGCGTCTATATAAACGCCGCTCGCCGCGTCGGTCAGGTCAAAGTGGGTCGGAGAAACCTTCAGCAGGCATGCCGGCCGATATATCCCGCCGAAGTGCATCATATCCCCGGCGACCGGCGGCAAATCGGGATTGAGCTTGTTGCTGAGCCTGACCAACAGCGTGTTGGCTTGCCCGAATTTCACCAGCGTGGTTGCGTCCACGGCGAAGGCCGTGTATCCGCCGCAATGCCCGCCGGCCTGCCGCCCGTTTACATGGACAACCGCATCCTGATTGGCGGCGCCGAAGAACAAATATATTTGTCTGCCTTTATCCTCGCGATTCAGGCTGAATTGTTTGTAATACCACCCCTCGCCGCGATAATAGGGTTGTTCGTCGGCGAAGACATCCTGGGCGTTCCATGTGTGCGGGATGTTCACGTGTTCCCAGTCGTCCGACGGGACGACCTGCCCCGGCCTCGCTGACAGCGGCCCTTTGTGGAACCGCCAGAACGAATTGATGCCTTCCATGATGCGAGGCGACGAACTCATTGTGAACTTCCTTTCGTCCCGAAAAATTTTCATGACGATACTTGCTTATGATTCAGTTTACTGCATATATCAGGCATTGCTATGCGGAATAAGCAAATATATGCGCAAAAAGCGCAAAAAACGCCGGGGTTCATGTACAGCCCTCTGGACCTGCCGCGTGAATTCCCGCTGGACGTCGTGCTCGGAGGCAGAAGGGACGACGAGCCGATCCGCTTCCTTCACGTTCACAATGCCCTGGAGATCGGCTACTGCCGGGATGGATCGGGAACGTTATTCGTTGGAAGCAAGGTCCTTCCTTTCAGGGGAGGCGACATGACCGTGATAACCGACCTGGAGATGCACCGCTGCCAGAGCGCCAGGGGAACCAGCAGTTCGTGGACCTGGTTCTTTTTTCAGCCGGCTTTGCTGCTTGAACCACAGTTTGCCGGGCAGTATGTTTACGAGGCGGCCCGTTATTCGGGCGCGGATTTCAGCAACGTGCTTTCCGGCCGCGATTTTTCCGCGATTATTGCGATCATCAAGGAAATGACCGGTGAAGCCAGGTCGCGCAATGCACATTACAGGGCATCCCTCAGGGCGCTCATTCTTGTCCTGCTGAATCGACTTCACGCGGCATTCGGGAAACGGCGGTTCCGCGTTCGCGACGTGCCCGCCCGCCGGGACATCGAGCGGATCTGCCCGGCCCTCGATCTCGTCAGCCGCCAGCATCACGAGCCTTTAGCCTTGCCGCTGCTGGCCTCGGCGTGCCACATGAGCCTGCGCAATTTCCAGATCGTCTTCATGAGGGCGATGGGTTGTTCGCCCGGCCAATACCTGATACGCACGCGAGTGCGGTCGGCCCAGGGGATGCTCGCCGGCACGGACGCCGCCATAACCCAGATCGCCCTGAGCTGTGGGTTCGGGTCGCTGTCGAGCTTCAACCGCAATTTCCGAAAGGTTGCCGGCCGCGCTCCACGCGCCGAACGCGGCCGTTGAACGTAATCAGTTACGGGGATTTTGTTGTGCGGGCGCCAGCCATGCCAGGCGGGGTCATCTTCACTGCATCGCAATTCCTGCCCTTCCCGGCCTCCAACCCAACGCCATATGAATGGAAAAAATCTTATCGGGCCTCAATCTGCGGAAAATTCGCCTAACTTTCCCCTCTTTCGCCTGTCTGTTAAATGAGGCAAGAAGAGCGCGCAAATTTTGGGTTTTAAATAAAATTCCTGTGGGGTTTTCGTGGTATTCACGGAATATATGGGGTGAGTTATGCCCTCAAAGGCTTTGGCCGGCAGCCGTATCGACCGTATAATTGGAATATAAGGACCCCGAATTGCGGAAGTTAGCGGAGAAACATATGGCGACGACAACTATCAGACCGGTCGTTTCAGCAGGGATTTTGGCGGCGGGCTTTGCTCTCCTTTTGTTTTCAATGGCCTATCTCGTTCCGGCATCGCCGGCCGACCCGGGCCAGCCGTCCGCCGCGCCGCCCGCACAGACGCCGCCGGCCGAGGTCAGCCAGGTTGCCCGATTCATGGACGTAAGGCACGTGGGCATCTTCGCCGCCGTCCGCAAGGCCGCTAACGGCGCCAGTCAGCCCATTTACGAACCGGGCATCGCGATCAATGTATGCAGCCCGGCGTGCGACCAGACCGGCACCGTCTATATGTGGAATACGTGTCCGGACGCGCATAAAGTGCTGCCCGACAACCAGGGAAAAGGCAGGTTCGCGCGGGGCGATTACATCAAGGTCGTCGTGGATACGGCCAACAAGTCGGGCAGAATCACCATGGTCAAGTCCGTGGAGGCCTACCCGTTCGTCGCCGGCGAAGACCACAAGAGCACCTACATTTTGAAGGACGCCGCATCCTGCAAAGGGCCGGGCCTGGCGGAATATCTCCGCGTCAGCGCGAACAAGCTCGGCAGGGAATACACTTTCGCCATTCCGATAAAGTTGTCCAACGGCAGGGACGCCGACGACAACTCGGCCCGCATCGTCAAGGCGATCCAGTCGTACAAGCCGGGCCAGCTTATGAAGCTGATGCCTTCCGGCACATTTGGAACTCTGCCGGCCCTGGTGGACGTCCAGCGATACGGCCCGGTGGAAAAAGGCGTGATGGCCGGGATGGGTAAAGTAACCAGCGGCCCGAACGAATACGACGCCGTCATAGTGGAAGTCAACGGCCAGAAAAAGGAATGGCCGATCCCGAAGGTGCTGATGCTCACCGATCAGCGGGACCAGCAGCCCAAGGCCGTTACCGATCCGAGCCTGCTGGCCGCGGCAAAAGCCATACCCAAAGGCCAGGCCGTCGAGTTCGCGCCGTTTTTTGACATCTTCAACAATAACTTCATCACCGGCCTTCAGGCAATAGCCGCTGTGCCTCTGGCCGTCGGCGTGGGGGCCTCCACGGGCGGTGGAGGAGGCGATTGCATCGCATACATACTTGTGGGCACGGTCCAGGCATATATCGCCAACATCGCATCAACTGCCGGTACTGGTGCGGTCGGCAACACTTATACGGTGGGCTGGGTCAACTCCGGCTCCTGTTTTGTGGTCTTCGACGCGGTGGTAGAGGTCCATTGAACGCGTTGTAACGCCGGGCAAAGAGGGTTGTACGTCAATATTTTCCCATCTGCCTGCCGGCCTGGAGAAAATATTTGTAGGTTTCGTATTCTACGCTGGGCGGAATGCTGTGATCGGTGTGCAGGCAATATCCGCCGCCGGCCATCGCCCCCGGCAGTTTGGCTTTCAACTCAGCCATGACCTTGCTGTTATCATTGGTTTCCAGCGCCCTTATGTCCATCCCGCCCATCAGGGCTATCCGGTCTCCGAAATTCTTCTTGAGTCTCAGCAGGTCCATGCCGGCCTTGACCTCCATCGCCTGGAGGCAGTCCATGCCGGCCTCTATCAACCCCGGAATCAGAGGCTCGACATAGCCGCATATATGCACAAACACCTTCAGCCCGAGCGAATGGGCGTAATCGAACGTCTTTTTATGGCCCGGAAAAATCAACGCCTTGTACATCGCCGGCGACATGAACGGCTTTTCTTTGAAGCCCAGGTCCTCGTAGAACCAGATCACGTCAGGTTTGCCTTCGCGGGCGAACAGTTCCTCCATCAGGCTGATTATCAGGTCGCTATAGACATTGCACATGTCCGTAACCCAGTCGGGGTCCAGGGCCATGCCCACCAGCAGATTTTCGTGTCCGCAGACCGGGTGCATGCACTCAAAGACGTTGATCCCGCTCCAGCCGAACAGGACGTTTCGCGCGGCGGCCTTGGCCTTGAGCTCGCGATATCGCTCAAACTTTATCCGCCTGCCGTTGTTTGCCTTTTTGAACAAATGCGGCCGGATCATATCTTCCCAATCCTTGCGCTCCTTCACCGCGAAATCGACGTGCTCGGGCGTCCCCGATTTGTTCTTCCACCACCGAAGCAGCGCCCCGTTGCCGTCGCGGACCAGCTTTGTCTCCTCGGTCTCTTCCACGTGCTGCCATTCAAAATCGAGGTCGGCGACCAGATTGAACGGCCATAACAATTGCATATCCAGCCCGAAGTGCTCTTCCGGGCTTTCATCCTGCGTAAGCCTTCCCTCGGTCCGCCACTTTGCGACGGTCTCGGGCCAGAAGTGCTCAAAAACCGGAATCCTGTCCAGAGGACGCCTGTCAAGCAGACGCAACATCCGTTCTTTACCGGTCAGTTCGGCCATGCCATGTCTCCACCACAAGAATCGCTGTTAAAAGAAAGGCCCACGGCATGCCCGCGGGCCTGATAAACCGCGACAGACATCCGATTTGTTAAACTTTGCAAGCCTTTCTGAGCTTTGCGACCATGTCCTTGCGTTCCCATGTGAAGTTGGGCTCTTCCCTGCCGAAATGCCCGTCGTGCGCCGTTTCGCGGTAGATCGGGCGCAGCAGGTTCAGGTGCGCGATGATATCTGCCGGCTTGACCGGGAAGACGTCGGCTATGACCTTGGCCAGCCGTCCCTCATCGACGACGGCCGTGCCTTCGCAATTGACGTGGATGCTGGTCGGGGCGGCCACGCCGATGGCGTACGACAACTGGACCTCGCAAATCTTCGCCAGTTTTGCCGCCACGATGTTCTTGGCGATATACCTGGCGATATAGCTGGCAGAGCGGTCAACCTTCGACGGGTCCTTGCCGCTGAACGCCCCGCCGCCGTGCGCGCCTCGCCCGCCATAGGTGTCCACGATGATCTTGCGGCCTGTAACGCCCGAGTCGCCGTGCGGCCCGCCTATCTCGAACTTGCCCGTCGGATTGATGTGGAAGGTAATGTCGTCGTGCCACAGCTTGGGGCACTCGGCCAGCACGACCGGCTTGATGACCTTCTTGATCAGTTCCCTACGAGCCCAGTCGGCCATCGCATCCGTCTTCGGATTGACGGCCTTTTCAGTATGCTGCGTCGAAAGCACGATCGTGTCAATACGGTGCGGTTCATTGTTCAGATATTCGACGGTTACCTGGCTCTTGCCGTCGGGCCGCAGCCACTTGACCAGGCCATTTTCGCGGGCCTCGCTCAGCCGGGCGGTCAGACCGTGGGCCAGATAGATCGGCATGGGCATCAGCACGCGGGTGTCGTCGCAGGCGAAGCCGAACATGAGTCCCTGGTCGCCCGCCCCCTGTTCCTTCTTCTTGCCTGCCGTTACGCCCCGTGAGATGTTTTCCGACTGGCCGTGAAGCGTCCGAACCACGGCACACGAACGATAGTCGAATCCCGTGGCCGGGTCGTCGTAACCGATCGACTTGACGACCTCGCGGGCCGTCTTCTCGACGTTTAACAGGGCCTCCTCGGCCTTGTGATTGTGGACCGTGATCTCGCCGGCAAGCACCACAAGCCCGGTAGTTACCAGAGTCTCGCAAGCCACGCGGGCATGCTTGTCCGCCGCAAGAAGGCTGTCCACAATGCCGTCGGCGATCTGGTCGGCGACTTTGTCGGGGTGGCCCTTGGTTACAGATTCGCTTGTGAAAAAATGCTTTCTTCCTTTTTTTGCCTTCGCTGCCATTTTTATTGCTCCATGAAAAGACCCGCCGGGCCAAACCGGCCCGGCAAAAATTGAAGTTTCGTAATATACAGCCGCCGCGGAAAAAAACAAGCCCGCCTTCGGATAAAAAACTTTCCGGATGACCGTTCTAATCGTTTTGCCGGGCGGCCTGATTTCTGTCGGGCGAGAATCTGGCGGCGCGGCGTCGCGCGTTATCGGTAAGGTGCCGCTTCCGCAGCCGGATGGATTCGGGCGTCAGTTCCACAAGCTCGTCATCCTCGATATATTCCAGTGCGGCCTCCAGCGTCATCCGGCGGGGCGCCTTGAGGACCACCGTCGCCTCTTTCGTCGACGAGCGGACATTGGTCAGGCGCTTCATCTTGACGATATTGATCGTGATGTCGTTATCCTTGCAGTGCTCGCCGACGATCTGCCCCCCGTAGACCTGCTCGCCCGGTTCGACGAACATCACGCCGCGGTCCGCCAACTGGTCGATCGCATATGGCGTTACCTGGCCGGTATCGGTGGCGATCATCACGCCGTTGGCGCGGCCCGGGATCTGCTCGCGGGCCTGGGCGTATTTTTCGTAGCGGTGGTGCATGATAGCCTCGCCCTTTGTGGCCGTGAGCATCCTGCCCCTCAGTCCGATCAGCCCCCGGGCCGGGATGCTGAACTGCATGATCGTCCGCGGACCGACGGTCTCCATCTTCACCATTTCGCCTCGCCGGTCGCCCATGAGCTGCATCGCCGACCCGAGGTAGTCGGTCGGAACGTCCAGCACCAGCAGTTCGTAAGGCTCCAGCAGTTTGCCGCCTTCCTTGTGATAGATCACCATCGGCTTGCCTACGGTCAGTTCGTATCCTTCCCGCCGCATGTTCTCCAGCAGTATGCCCAAGTGCATCAGCCCCCTGCCGGCGACGTCGAATTCCTCGGCCCCCTCGCCGCCGCTGACCTGGAGCGCCACATTCGACTGGAGTTCCTTTTCCAGCCGCTCGCGCAGGTGCCGGCTCGTAACATATTTGCCATCCCTGCCGGCGAATGGCCCGTCGTTGATACGGAAGATCATATGCAGCGTGGGTTCATCGACGTTGACCGGGGGCAGGGCCTTGGGATTTTCCGGGTCGGCCAGCGTATCGCCTATTTCCACCCTCTCCAGCCCGACCACCGCGCAGATGTCGCCCACATCCACATGATCGACCTCCTGCCTGCCAAGCCCGTCAAATCGGAACAACTGCGAAAATTTCTGCGGAAATTGATTCCCGTGCCGGTCGATCGTAACGATCGGCTTGCCCGACCTCAAAGTGCCGGCGAAGACGCGGCCTATCCCGATGCGCCCGACGTAATCGCTGTAATCCAGCGTGGTGATGAGCACCTGGAGCGGCGCGTTGGCGTCGAAGTTCGGCACGGGTATGTGTTTGATGATCGCGTCGAACAGGACGTGAATGTCGCCCTTGTTGTCAGGCGGCACTTTCGCCAGATCGTCCACGGCCCAGCCGTTGCGGCCCGAGGCGTAAATAACCGGAAAATCCTCCGCGTGATGCTCGGCGTCCAGTTCGATCAGCAGGTCGAAGACCTGGTTGTGAATAACCTGAGGCCGGGCGTCGGGCCGGTCGATCTTGTTGATGACCACTATCGGCCGCAGCCCGTTGCCAAGGGCCTTCGACAGCACGTACCGCGTCTGCGGCATGACGCCCTCGGCGGCATCGACCAGCAGCAGCACGCCGTCGGCCATCTTGAGAACACGCTCCACCTCGCCGCTGAAGTCGGCGTGCCCGGGCGTGTCAACGATGTTGATGTGATATTCATCGCCGTTGCGGTCGGTGTAGCGGATCGCGCAGTTCTTGGCCAGGATCGTGATGCCCCTCTCGCGCTCCAGCGGGTTGGAATCCAGGATGCACTCGCCCTTGAGCTCGCCCTGGCGAAACTGCCCGCTCTGGCGCAGCAGTTGATCGACCAGCGTCGTTTTGCCGTGGTCGACATGCGCGATAATGGCGATATTTCTGATCTGCTGTCCGGGCATATGGAGCGGAGCTTGTTATCAGAACGACGACGCAAAGTCAAGCCGGCCCGACCGGTTGTCTATGGATTATCGGCCGATGCGATGTTATATTCCAGGCTGGATTCCCGGTTCTCATAACTTCATAACTTTCATAAAAGGGACACGATATGCTGCTGCACATTGTCAGGGCGATGTATCTGGTGGTCGTGCTGGCCTTCACCGTTTCTTACGCATTCCAGTACCGGGTGTACACGTACCGGGACGGCGCGACCTACGTAACGCTTTACATCCTCATTCCGGCGATCATGGCCTTCGCGCTGGTCATGGTTGACATGTTCTGGCGGCGGAAAAAGCTTCAGGCGATGAGCGGATTGTTTTTCGGCCTGGCGGCTGGACTCGTGATAGCCTACGCCGCCGCCCAGATCGTGGACATGGTGGGCAACATTTTCGTGTTCGCCCCGACGGAGGAGGTCGCAACCGAGCAGCGGCCCGCGGAATCCAAACAGCCCCGGCCGACGCCCAGACAGCCCGACACGCAGCCGGCCGCCGCTCCCGTTTCGCCAGGAGAAAAGCCCGTCGGGCCGCGAGAACGTTACTCGCCGATGCTCAACGCCGAAGGCAGGCCGGTAAATCCGGTGCTGGAGCTTATCAAGGTGCTGCTGGGGATATCGGCCGTCTTTATATGCGTCTCGTTCGTCATCCAGACCAAGGATGATTTCAGGTTCCTGATACCTTACGTCGAGTTCTCGCGACATACCAAGGGCGTCAAGCCCATGCTGCTGGACTCGTCGGTGATAATCGACGGCCGCATCGCCGACATAACCGGGACCAGAATCCTCGACTCCGAACTTATTGTGCCCAGATTCATATTGGCGGAGCTTCAGACCATCGCCGACTCCGACGACAAGCTCAAACGCAACCGCGGCAGGCGTGGGCTGGACATCCTCAACAGGATGCAGACCGACGACAAGGTCGCCATAAGAATAATGGATTCCAGCGCCTCCAGCGTGGAGGAAGTGCCCGACACGGACGGCAAGCTCCTGGCCCTGGCCAAACTGCTGAACGCCAGGATAATGACCAATGACTACAACCTGAACAAGATAGCCCAGCTTCGCGGCCTGGAGGTGATAAACATCAACGACCTGGCCAACGCCCTCAAGCCGGTGGTCCTGCCGGGCGAACCCCTTGCCGTCAGGATCGTCAAGTCGGGCGAGGAGCCGGGCCAGGGCGTCGGATACCTCGAGGACGGGACGATGGTCGTGGCCGAGCAGGCGCGCGACCAGGTCGGCAAGGACATCGTCATCGCGGTTACCAGCGTGCTTCAGACCTCGGCCGGAAAAATGATCTTCGGCCGGCTGGACGCCGAAAGGACCGCCGCAACTCGCGGGAAAAAAAACTGATTTTGCGCCCCGCGGGCCATTTTGCATTTTGCGTCCCGCCGGCGGGCGGATAGAATTCAGCGTGGCCAGGATGGTATTTCAAGGAGCGTTTGATGGCTAAGTACCCCGCCCCAGAAGTTTGGGGCGGATAATCATGCGGCCAGGGCGAGTTGGCATTTTGCCATCACCTTGTCCAGGGAATTCATGGACCATTTGAACGGATGAGCGTGCTTGTTCCAATGCGACACGAAGGCCA
>JACRIL010000265.1 GCA_016235825.1 Planctomycetota bacterium
CAAAGCGACATTTTGCCCGCCATAAACAGGCAGCAGGGCCGATAAGGACAGATTTTTAACGCAAAAATATGAAACTTGCGGAAAACAACAACGGCCTCGCGACGAATCAAGGTTGTGGACGACTAAATCGACAAGCCCTACAGGGCTTGAGTATTCGGTTGGGCGGTTTTCCCAGGGCGTTGCCCTGGGCTGTCATATTACGCCCCCTTGGGGCTTAACGATTCTATCTGCATCAGATGAGTTGGTATTTCAATTCAGATGTTTCAATCCGATGAAAACAGACGAACTGTTCCGAAGCCCTGAAAGGGCAAAATATGAAAGCCCAGGGCAACGCCCTGGGAATATGGTCCACCATAAAATTAAAGCCCTGAAGGGGCGCAATAAATATTCTTGTGAAATTTGTGCAAACTGCCGGCCTGATATTCATATACCAATACGAACCCTACGACTTCATAACTTTGCAAACCTTACAGGGATCGCAAGATGAATTTTCTGACGCCGACAATCGGGATTGTCGCGGCGGCGATAGCCGTGCCGCTGCTGGTCCTGATGTATTTCCTGAAGCTCAAGCGGATGGAGATGCCGGTCTCCAGCACGCTGCTGTGGCGCAAGGCTATCCAGGACCTTCAGGTCAACGCCCCGTTCCAGCGGCTGCGGAAGAACATCCTGCTTCTGCTCCAGCTTCTTGTGCTGGCGGCGGTGCTGTTTGCGATGGCCGGGCCGATGATGAATCTCCAGACGGGCCAGGCCCGGCGATACGTGCTGCTGATCGACCGCTCCGGCAGCATGAACGCGACTGACTGTTCCGGCGAAAGCCGCCTCTACGCTGCCCGCAAACAGGCCAAACAATTCGTCAACTCGCTGCCGATCCGCTCGTCGTTCACGCTGACCGGCCAGACCGACCAGGTGATGGTGCTGGCCTTCAGCGGCGGGGCCGTCGAGCCGAAGGTGCTCTGCAATTTCACCAGCGATATACGCCAGATCGGGCGGGCGATAGACTCCGTCGAGCCGACCGACGGGCCGAGCGAACTGGCAAGGGCGCTGGTCATCGCGCGTGCGTTCGCCCAGTCGCCGGGGCAGGACGCCAACAACAGATCGTCGGTGTCCAACGCCCAGCTTGAGCTTTTCAGCGACGGCAGGATCGCCGACCTGGACCGCATATCGATCAGCCGCGGCGAGCTTACTTTCCATCGCGTCGGGCAGGCCGCGGACAACATCGCGGTTACGGCGATGCAGGCCCGGCGGAGCTACGAAAAGCCGGAGGAGGTCTCCATCTTCGCCACGCTGTCCAACTGGGGTCCGGCGGAGGCAAGCTGCGACGTGCAGCTCAGCCTCGATGGCGCCATGCGGTCGGTGCGGACGGTCAAGCTGCCGGCGGCAAGCCAGGCGCAGGGCAGAACCCGCCCCGACGGCCAGCCGGCTTTAGTGCCGGGCGCCGTCTCGATATCGTTCATGCTGACGCACGGCAGCGGGGGCGTGCTGGAGGTCCGCCAGCTCGCCCGCGACGCCCTGGCCGACGACGACGCGGCATGGACGATCCTTCAGCCGCCGCGGCGGGTCTGTGCCCTGCTGGTAACGGCAGGCAACCCGGCGTTGTCGATGGCCCTGAAGGCCTGCCCGATGGAACGATTCGACACCGTATCGCCGGGCCAGTTCGAGTCGATGGACATGGAAACGCTCATCGCGAAAAAGACCTACGACCTGATAATCCTCGACCAGTGGAACCAGCCCTGCGACGCCTCGGGCAATCCAACCAGGCCTCTTCCGCCGGGTCGATACCTGTCGTTCGGCCGGTCGCCGGCGGAATCCGGCGTAACCGCCGCGGCCAGGACCGGTCGACAGTTCGTCATCGACTGGCTCGCCCGCCACCCGGTGCTGGCCAACATCAACCTGGAGAATCTCTGCGCCGAGCGGAGTTACAAATTCGCGCTTCCGGCCGACGCCCGCACTCTGGCGGAATTCGAGGACGGCCCGGCCGTCGCGATGTTGCACAGGCAGGGCCGGACGTTTCTGCTGGCCGGGTTCGACGTGATGGAGACCAACTGGCCCTTTGAGGCCGGGCTGGTGATGTTCTGCTACAACGCCGTGGGCTTCCTTGCAGGCCAGTCGCAGGCGGAAGGGCTTTCGCTGGTCTCGATCGGCCAGCCGATCGCGGCCAGACTGGGCGGAGGCGACATAGCCGACATAAAGGGGCCGTTCAAACTCGCCGCCCAGGCCCGCAGGGATCCGGGCGGCAGCTTCATTTATTCCGGCACCGCCAGGGCCGGCGTCTAGTCCATATCCGCCGGCGGGTCGGCCGAAAAATTCGCCGTCAACATGCTCGACGCCGCAGAGAGCCGCGTCCAGCCGCCGGAAAGCCTGGTTTTCTCCGGCCAGGAAGTAAAACCCGCACAAACCGAGGCCCGCGCCAACATGGAACTGTGGCCTATTCTGGTGCTGGCGAGCCTGCTACTGGTTTGCATCGAATGGCTGGTGTATAACAGCAAGGTCAGGATACGCTGAAAAATAATTGAAGCGAGGATGACATGAATAAGAGATGGATCAACGGTTTCCGGGCGTCTGTCTGTGTTCTCCTGCTGCTGGCCTGCCAGGCGCAGGCCCAGGATGACCAGCCGGCAAAACAGGACAAGAAGCTGAAAGAGTTCAACGTCGATTTTTTCATCGGCTGGAAGGACTGCTACCGGCCCGGCGAGTGGACGCCCATGCTCGTCGGCCTGACCTACAACCCGCAAAAGGGCGACCCCAAGGCCCCGCTGTCGCTGACGATCCGGATATCGGCGATGCAGGACGGGCAGAACAACCTGATAATCGAGCGGCCGATCGTTCTGCTGCCGGGCCAGCGGCAGGACCAGCATTTCACGACCCGCCTGGCCCAAAGACAGGAGGGCATTTCGCTGGAGCTGATCGGTCAGGATGGCAGGGAAAAATGGAAAAACGAGCCTGTTCAATACAGCGTAAATTCGCAGTTCGCCACCGAGATCAGGGAATCCGACATCCTTCTTGCCGTCAGCGGATGCAAGTCGAAGGATTTGCCGAACCTGCCGAGAAAAAAAGAGCTTTTTTTCGGCCATGACGGCCGCTCAAGCGAAATTTTTATCAGGCAGAAGGAAGCCCGCCTCCTGCCGTGGGACTGGCCGGCTTATTCGAGCCTTGATCTGCTTGTGCTGTACGACATCGACTGGTCGGACATGGCAATCCTCAAACCGGCCCAGATCGAAGCGATATGCCAGTGGGTCCGCGGCGGGGGAACGCTGCTGATCGTGCTGGGCGCCAGGAAGCTGCCGGCCGAGCATCCTTTTGCCAGGATGCTGCCGTTCAAAAAAGGCGAGGCGGCCGCAAGGCGGCTCTCCGCACAGACGCTCAACGCCCTGAATTTTCACGAGGCCGCCTCGCGAGTGGAGAATCTGCCGCCGCAGATGGTCTGGCCTCTGGAAGGTCTGCTGCCTCCGGACTGGCATGAGGAAAACTTCCCGTCCGACGCAGGCGCCCCAAGAATGTTCGTTTACGGGCCGCATGGGTTCGGCAGAGTCGGGGCGCTGACCTTTGATCCGGCGGGGCTGGAAGGTCCGGCCGGCGGAGGCACGGAGGGCTTCTGGGCAAAAATGATCAAGGCCATGATATTCAGCAAAACCGGACGCCCATCATGGGTCCCGGATGAAGCAAATAAAGTTATAGATCTATGGAATAGGACGGGCAATACCTCGAATGCCGCCGTCCTGAACTATCTCGTCGATCTTCCGCAGATGCGGCCGTTGAGCATCTGGTGGGTAATCGGGCTGCTGGCGCTGCTGGGCCTGCTGCTGGGGCCGATAGATTATTTTGTGCTGAAAAAGCTCAAGGTCCAGCCGCTGACGTGGCTGACCTCGGCGGTCATTATCGTGCTCTTTACGGTCGGGGCGTATTACGGCGTGCGGTACATCCGCGGCAACATCATGCGAATCCGCGCGGTGTCGGTCGTCGACGCCCCCGCCGGCCAGGCCGAAGGGTGGTCCTCGATCTATGCCGGCATTTTCGCGCCCGACACCGAAAGCTACGAACTGACCGGCCCCGACGGCAAGGCCCTGGCCCAGTCGGCCGACTTCAAAAATTCCTGGTGGTCGGGCGAATCGTCTCTCCAGGACGGGCGGGGGCGCATGGGCACCAGAAACATCTACTGCCGGCAGAACGACGGGGCGAACATAGCCTCGGCCGTGCCGATCAGCATCTGGACCATGCAGCATCTGCTCTGCGAGGCCCGTGTGGCCAAGATGCCGTTCTCAGCCGAGTTGGACGAGTATGGCAACGTTACGGTCGTCAATCATTCCGGCAGGCCGATAAAACAGAGCTGGTTGATGCGACAGAAGCCTGACAAGACGCCCGGCTTTGAGAATCTCGGACCCGTCCAGGCCGGGGGAAGAAAGGTCTTTGCGACAAAAACCGCGGAATATTCGGGCATGAGGGACTTGGACATCTTCAATGCCCCGTGCGTCATCAACCGGACGCGGGCGATGGCGGATCAACTTTTGGCCGGAGCGTCCGTCGTGATAGTCGAGTTCGAGGACTCACCGCTTCCGTTCGCGGTCAAGGGATATTCAAGCGAGGTCAGCTACGTCGCATACGCCAGGCAGGTGGTTTTCCCCCGTTCGGCCGATCGGTCCGGCCCGGACGGGCGGGACGAACAGGGCGGCGCCGCTTCGGCGCCCGCGGGCGATTAAGACAAAGAGGTGATGCCATGATAGAGATAATCGGACTGACGAAGTATTACGGCAAGCTGGCTGCGGTGGTGAACCTGAACCTCACGATCAAGGCCGGCGACATCTTCGGGTTCATCGGGCCAAATGGCGCCGGCAAGACCACCACGATGCGGGTGCTGGCGACGCTGCTCAAGCCCACCAGCGGCCGGGCCGTCATCGACGGGGCCGACGTGCTCCGCGAGGGCCAGAAGGTCCGCCGGCTCGTCGGCTACATGCCCGATTTCATGGGCGTCTACGACGACCTGAAGGTCTACGAATATCTGGAATTCTTCGCCGCCGCGTTCAGCGTCCCGCGGGCAAAACGCAGGCAGATCATCGAGGGCGTGCTGGAACTTACAGACCTGACGGGCAAGAAGGGCGCTCTTGTGGACAGCCTGTCGCGCGGCATGCAGCAGCGGCTCCAACTCGCAAGGGTGCTCATCCACGACCCCAAGGTGCTCATCCTCGACGAGCCGGCCAGCGGGCTGGATCCGCGGGCAAGGATCGAGCTGCGCGAACTGCTGCGCGAACTCAAGACCATGGGCAAGACCATCATGATCTCCAGCCACATACTCAGCGAACTGGAGGAGATGTGCGACAACGTCGGGATAATCGAGCACGGCAGCCTGGTCTTCAGCGGCACGATGCAGGAGATACACTCGCGCCTGGGCGCCAACCGCAAGATACGCATCCGCGTGGGCACGGACCCGCAGCGGGCGTGCGAACTGCTGATGGCCCTGCCGTTCGTCGACTCCGTGGACAAGAGCAACGAGCACATCACCGTAACCCTCAAGGACGGCTCGGACACTGTCTCGCTGGACAATCCGGACGGAGCGGCCGACGACCCGCTGGTCGGCGCGACCGCCAAGGCCAACGTCGCCGAAATCGCCAGATCGCTGGTCGCCGGCGGCGCGGATCTGCTGGAACTGTCGCCCGAAAAAATCAAACTCGACGACGCGTTCCTGAAACTTACCCAGGGCCTGGTGCATTGACGAAAAAAATTCAGAAGGACAGTAATACCTTGCAAGTTCAACGCGACCAATTTTATTGGAACGGTTGTTTTCAGCCCGTCAGGGCGTTTGAAAATAGCCCAGGGTGGAGCGCAGTCCGCCGTCAGGCGGACGAAGCGAAACCCTGGGAAAAGCCGTCATTCAATGTAGTTCCAAATTTCCGGCCCCGCCACCGGCAGACGCGCCAAAATTTCAGACAACCCCGGCCGGAGCTTTTCGATGAAACAGTCATCCGTAGTAAAAAAAACAACGCTCTCGCACGGCTTTCCCGGACGAGTCCTGCCTGTGTTTGTCCTTTCCAGCAACGGACCAATGAACTGACCATTCTCGTTGGACGTGGTATTCGAAAAGTTTGCCGCTTCTGCCGTGGCGCAAACGAAGATTGGGAAACTTTTTTAATGACGATTTGTCCCCAGGTTTCGCTTCGGACGGCTGTCGCCGTCCTCCGCTTTACCTGGGGCTACTATCTGCCGGCCCTTCGGGCCTTAACCGCGGCGACATGGAATCCGCAAGATAAGAGGAATTGGGATGGGGATTTGAAACACCCCCCCCAAGCTACGCTTCGCTGCGATTGAGGGCGCCGCCGAGCGTTTTAGAGAGAAGGTTGTTTTGTGAGCGAAGGCTCGGACATTATCGACAGGCTCGCCAGGCCGTTTGTCTGGCTCACCGGCCCGATACTCGACAAGGAGCTTCGGGTGGCAAGCCGCCGCCCGCGCAGCTACCTGTTCCGCCTGTTTTTCATAGTCCTGCTGGCCGGTTTCATAGCTCTGTCGTGGTCGAGCATCGTCAAACCTTATTCCTATCCTTGCGGGTCGTTCGATTTAGCTGGCTTCATAGCGGCACAGATGGGACAAATGGGCAAAGAGATAGTAGACGAAATTATATGGTTCCAGTTCTGGGCGATGCAGTTGCTGGCGATCGTGCTGGTCAGCAATTCAATAGGCGAGGAGATTCAGCAGCGGACGCTGGGCATCCTGGCGACCACGCCGATCTCCGGCCGGCAGGTTGTGATGGGAAAGCTCATCAGCAAACTGCTGAACCTGCTTCTGCTCCTGGCGGTCAGCCTGCCGGTGCTGGCGATGGTGCGGGTGTTCGGCGGGGCGCCCCTGGAATTCATCGTCGCATCGCTGGGCACGACGTTTTTCGCCGTGCTGCTGGCCGGGGCTGTTACGATGTTTTTCGCTTCAAAAGCCCTTCAGCCGGTTACGGTCATTCTCCGGGCGACTGTGGCTTACGGAATAATTTTCATCGCCTTTCCCACCCTGGTCTTCCATGGCGAATGGTCGGCCGCGTGCTTCCTGCCCAGCCCGTACATGGCGATGGAATGGACGCGGGCGATGATGCTGGAACATTATGCGCCCGCCAGGAGCGCGATGGGCATAGTGGCCACCAACGCCAGGCCGGACGACCCCTGGATTGTCCTTTTCTCAAACTGGACGATAACGGCCGGCATGGCGGCCATCATCCTCCTGGTCGCATCCGGCAGGGTGATGAACTCGGCGATTGACGCGATCAGCGGAGCGGCCCGGCGGAGAAAACGCAGCCGACTCGAAGAAATACTCCAGTTCCGCTACCGCGCAAAGCAGGGCAGGGAACCCAAGCCCATCAGCGGCTCGCCCTTCATCTGGCGCGAGATGCGGTACTTCCTGCCAGGCTCGCTGCGGCAGGCGACGCCTGCGCTGATCCTGTCCGGGGGCATACTTTTCCTGGCATATGCCGGCGGGGCGCTGGGCAGATTGTTCCACGAAAGCCCGCCGCACGATCTTTACATGATCTTCTATTTCGGCCTGGGCAGCTTTGTAACGCTGCTGTTCGCCAGCGGGACGATAGCGTACGAGCGCCAGTGCCGGGTGATGCCTCTGCTTCTCGGCACGCCGACCGGCCAGAGGCGGATCATCGCCGCCAAGGCACTGAGCGTGTTTTACCGCGCCGGCCTGATGTGGGGGCTGATGGCGCTGCACGCGGCGATATTCACAATCTCCGGCCTGATGCACCCGCTGACGGCGCTGCACCTGCTGATGATCGTCGCGGGCATGGCCATGTTCCTGTGCGGACTGAGCATGTACGCCAGTTCGCGGGTTTATCTGGCGTCGCACGCGCTGGCCGTCTGCCTGTGCCTGTGCGGCCTGGCGTGGGCGGTTCTGCCCGTGGCGACAAAGAATTTCGGCGATTCGGCCGTGAAACGGTTCGGCCGGATGACCGTTTACGCCAATCCGTTCGTCCAGGTCTGGACCGCGGTGGACGCCGGGGCCGGGGCGAAGTCAGCCGCGACCGACATGGCCTCGCTCAACTACGACTGGCTCGTCGGCGATCAAAACGCGGCGAGAACAACGTGGCTCATTTTTCTTTCCATGCTCGGATACGGACTGGCGGGCCTGGCGATGCTGTGTCTGACCGCAAGGAGACTCAGGGATGACCTGTTCTGAAAATTGCGGCGGAATTGCAAAATTCCTGAAAATGCGCCGTGGGCATATCGGTTCGCCTGTGGCGAGGGCATCTGATTTTGCCAACTTGTCCTGCGAAGCCTTGGCGAAGCTGGAGACTTCACCGGACGAATCCGATCCCGGTTTTGTTTCATTGCGTGAATTTCCAGAAAGGCATTGATACCTTGCAGATTCATCGCCGGCAATTTCAAGGCCCGCTGGGCCGGAATATAGTCGCCCCGGGTGTAGCGAAGTCCGCCGCCAGGCGGACGAAGCGGAACCCGGGGAAAGCTCCATTCAAAGAAGTTTCAAATTTCTGGCCCCGCCACTGGCAGGCTCGGCCATATTCCTCATCCGCCCCAGCCAATGGTCTCCGGCGAAATATTTATCCGTTGTGGGGGGAAAAAACATCCTCACCCTACCCTTCAGGGAGAGGGGTTGGATTTTCCTCCAGGAACCATAAATGTCTCGCTGAAAATCGTCGGCCGGGTTGTTCCGCGATCCAGTTTCATCTGCCGTGGCGCGAGCAGGATTTTGGAACATATCAAATGACGCCAGCCCCCGGGTTTCGCTTCGTCCGCCTGTCGGCGGACTCGCTGCCCCCGGGGCTACTATCTTCCGGCCCTGCGGGCCTTGAATTGGGCGGCGATGAATCCGCAAAGAACTCAGAAACTGGCGCAACCCTTCCCCGGCGGGTGCCACGGTTTGCTTGCAAACCGTGCTCCTATGGCATTCATAACTGCACAGCTTGCAAGCAAGCTGTGGCACCCTTTGCATGGCCCTACGCTTCCGGCTTCGCCAACCCGTCCGGCCGGGCGAACGATAAAAAGGCGGTCCCATGACGCTCGGCTCGGTTCTATCCCTGAACTGGCTGACCGGGCCTATACTGGCCAAGGAGCTTCGCCAGGCGAGCCGCAGGCCATGGTTGATGATCGTCAAGACGGCCTACGTCCTCCTGCTGGTCATCCTCATCTTCATCGCCTGCGACGAGACGCGGCATTCGGACGACGCCTGGCAGCAGATGAGCTACTACGGCCAGGCGCTGACGCGGGTGATCGTGTGGTTCCAGTTCGTGGCCTTGCAGCTTATCGCGGTGGCGGCGATGAGCACGTCGATCAGCGACGAGGTCCGCCGCCGCACGCTCGTAACGCTGCTATCCACGCCGATCACGCCGCTCCAGATCGTGATGGGCAAGCTGCTAAGCCGGCTTATGACCATCGCCATGCTCATCGGCATAAGCCTGCCTGTGCTGGCGATAATGCGGGTCTTCGGCGGCGTGCCGTGGGACTTCCTGGTCCGCGGACTCTGCATAACAGCCACCGCGGTCCTATTTGCGGCGGCCGTGAGCCTGTTTTTCTCCATCTTGTGCAAACACGCCTACGCCGTCATTCTCCTGGCGATGGGGAGCTTTCTGATGCTCTATTTCGTCCTTCCGTTCGTCGCGGCCTGGCTGATCCACGACTCGCGATGGGTCAAGGACGCCTCCGACGAATTCTTTTTTGCCTGGCTCATGTGCATTATCAATCCCTATTACTCGATGACGGTTGTAACCATGGAGTCATTCGCCGGCCGGGCAATTATGGGTTCACTCAGCGGACCATGGGGCGAGCACTGTCTGACGATGCTGGGCCTGTCGGCCCTGGTGCTCTGGCGGTGCGTGGCCATGGTCCGCAAAAAAAGCATGCGCGAGGGCGAGGGGTTCGTCCGGTCGCGGAAGGCCGCCGCATCCCCGCCGCCGTACCAGCCGCCAACCAGGCCGGTCCAACAGGCGATTTCCGTCCATTCGCCCGACTCCTTCAATCCCGGCCTGGCTCATGACTGGGCCCAGAAGGCCGCCGAGGCGGCGCAGGAAATGCACCGGGCAGAAAATATGCTCGCATCGGCGCCCCGGCCTGTGCGGGGCAATCCGATCACGTGGAAGGAGACCGCCTCGCCGCTGTTCGCCAGCCGCGCGGCCAGATGGATCGTCCTGGGCCTGGCCGGTCTGGTCATTCTGACCATTTATTACATAGCAGGCAGCGCTGAAGAGATGCACGGAAGGGGTTTCAATATCGTGATGATAAGCGTCTTCCTGTTCCTTGGGCTGCTGACGGCCGGCTCGGTGGCCGCGGGGTCGGTTTCCGGCGAAAAGGAAGGCTCGACCCTGGAGCTTCTGCTGACCACCCAGATAAGACCATGGACCATCGCGTGGGGCAAGTTCGCCGGCAGCTTCCGCCGCAGCCTGATCGTCTGGCTGCCCCCGGCGGTGCACATACCGATA
>JACRIL010000038.1 GCA_016235825.1 Planctomycetota bacterium
ACCCAGATCCTGGCGTGCTTCTTTGCGTATCAGTTGCTGCTGCGGTATAATGAACGCTGTGGGAAAAAAAATGGACAGCTACAATGGATAGTCGATGGCCTGTAATTATCGGACAGCCTCAACAAGTTGCACGCCCTACTTAAAAAAGAACATGGCCGCAAACCGATGCGGCCATGGCACCCATTTTTACCTCTTGCCGCACAATATGGCCATGCCACCAGCCTGACAAGTTATAATTTCTTGCTGATCTTTCTCAGCGATTGATTGATCTTCTTTTGTAAAGCCTGAGGTTTTTCCATCAATGCAAGTGCCTTTTCGTGAGCATCAAGTGTGAGTTTGAGATCACGAGAAACTTTTCCTTTTGTTTTGCGAACTCTTCTTCTGGCTCTGGAGATCAACTTTTTATACTCATTCAGTTTTCCAGTGGCATTTTCATAAATTACTTCGGGAATTTCCAAGTCTGTTTTCTTGCTTTTTTTACACAAGTCATATAAATAGTTTGAGATCATATTCCAAAAGATAGTATAAAATATGGCGAATAGCGTAACTGACATATCCTGGAATAAATAATCATGCCCTGGCGAACAATATCTTATATTAATGTGGTTTTTGTGTTTGGCCCTAAAGTATCTTGGAAGTAAAGAAGCAGATAGTTCTATGGAGATGACGTCTTTATCTAACTTTTTATTCATATGCCTAGCCTTTCCAATTGGAATATTTCGGTTATATTTATCAACAAAGTTAAAAAAGCACATGCTCGCAAACAGATACGAGCATGGCACCCGTTTTTATCTTTCGGGCGAGAATTCGGCCATGCCACCGGCCGTAGTGCAACGAAGGCGGATTGTGAGCATGTTCTTTTTTGGTGGCACGGCCGTCCCGGCCGTGTGTCCCAGGGGCGTTCCCGCTTCGCCCCTTCTTCGCCAAGGCTTCGAAGGGCTTCGCAGGACAGGCTCGCCCCTGGAAGCTGTAAAACGTGAACAACCCACGGCCGAGACGGCCGTGGAACACACGGGCAAGATGCCCGTGCCACTTTGAGTGGCTTATTTTCATTCTTTTTCGGCACGGACGGCGTCATATCCCTACGGCTCCTTTGCTGGTTCTTTCAGGCGGGGATTATACCGCGCTGCGGCACATGCGGACAAGGATTTTTCGACCGCTGTTGGACGGCCATCCAGGCCCTTTTGTAATATATTCATTCCGCATGCAACAAGTTGCATGCCCTACATAAAAAAACACATGGCCGCAAACCGATGCGGCCATGGCACCCATTTTTACCTCTTGCCGCACAATCTGGCCATGCCACCCGCCTTATCAACAACATTAAAAAAGCATATGCTCGCAAACAGATACGAGCAATGGCACCCATTTTTACCTCTTGCCGCGAAAACCGGACATGCAACCGATCTGCCGAACATCACGGCTTCGTATTTACGGGCGGAGGCTTGTAGGCAGGACGTGTCGGTTCATCTGTTTTTCTGATGAATACGACTTCAGGAGTTTTCCATTTTTCAATTCGCCAACTGAAAGTGTAAACCCCTGCACGAGACATGTGCCATCCGGCATCATATTCCCAAGACTTGGATTCTCCGGGCTTCAACGTTACTTTCTCGATCTGATCGCCATGTATTACGAAAGACTCCCCACCTGTACCACCTGGCTCAATTACTGTAACAGCATTTCCTTTCTCCATAAAAGCTGGGATTGTTACCGGGGACACACTTATATTCTTCACCGTCAAGAGCAAGGCTGTTTTTTTTGCATCGGCAATGACTGCTAACTGAAGCGTAATTGGCCCGGTATCTTCCGTCGGTTGGCTTGTAGATGAAGAGGTGATATTCTCCCCAGAGAGTGCTCCGGCACAGCTAAACATTGTTCCCGTTGCGATCAACATCGTAACAAATGCCATACCTCGCATATTTGTCTCCTTTACTTATCTTGCCAAACTGTCCTGCAAGTCATCCCGGGCCGTGTCGTGTGGCGGTGATGTGCATTTCCGCGGCGGACTGCTGGGCGTCAGCGATGACGGCGACGCCGGATCGGACAAGTTCGTCCCAGTGTTTGGAATTGAAGATGCAGCCGGGGTCGCCGGCGTGGAGTTGGCCGTAGTATGCGTCGGCCCGTGCGCGGCACCCGCCGCAGTAGATACGCATCGCGCAGACCTCGCAGTGGTGCAGGCGATGGTTGCGGTCGTTCAATATCTGCCAGAAGACGCTGTCGCGGAATATGTCTATGAAGCTCTTCTGGCGGACGTTGCCCATGACCCTGTGCGGCAGGTAGACGCAGGGAGTTACGTCGCCGTTTGGCTCGATGCAGACGTAGGTTCGGCCGGCCCCGCATCCGCCCAGATATTTGGCGACCGCCCGGGCCTTCACTCCGCTGCCGGCGCCGGCGTGGCTGCACGCGACGCGCCCGGCCTTTTCGTCGGGCCTGCCCAGCGGGATAAGCCCGTCGGGGCCGAACGCCACCGCCCCGGCCAGGCACACCCGCCCAAGCTGCGGGGCGGTCGAGATCACGCCCATCCCGCCTTCCTGCATCTTGGCGTTGAGGATCGCCAGCAGTTCCTCGCGCTGGCGGGGAGTTATGTCGCCGCTGACCATTTTGAGGCCGCGGCCGACCGGTATGAAATTGAAGTGCGCGAAGCAGCCGGCCCCGAGCCGCTCGGCGAACCGGATCATGTCGGAAACCTCGTGGAAATTACCCTGGTGGACGCACATGGCGATGCCCAGCCGCAGGCCCGGCGTTGCGACGACGGCCTTGGCCCCCGCGACGGCCTTTTCCCACATACCGGGCGTGCCGCGGAAGGCGTCGTGCCTGGCCGGGTCCACCGAATCCAGCGAAATCTCGACGTACCGCAGCCCCGCCTCGGCCAGCCGGCCGGCAAAGTCGGGCGTGAGGTTCGTGCCGTTGGTCGCGATAGTCAGATGCATGCCGTGGCCCTTCGCCCGGCGGATCAACGGCAGCAGGTCGGGGCTGATCGTCGGCTCGCCGCCGGATAAGGCCAGCATCGGCAGATGGGCCTGGCCCATCTGATCGACCAGCCGGAACTTTTCTTCCAGGGTCAGTTCGTTGGCGATGGTCCTGCGCTCGCTGTCCTGGTAGCAGTGCTTGCAGGCGAGGTTGCAGCGGTTGGTGAAATTCCAGACCGCGAACAGCGGGGCCGAGAACCGCTGGGGAATCTGCGGCCCGAACTCGGCCAGCGAGCGGGCGACTATCACCAGCCCGCGGACGGTGGGTTTATGGCTGGCCATCCGCTGGCGGAAGACCTCCGCGGGCGTCTGGCCTCGCATGCGGTCGATGAACTTGTGGAAGATCCAGTATTTGATCCGCTCCCACAGCGGCCAGGCCGGATTGCGATAGCTGGCGATGATTTTCTCGATCGCCGCCACGCCGTTGGCGTCTTCTTTCGCCAGCAGGCCCAACAGCCGGCGGAAGGCCGGATGTCGCAGGTATTTCTCAATCGGGTGGTGATACTCGATCCGCAAGGCCCGGTGCGTTACGGCGTCCTCGCCAGGCCTGGCGAACCGGATGAACTGCCCGCTGGAAACCTCGCCGTCGTCGCCGCGGGTGGATCGTTTGTCGGGATTCGCCGAGGGAGGAAATTCGTGGCAATACTGTTTGCCGATGGCCGCGGCGGTGCTGTGGTCGGCCGGACGGGTGTACGACGTGTCCTGCTGGGGTTGTCGCTCGGCGATCATAATTTATCCGCGCCAGTCCGGGTTATCTGTCCGGCGTAATCCAGATATCCACCGCCGGGGCCGCCTTGGGCAGGCCGTTCAGTTCCATGGTCAATTTCAGCGGCTCGCTGGTCGGCCAGTCCGGCTCGACCGGCAGGGTCAGCGAAAATTTCTTTTCCTGCCCCGGCCCAAGCTCCCAGTTGTTCATGACCACGGTGCCCGTCTGCGGATAATGCTTCACTTCGTCCCAGAAATTGATGGTCTTCCTGTAAATTCTGGCGAAGACCGGTGAACTTCCGACGGCCGGGATCGTGATTTTTTTATCGGTGGTGTTCTTCACCGTCAGTTCGGGAACGACGGTATTTCCGGATATGAGCCGGGTTTCGGGAACTGTCAGCGTCAGCAGCAGGCCGGACTGCTGGACCGAATTGCTGCCGGGGTGCGAGTCGTAATTGGGCTGGGCGGCCGGCTGCGGCTGGACGGACAGTTGCGGCCGGACAACCGGCTGCGGCTGAACAGCCGGTTTGGGCTGATCAATCGGCGCGGCCGCAACGCCGTCAGGCCTGCCGGAATTGCCGGCCGGCGCCGCCGGACCCTGAACGTGCTTCTGCATGATAATGATGTTGCCCGCGGGCCTGCCCGCGCTATCCCCCTCGCAGCCGGCGATCAAACAGGCCGCCGACAGGATGCCCATCCACAGCGATGAATTTTTCATGTTGACCTCTCCGCAATGAGTTCGTGTTTTGACGACTGCCGATCCGGCGGCGGGTTCGGCCTGACGACCGACGTGGCGAACATCCGCTCGACAATATATCTGTATTCCGGCCCGCAATTCCACGTGCAGAACGGAAAAACGCCCCCTGGCGTGGAATAAAGGATGACGCAACGCTTTACCCGCTCGATGTCGAAGTTGTACCTGTCCTGGAAGTGCATCGCAGCGCAGAGCAGCGTCCTGTAAGTGTGTTTTTGCGCCTCGCCGCGCCCCACCCGCTTGTCGACCATGCCCATGAGCGAGCGGATGAATTTTGCCACCGTCAGGCCCGGCGGTGCGGCCTTGGCGTTGAAGTGCCGCTTGAACATCCGCCAGGTCCGCAGCTTGTCCAGCCAGGTTCCTTTGCCGCCGCGGCGCCGCACGTCGGCGGCTATCCGGTTCATCTCCGTGAACATCCCCTCGATGTTTATGACCTGCGGGAATGCGTATGCCTTGCCCTCGGGGCTGACCAGGAAATACGACCCGTACGAGCAATCGGGATGGCAGCTCGGGCGGACCTTCGTGTTGCCCGTCAGGGCCTCGAGTATCTGGCCCAGCGGCGCGACGATGCTCAGCGGGAACATGTCCCTGATCGGGCTTATGCCGGCCGCCTCGGCCACGCCGTGGGCGAAGTCGCCGAGGGTGTATCGCTTGGCCAGCAGATCCTTCTGGTCTATCCTGCCGGTGAACGAGACCGGCTGGAAGCTGATCGCGCTGATGACGTCTATGTTTTTGATCGCGAAGTCGAATATCTCTTTTATCCGGTGATCGTTGATCCCTTTTACGATCGTGGGCACGAGGCAGATTTTTATGTCGAACTTGCGGCAGTTCTCGATGCAGGCGGTTTTCTTCGCCCAGATGCCGGGATAATTCCGCGTCTGCGCGTGGGCATCATCGCCGACTCCGTCGAATTGCATGTAGAGCGTGTGCAGGCCGGCGGCGGCGGACTGGCGGGCGAATTCCTCGTCGGCCAGTTTTATGCCGTTGGTGGCTATCTGAATGTGCGAAAATCCCATGTCGCGGGCCGCCGAGACCACCTTCAGGAAATCCGGATGGATCGTCGGCTCGCCGCCGGTGAACTGGATTGCCGTGCAGGGCGTCGGGCGCAGATCTCGCAGAACCTTGAGTTGTTGGACGAGTTGCTCATACGTCGGCTCGCAGACGTAGCCTTTGACGCCCGCGTTGGCGAAGCAGATCGGGCAGCGCATGTTGCAGCGGTTTGTCATGTCGATCTGGGCCAGGCACGGGCTGGACTGGTGCCGGCCGCACAGCCCGCAGTCGGACGGGCAGTGCGATGAGCCGGAAACCTGCGGATGCTTCTGCCCGGCGTGCTCCTCGAAGGTCCACCACGAGGCCTTCGAGAAAACCTGGACGTCGGAATTGATGCAGTCGCAGAAATACCCGTGCTCGGGGCAGGTCTTCTCGATCATCACCCTGGAGTCCTGGACGAAGTACCGGCCCAGGATGATCGCGCAGCATTCGGGGCAGAGCGTCTCGACGGTCCGCGGCAAGCGGCGGATGACGGGATGAATCCGGCTGCCGGTGTAGGTCCGCTCGGCGCTGCCGGGGAAATCGCTTTTCAGATCGGTCCAGATGGCGTCATGGTGGACTTCCCGCATCGGCCCGCAGGTCTTGCAGTCGTACGCAAGGACGATCTGCGAGCCTGTGCGGTCAAAGACGGCTGGAACGACCTTGCGGCATTTCGGGCAGGTCGCCTGCGTCGCCGCGGGCAGGTTGGCGTAGGCGTCGGTCAGCCGGCGGAGCCACTGTTTGTGCCGCTGCATCAGTTCGGGACCGCAAGGCCCGGCCGAGTCCGTCCGGAAAACCTCGCCCTTGACGTCGTCAGAATCCCTGCCCGCGCTGTCAGCCTGTTGAATCATTCAGATGTTGCCTGTTCCTGTCCGATAGGCCGAATTCCGGCCGTGCCAGTTAATCCCTGAAAAACGCCGGATAACGCCGAACCATCTTTTTGTGTCTCTGATAATTGACCGCCAGTTCCATGAATATATCCAGATCGCGTTCCATGTGCGAGCTTGTGGCGTCGAAATAAAAGTTGCGGATCGGGATGTCGTCGTAGTCGCGGCTGACGCTGTGATAGACGGCCTCCGACACGATGCCGTTCATGCACGCGAACGGGCTGATGTCGATGATGCCGTCGGCGCCCTTGTCGTGCAGGTAGATGCTCTTGCCGACCGACAGGACCATCTCGCCCAGCGCGCCGTCGGCGGGCAGGTAAGGCCAACCCGGCCTGAGCACCTCATGGAATATGTCGTGCGGCTCCTCGTAGCCGGCGAAATCCTCTTCAAATGGCGCCAGCAGGCGGTGCTCGTCCACCCGCTGGACCTTGTTCTTTATGACGGCCCCGAGCATCGAGAGCGAAAACGTCTTGCCGTCCCGCTTGAGCAGCCACTTCTGCGACCAATTGGTGTACCAGACCCATTCGCTGATGTCCGACAGCCAGCACTCGCCGCCGTGCTCCTCGATCTTGCGGATCGCCTCGTAGTTGCTGAACGTGTTGAGCCGGCAGAAAATCTCGCCCACCACGCCGATCAGCGGCTTGCCCTTCACATATTTTGCCGGCAGGACCCGGAATATGTCCCGCACCTGAACCAGGGCGCCGGTCAGCGCGGCCAGGCGCTTCGAGTCGCTCACGCCGGGTTTTTCCATGACGCCTTCCAGGAGCTGCATCCCGCGATTGTACGTCTCGTCGGAATCGCCGACCGTCGTCTCGTAGGGGCGGGTCTTGAGCAGCATTTTCCGCAATATGTCGCCGGCCACCAGCCCGCGCCACACCGCCCGCATGACCTTGCTGCCGTGCTCGGCGAAGCCGTCGTAGCTGTTCCTGCTGGTCGGCGAGAATATCGGCACCTGCGAGTAGCCGATCTCAGACAGGACCTGCTTGAGATACGGGGCGTACTGGCCGAAACGGCACGGACCCTCGGCCATGGGCATGAAAAACGCGTGCTTTGACGGGTCGAAGCCGTCCGAATGGATGATCTTGAAAAAATCGCCGAACGTGATCTTCTGCGGGTAGCACTCCTCGCCGGAGCTGTACAGGGCGCCCAGTTCGAGCGTCTTTTCGTCCGACGGGGGCGTAACGGCCGCGTCGATGCCGATCGAACGGAACACCGCCGCCATCATCCGCGCTCCGATGTGCGTCATCCGCGGAATCCACAGCCGCCGGCCGGCCAGCGGATTGCTTTTTTTCGCCTCGGAAACCATGTTTTATTCCGTACTCAACCTCTTTGACCGCCTTGAGGTTTCAAGGGCGGGTATATTACCAGAACTTCCCCGGATGCCAAAGCCCTTTTCCGACGCCTGACTTTTGACAAACTTCAAAAGTTGCATTCCGTGGCGGCAGCCTGTATAATTCCGGACAGTAAAAGCGGTTTTTTACCCGGCTCTTGCAAGCCAAGGAGACAAAGCGGCAAATGGCTCTGAAACGCATAACCTGTCCGATGTGCGGATCGGTGCTGGCCATGCCTAGCGCCAAGGCCGGCGCGAACATCCGCTGCGGCAAATGCAACGCCAGGTTTCCCCTGCCCAGATCAGACGACACCATCGCCGGCTGGATGGACGACACGGTGGACGACCTCGGCGCCGACAAATATGCTCCGTCGAAACGTCCCGCCGCGGCGCAGCCGCCGGGCGCTCAGGGCGGAACGGCATCCAGGACGCATGAGCAGTTCGTCCCGCCGCCGCCTTCGTCGGAAGGCGAGATCAGGCTCGTAAGAGCTGACAAGACCGGCGCATTGTTTGAATTCCCGGCCGACAGGCTGCTGGAACACAGCTTCCGCACGGCGATGCCGCGATTGTGCGTCCGCTGCGGGATAAAAAACAACATCATTCCCCACCTTGTCATCTTCGGCCAGGAGATGATGGACTGTCTGACCATGGAGGCCGAGCGGGTGAAAGAGGCGGTCATCGTCCTGAACGACCCGGCGGCCATGACCCTGCCGAACGATGAACTGCTCAAGCGGTTCAGCAAGGTGCCCAACGTGCCTCAGCCGGCCGACCTGCCCATGCCATACTGGGTCTGCGACATGTGCACCGCCTCAAAGATGGTGGCAGCACAGGCCGAGATCAACTTCGAGACCGGCGCCGGCTCCTGCCGGCTTATGATAACCAAGCTGCGGATCGCCGAGTCGTTTCTCGCCGCCGCCGGCGGAAGCGGCTCCAAAGACCACGAGGAACTCAAAAAGCAGATAGCAGCCGTCAGGGAATCGCCGTGGGAAATTCTCCAGGAAGTCGTCCAGAACCGCCTTCAACAGTGGTTCAAGATCAAGGATGATGAGTCGTTCCTGGCGTACGTGCCCGACCGGACCAGGATGCGGGCGGAGGACGGGATGGCCGGCATCGTCGTTACCGATCAGAGGATGACCCTGCACACGGCGGCAAGGCACAAGGAAACGCCCGTTGCCGTCGCCATGGAGATGGAACTGTCCGTATCGGGGGGAAAATCCAATCTCAAGATACAGACCGGCGGAATGGAAATCGGGATGATCCTGGACAGGGAAGGCGTCTCAGGCCTGCGAAGGGCACTCATCGCCGGTAAATACCGCGTAACCTGGACGTAAGTTTTATTCATCAGGATATCATCCTGATAAGGGGAGATCATGGCGATACGCAAAGCCGTTTTACTGATCGCGGCAATCGCCGCATCGGCGATGATTCCGGCTTCGCAGATCGCTTCAGCCGGGGATGAGCAGCCGGCATCGGCTACGACACGCGTATCAGGCGTAAAGCCGGGCTTTGAGAAGGGCAAATTCCAGGATGTCGCCAAAGAGATGTCGAACCTGCTTATGCTGAAGCTCGACGGCAAGAGTCTGAAACTCGACCGCGATCACTGGGATAAAGCCACAGGCGACAAGACTGACGAGGAGCAAAGACAGGAAATTGTGGATGAATATATCAAACGGGGGATGGCCAAGGAACAGGCCGAAAAATTCGCAGAATCGGAACTCAAACATATCGGTTCCGACTCAGTGATCCAGGTGGTTGAAAAACTTCAAACAGCCGCCGGATCGACAAGTTCCGGCTCCAGCGTGGGGGGCGGTGAAAACCATTTCAACTTTCAGGGCCGCGGACTGAGTGGTGTCATCGCAACCAGACAGGAGTCATTTCAGGCCCTGTTCATAGAAGAATCCGGGCCGATGCGGATCATCCAGTTTTCCGACGACGGCAACGGATTGCTCAGGTTGAACATCATGAATCCCTCCGGCGGAATTTTTTTATGCCTCAGCCAGGCCGCCGACGGCCGGTGTACGATCATGGCCGTCTGCGGCAAGGATGTAACTCAGTTGTCAGGTGACAGCTTTCGGGCAATCTACGAAAAAAATCATGAATATGTCGAGACAAACGTGTTTCCGCTCCTGCGGCACATTGGCATAGGCCTGCCGATTCTACCTTACAGCCCGCAGGTCCGGCAGGCGGTGCTCGATCTGATCCGCAAGCCGATCGCGGATGAGGAAAAAGGAAAAATTGAAGCATTGCTTAAAAACCTCGATTCCGACAACGCCGCCGAACGCGAAGCGGCATCGAAGACTCTGGGCGAGAATTTTCTCCGGTATTCCGGATTTATAATCCCGGCCCTCAAGTCCGAATCCGCCGAGGTCCGCCAGCGGGTCAAGAAGATTATTGCCGATCATCCTGAGCAGAATGCCATCGGCCAGTTCATACAGTCGCTGAAACTTGCCGAAGACCCCGCCTATCTGGTTGAACTTCTGGCCGGCGCGAAAGAGGAAGACAAACAGACGCTCGTCGCGGCCCTGGAAAAACTCACTGGCGAAAAATTCGGTGCTAACCTGTCAGCCTGGCAGGAATACATCAAAAAGAAAATCCCCGTCTCCGCCCCGGCGAAATAGAAAAAGATCCGCTTCCGGCTTAGAGCCTATCCGGATAGGCTCTTAACAGAGACTTGCTCATAGACGGGGGGGGGGGTAAATTCACAAACCCATATTCTGGCATATGGCGGGGTTTTCGACATAACCGCCTGTAAATACTGGCGATAAGCGTATTTTTAAGGCAAAAGGCTTGCCCGGCCGACTTCCCGGCCGGTTGGCTCGGCGCCAGCTTGCCCGACCTGTTGCCCGGACAGTTTCCCGGATGGGTTCCCAGCTTACCGGCCGGCTTGGCTGACAGGTGGCGGCGGGCGATTGTGGTGCGGGCGTCTCGCCTGCAACAGCCTTGTGAATCGACCAAAGCCGTTGGCCGGAGACTTCCGGGATTCTTTCCGCGTCTGCCTGCGGCGGGTTCGGACAGTTTGGGCGAAGCAGGAAGCCGGAACTTCCGCGCCCACTTCATTCCGACGGCTTTGTCGTCGGGATGACATTTTTTCCAGGGACAACGGGTACAGCTCGTGTCGCGGCCTCTCCCTGAAGTGTGAGGGGTTTTCGTGGTGCGGAAATTTCCAAAAATCAATTTTTCCCGCGCCTCAGGCGCCGACGCGTCTGTCCAGTTGGTCGAGAACGGCCTGGATGGCCGGGAGGTGCGCAAGGGTGGCCTGTGAGGGGCGCACCTGGCCATCTGCGGCGGTCAGCACGCCGGCGGCCAGGCGGCGGTCGCAGGGCAGTTGGCCGATCAGGGGGATGCCATCCAGCCGGCCGGCGATGGCGGCCAGGGTGGCTGGGTCGGCAGGATTGCCGGTCCCGTCGCCCATGCGGTTGGCCACGGCGAAGAGATTTTTCAGGCCCAGGTCGCCGGCCAGCTTCTTTATGCGCAGGGCGGTCTGGACGGACCATGGGCCGTCATCCACCACCAGCAGCAGGGCGTCCATGGACTGGGCGGTGGCCCGCCCCAGGTGTTCGATGCCGGCCTCCATGTCCATGACAATTGCCTCGTCGCGGCCCAGCACCAGGTAGACCAGCAGGGCCTTGAGCACGGTCGTGGCCGGGCAGATGCACCCGCCGCCGCCCTTGCTCACGCCGCCCAAGACCAGCAGGTGGATGTGTTCGCCGATGCGGCGGGCGTATTTTTCGGGCAGGTCGTCCACGCGCGGGTTGAGCTTGAAATAGCCTCCATACTGATCCTTGGCGCCTGTGCGTTCGGCGATCATCTCCTCCATTTCACACAGGGGCGTTATCTGCTCGTCAGCCGGCACGCCCAGGGCGCTGGCCAGATTGGCGTCGGGGTCGGCGTCCACGGCGATGACGCCCCTGCCCCTGAGCGCCCATGCGGCCGCCAGCAATGCCGAGACAGTTGTCTTGCCCACTCCGCCTTTTCCAGACACGGCGATCTTCATCCGCGGCTCCTGATTTCTGCCCCGGGCCAGTGCGGTCGCCCGGGGTCGATAATTTATACCGCAAGCAGCTTTTGAAGTTCATTACCGGCATCCCCGGATTTCAGAACAGTTGCTTGATTAACCGTAATTTCCTGCGTATAGTGTAATACTGTGATTGAATTTGGTCAACACAAGTCGGCAATAACGGGCAAGAGGTTATTGCGGCCGGCGACGGATATGTGTGTCTGCCGCTCAAGCCGCTGCTTGCAACGGAACTAAGAGCCTGTCCGAATAACTACTATGAGCCATTGCGGTTATCCGGACAGGCTCTAAAGAGAAATCGCATGAAAAGTCCACAGGAACGCAGCGTTGATCCAGCCGCCGTGGAAATGCTCCAGCACGCCGCCGCCCAGAAGCTTCCGGTGGCCTGGGACCGCTTTGAGGCCATGCAGCCGCAGTGCGGGTTTGGCATCCTTGGCGTGTGTTGCCGCAACTGCACGATGGGTCCCTGCCGCATCGACCCGTTCGGCCAGGGCGCCAGCGAGGGCATTTGCGGGGCCGATGCCGACATCATCGCCGCCAGGAATCTGGTGCGGATGATCGCGGCGGGTTCTTCGGCCCACTCCGACCACGGGCGCGACGTAACCCACGCCGTGCTGATCGCCTCCGAGGGCGGCGACTACGGCATCAAGGACGAGACCAAGCTCCGCGCTCTGGCTAAGGAATGGGGCATAGCCGCCGAGAACAAAACCGCCCGTCAGATCGCGCACGAGGTCGCCAATATCGCCCAGAGCCAGTTCGGCCAGCAGGAAGGCGAGCTGCGTTTCGTGGCCCGTGCGCCCAAGCTCACGCAGGATCGCTGGCGCAAGGCCAAGGTCGTGCCGCGCGGCATCGACCGCGAGGTGGTGGACCTGCTGCACCGCACTCACATCGGCGGCGACAACGATTTTCGCAGCCTGATAATGGCGGGCGTGCGGACGGCCCTGGCCGACGGCTGGGGCGGCTCCATGATCGCCACAGAACTGTCCGACATCATATTCAACAGCCCCGCCTGGATCCGCGCCCGCGTCAACTTGGGCGTCATCGAGCCCAAGAACGTCAACATTGTGGTGCATGGCCACGAGCCGGTGTTGTCGGACATGATCGTGGCGGCCTCCCATGACAAGGAACTGCAGGCCCTGGCCCGCAGCAATGGCGCCGAGGGCATCACCCTGTCGGGCATCTGCTGCACCGCCAATGAAATATTGATGCGGCACGGCATTCCGGTGGCGGGCAACTTCCTGCACCAGGAGTTGGCCATTGCCACCGGTGCGGTGGACGCCATGGTGGTGGACATCCAATGCGTCATGCCGGCATTGGGCAAATTGGCCCAGTGCTTCCACACCAAGTTCATCTCCACCTCGAAAAAGGCCCAGTTCCCCTTCGCCCAGCACATTGAGTTTGATGAGGGAAACGCCCTCAACATTGCCAAGCAGATCATTCGGACGGCCATCGAGAACTTCCCCAACCGCGACAAGTCCCGCGTGACGGTGCCCAAGATCACCAGCCCGTTGGTAGCCGGCTTTACGGCGGAAAATGTTTTCACAGCTCTGGGCGGGCGATATCGGCCCAGCTATCGGCCGTTGAACGACGCCATCATTACCGGAAGGCTGCGGGGCGTGGCGGCGGTGGTGGGCTGCAACAATCCCAGGCACCAGCAGGACCAGGGCCATTTGGCCATGACGCGCGAGCTGCTGGCCAACGACGTCCTGGTGGCGACGACGGGCTGCACGGCCATTGCCGACGCCAAGGCCGGGCTGCTGTGCCCGGAGGCGGCCGAGCAGTACGCCGGTGAAGGCCTGAAGGAAATCTGCCGGGCGGTAGGCATTCCGCCGGTGTTGCATTTCGGGGCGTGCGTGGACATCAGCCGGATACTGGTGGTGCTGTCAAACATGGTCGCCGAGGGCGGGATGGGCGAGAGCCTGGCTGACATTCCCGCCGCGGCCGCGGCGCCGGAGTGGATGAGCGAGAAGGCCGTCGCCATCGGTTTCTACGCGGTGGCCAGCGGCGCGTATACGGTGTTGGGCGGGCCGCTGCCGGTGCAGGGCGCTGCCAAGCTCAACAAGTTCCTCACCCAGGACATCGCCGAGATCTTCGGCGGAAAATTCGCCTTCCAGGACGACCCGGTCAAGGCGGCCCGGTTGATGCTGGACCACATCGATCAGCGGCGAGAGGCCCTGCACCTGCCCGGGCCGATGTACCAGGTCCCGTATGCCCCCCGCACCGCAGAAGCCGCCGTGGCGGCGGCCGGGTAAGTCGGGTAAGGAGTTACGTACGTGGCCAAGTTGATCGTCATCAAAGAGCAGTACTGCCTGGGTTGCAAGGCCTGCGTGCTGGAGTGCGCCTTGGCGCACAGCGACAGCGACACGCTGGCTGAGGCGATCCGGTCTGACAACATCCCTCAGCCGCGGATTCACGTGTACAAACTGGACTCCGGCGCCATGCCCTTGCAGTGCCGCCACTGTCAGGACGCCCCGTGCATGAAGGTCTGCCCGGCCGAGGCCCTCGGCCGGGCCTCGCCCGAAAGCCCCGTTATTCTGGACCCCGACCGCTGCATCGGCTGCGAGGTCTGCGTAAGCGCCTGCCCCTTCGGCGCGATCGGCATGTCGCGGGATGGCAAGGTGGCCGTCAAGTGCGACCTGTGCATCGCGCGCACGAAAACGGGCCAGGAACCCGCTTGCGTGGCATCCTGCCCGACCGGGGCGCTGAAGTTCGAGGAACTTGACAACTACCTCGAACTCGACGACCACCTCCGCCAGTGCCGCCAGCGGGCGGTCGCCGGCGTGTGCGCGGAGCCGATCCAACTGAATGTGATAACCGAGAAGTGCAAGGCCTGCGGCAAGTGCGTGAAAATCTGCCCGGTCAAGTGCATCAGCGGCGGGACCAAAAAGGTCCCCGCCAAAATCGACACCGACAAATGCATCCGCTGCCGGGCGTGCTTCAAGACGTGCCCGTTCGACGCGGTGGCGATTGAGAGCCTATCCTAATAACTGCTATGAGCTGCGTTGTAATTATTGGGACAGGCTCCAGGTGATTATTGGACAGTTGAGCGGATAGCTGTCTGCGGGCTGTTGGTTGGCCGGAAAGCCAGGAAAGAAATTGTGCCACCCAGTTGAATGCTAGATTGGAGAAGCAGCTATGTCGCGATCGGTTATTTCGGCGGTTATACGCGGCGCCAAGGGTTTCGTGGCGGAGGCCCAGGCGCAATTGCAGCAGGCCATTGCCAAACACGGGCCCGATCAGAAGGTCGAGTTCCCCGGCACTGCCTTCCAGTTGCCCATGATCCACGCCCTGATGGGCCTGGAAATCCGCAAGCTCGGCGAACTCAACGCGGTTGTGGAACACTGCCGCGGCCTGCTGCCCGAGGACCCTGCCGAGCGGATGTGGCTGCCGTACCTGGGCGGCGGCATCGACAGCGGCATCGCCACGCTGCTGGCCACGGAGATCACCTGCTCCGTGCGCTATCTCAACGGCTTTAAACCCGAGGAAGGGTGCACCGGCTTCATCTCCGACACCATCCTGCGCGAACTGGGCATCCAGTTGGTGGACGGGCGCATGCCCGGCTTTGCCGCCATTCTTGGCCCGGCCCCTACCGAGGACATCGCCGTCCACACCGTGCGCGAGCTCCAGAAGCGCAGCATCCTGACTTTCCTGATGGCCGGCCGCGACGGCAAGACAATGAAGCAGCAGCTCGACGCCAAGGGCGTGGAACTGGGCTGGGACACGTACATTGTGCCGGTGGGCAGCGACACCCACTGCGGCATCTACATCCTGGACTGGGCCATCCGCGGCGCTCTGACCTTCGGCGGGCACAAGAAGGGCGACTGGCGGAACTGCCTGAAATACTGCCGCGAGCGCGTGTTCGCCTTCGGCATCACCTTCGGGCCGATCCCCGACGACTGGTACGCGGTTGGCGCCGGTGCCATCGCGATGGGCTTCCCGGTGATCTCCGACCACGAATCGACGCCCGAGGTCCGCCCCACCGGCGTTACCACCTACGAGGCGCTGGTCCGCCAGACCGATCATTCCCAGCTTGTGCCCACCTGCATCCAGGTCCGCGGCGTGAAGGTGAAGGTCGAGAAGATCGACATCCCGGTTTCCTACTCCCCGGCGTTCGAGGGCGAGCGCGTCCGCCGCGAGGACATGCACGTGCAGTTCGGCGGCAAATATTCCAGCAGCATCGAACTGCTGGAAATGGCGGACGCCGACAAGATCATCGACGGAGCCATCGAGGTGCGAGGCAAGGATATAGACGGCGCCAAGGAAGGCGGCGCCATGGACCTGGGCGTGCACGTCCAGGTCGCCGGGCGCAAGATGAAAAAGGACTTCGAGGGCATCCTGGAGCGGCAGATTCACCGGTACTGCAACGAGGCCATGGGCTTCATGCACACCGGCCAGCGCGACCAGGTGTGGAGCCGGATCAGCAAGGCGGCGTTCGCGGCCGGCTTCCACCTGAAACACGTGGGCGTGATCCTGCACGCCAAGCTGCACGACGAGTACGGCGGGATCGTGGACAAGGTCTCCGTCACCGTCACCACCGATCCTGCCGAGGTCAAGGCGCTGGTGGAGCGCAGCAGGCCTGTCTTCAACGCCCGCGACGAGCGCGTGGCGGGCATGACCGACGAGTCGGTGGACACCTTCTACTCCTGCACGCTGTGCCAGTCGTTCGCCCCCAACCACGTGTGCATGATCACGCCCGAACGGCTGGGGCTGTGCGGGGCATACAACTGGCTCGACGGGCAGGCGTCATATGAGATCAACCCCACCGGCCCGAATCAACCCATTGCCAAGGGTGCGGCCATCGACGCCCGCGCCGGCGAGTTCGAGGGCGTCAACAAGGCCGTCTTCGATATGAGCAACCGCAACGTCGAGCGGTTTGCCGCCTACAGTCTGATGCAAAATCCGATGACGTCATGCGGGTGTTTCGAGTGCATCGTGGCCATGGTGCCCGAGGCCAACGGCGTGATGACCGTCAATCGGGAATACGGCGGGGAGACGCCCATCGGCATGCCTTTCTCGACCCTGGCAGGCAGCGTCGGCGGCGGCTTGCAGACCCCCGGCTTCCTGGGCGTGGGCAGGCTGTACCTGTCCAGCCGGAAGTTCATATCCGCAGAAGGCGGGCTGCCGCGGCTGGTGTGGCTCCCCAAGGAATTGAAAGAGGCCATACGCGAGAAGCTCACCCGGCGGGCCGAGGAGCTGGGCCTCAAGGATTTCGTGGACAAGATCGCCGACGAAACGGTGGCCACCAGTTCAGAACAACTGCTGGAGTTTCTGACCAAAGTGGACCACCCGGCCCTGAAGATGGATCCGCTGATTTGATCGCGGCATGGGCGGCCGGCCCCTGCGTGTTCAGGAACAATGCGGAAGCAGGACCCCGGCCGGGGTGACGCGCGGCCGGCGGCGGTAACATCCAGTTTCGCTGCGCCGCGACACCTGCGGCTATAACCCTTCGCCGCTTCGCGGCGGGAATAACAAACAAACCATTCAACGGGTTGCGCTCCGTCCTCCTTCGCTGAAGCTTCGGAGGACTTCGCTTCACCCGTTGCTACAATCCTTCGCCACTTCGTGGCGATAAAAGCCGAACCGTTCTTCATATCCCTTCACCGCTGCGCGGCGGGAAAATATTAATGTTCCGTGCGTGTTTGCGGCAGCGTGGCCGGTTGAGTGGCTGGTTTAGTCGCCGGCGTATTTGCCGGCAATGGCGGGCGCATGAGCACGCTCAGGACCATGAAAACGATTATGAGCACTATGACCGGCCCGAAGATCAAGGGCCATACGTATTTGTCAAATGTAATCGCCATCAATAGAAATATAACCTTTTGCCGGCGCGATTTTCAATCTTCGGATTTACAGTCCCTTGACGTTATCGAGGCACCATTTGACGGAGTTTTTGATGCCTTCTTCGTAACCGACGGTGGGCTGCCAGTTGAGTTCGCGGCGGGCCTTGTCCTCGGAGAAAAAGCACTTTCGGCCGATCAGCCAGACCGAATAGCGGGTAACCAGCGGCGGGGTCTTTCGCCCGAAGGCGTGGCCGAAGACTTCCATCCAGAATGCGGCGTTCTTGGCCAGCCAGTATGGAACTTTTTTTGTAACCGGCGGGCAGCCGAGGCACTCGGCGATCTTGTTGATGTAGCCGGCCTGGGTAATCATGCCGTCGTTGGAGAGATTGTACGACTGGCCCAGGGCCTTTTCGTTGGTGGCGGCCAGGATGCACCCCTCGGCCTCGTTGCCGGCGTAGGTGAGGTTCAGGCGATTCGACCCGTCGCCGATGAGCTTTGCCTTACCGGCCCGGATGGCGCGGATGAGCCGCGGCATCGAGGCCCGGTCGCGCGGGCCGTACAGCCAGCTCGGTTTGACCACGGTTACAGGCACCAGGCCGCGCTTGTGATAATCCCACGACATATTCTCGGCCACGACCTTGGCCCGACTGTAATAGCTCCACTTGTGGAGCTTGACGCCCAGCGGGGCGGTCTCGTCGATGACCAGCCCGGCACCGTCGGGATGCCCGTAGGCCGATATGCTGCTGACGAACAGGAATCGCTTTACGCCGGCCTGTTTGGCCGCATCGAGCATGTTCCGCGTGCCTTCGATGGTTATTGCCACGAAACTGCTCCACGGCCCCCAGTCGCCCACGCGGGCGGCGGCGTGATAGACCGTCTGCACGCCCTCGAATGCCTTGGCGAGGCTGGCCGCATCCGTAACATCCCCGATGGCCTTTTCGACCTTGAACTGGTCCAGGAAGGACGTGTCGCTGTCGGGCCGGACCAGGGCGCGGACCGGCTGGCCCCGCTGGGCGAGCTTTTCGACGATATGGCTGCCAAGCAGCCCCGTTGCTCCGGTTACCAGGTTCATTTTCTATCCGTTTCCGTTCAAATAACCGGCAAAATCTTCCGCCGGCGGTTTTGACGGGACACACTTTAGGCTCGCCGTGCAGGCCAGTCAAGGCAACTTTTGGAAAAACCCCGCGGGTCCGCCCAGGACGGCCGGGCCGGAAACATCCATAACACGCCTGTTCATTGGCAGTTGCCGTCCGGCGGTCCGCGGCCGTTCAAAACCCTAACAGCTAAATGAAAAAAAAGCTTGAGAAAGATTCTTTTTTCCTTACACTTTCACGCTAATTGCATGATTGCCCGGGTATCTTGGCAGGTTTTGCCGAATCTGCCGCGGGCCGGGTCTGTTTAAGAATAGTCGGGCATTTGGCCGATTGTTAATGATATGCCGGATGCCCAGCTGCGATTGCAGACAACGGAAACGGCCAATAGACAGGTCGGCGCAATCGAGGCAATATATGAAACTTGGAAAAATACTGACTCCGACCAACCGCAACGTGCGGATTATCGTGGGACTGCTGCTGGGTCTGCTGATCCTGGTGCAGTTGACGCAATACAGGACAGCCATCGGACACCCCCCACAGTCGCCATGGATTGAAATGGATGGCAGGCAACTTGTCGGCGTCGAGACCGATGTCTTCAAAAAACTTGAAAACTGGGCCAAGACCGATCACATCGCACTTCTGGACTTCTGCCTTAGCCGCTGCAACTATCCCAGCTACACCTGCACGTTTGTCAAGCAGGAAGTCATCAACGGCAGGACCAAGGAAGAGCAGACGATGAAGGTCAAGTTCAATGAAGCCCCGTTCAGCGTCGCGATGGAATGGGTGAAGAATCCGCCCGCCGGCGACAGGGTCATCTACATCGAAGGCAAGTACGGCGGGCAGATGCTGGTCAGGCCGACCAACCCGCTTGCCCGCAAACTCTGCCCGACCGCCAAGCGATACCCCAACGGCCCCGACGCCATGCAGAACACGCTGCGCCCGGTCAATCTGTTCGGCTTCAAAAAGTGCCTCATCAGCCTGAAGGAAGTCTATGAAAAGGCCAGGCAGGCGGGCGACCTGAAGCAGGAATTCGGCGGATTACGCAAGATCGGCGACAGGCAGACAATCGCACTGATCCGCCACCTGCCGCCCAAAGACGACTACCCGGCCAAGAAGACCGTCACCTATATTGACCTTGTCTGGCTGGTCCCGATCATGATCGAAGGGACCAACTGGGACGACCAGTTCCAGTGCATGTATCTCTACAAAGACGTAAATTTCAACGCCGCTGTCGCCGACGCCGACTTCCTGCCTGAAAACAACGACATGAAGCCGCCCAGATGAACCGGCCGGCTATGAAAAAAAACAGCAGACGGCCCACCTTCAAATCCACCTGTTGCATCAATTCGCCGGCATTTTGATCCTCCATGTTCCTGTTTCAGCGAAAAGGGGGGAATTTCGTGAAACGGACGGTAGAATATCAGGGAGACTCCGGCGGGAAAAAGGCCATGAATAAGCCGAACATCATTATATGTATGTGCGACCAGCTCCGGGCGTTCGAGACCGGATGCTACGGAAACGCTGTCATCAGGACGCCTAACGTCGACCGGCTCGCCTCGGGGGGCGTGCGATTCGAAACGGCGGCAACAAATTTTCCGGTGTGCATGGCCGCAAGATCGGTCCTGCTGGCGGGCCAGTATAATCGCGCGTGCACGGGCGGGGCGGCCAACGTCTGCTTCCAGAACCGCCCGGGCGACTTCAATATGCCCGAGTACCCATATCCCGGCCGGCCGCATTTAAAAGCCCCGACGCTGCCCGAACGTCTGAGATCTGAGGGCTATCACACGGCGGCAATCGGCAAATGGCACATTCACTCGTGGCCTGGCGACATCGGTTTCGACTATTACCTCATTCCTCGCGTCCATCACTGCCATTCGGGACAGTTGTTCACCGAGAACGGCGGGCCGGAGTTTGCGCCGGACGGCTACAGCGTGGACTTCGAGGCGCAAAGGGTGGAGCAGTTCCTGAAAGGCCGGCGGGGGCAAACCTCGCCCTTCTTCCTCTATTACAATATTTCGCCGCCGCACTGCCCGCTCGACGACGCGCCGGAAAAGTTCCGCGCCATGTACCGGCCGGAGGATGTCCCGCTCCGGGCGAACGTCGATCCCGACAGGCCGCTAAAAGACCAGGATTACTGGTTCAAGGTCTACCGCTGGGATTACCGCTACTACAACCTGCACCTGCCGTACACCGAAAAACTGCCCGAAGGCTACACGCTCCGCCATCTGATCGCCGAGTATTACGGCATGACGACGTGGATGGACTCCGCCGTCGGCAGGATGCTGGACGCCCTGGAATCGGCGGACCTGGCGGACGACACGATCGTCGTCTTCACGTCCGATCACGGCGACAATCTGGGCAGCAACGGGCTGGTGCAGAAGGGCGGGCCGAACGAGGAATCTATCCGGATTCCGCTGATAATCCGCCGGCCGGGGCCGCGAAGCGCGGCTTGCGTCGTCCGTACGCACGTGGCCGGCCTTGTCGATATCGCCCCGACGCTCCTGTCGGCGATCGGCGCAGGCGTTCCGCGGCATTTTCACGGGCGCGACCTGTCGGCGGCACTGCGCGTAGAAGAAATCAGCGCCGAGACCTGCGCGTTTGTCGAAACACAGGGAGGCGCCGCCGTGCGCACCTTGAGGCATATGTATTGCCTGCCATATTCCGGCGCCGGCCGGACGCTTGCCGACAAACCTTCGCAGTTCTTCGATCTGGAAAAAGACCCGTATCAATTGCACAATCTGGCCGGCGAACCCGGCCATGACGAAGTAAGGCATGATCTCGACGCCAGGCTGCGTAAATGGGATGCCGCCGTTCCCTGGATGCCGGCCTGCGACGGAGAGAATTGATTTTATGAACCTGACAAGGCGGACCGTAATGAGGAAGGCGACATGAATCGACGAAAAATTACAGTCGTTGCGATCATGGCTGTCCTGGCCGGCGGGATCGTTTCCGGCTGCAAGGCCAGGCAGGCCGATCAGCCGGACGGCCGGACGGCCCGGCTGAAGATTGTTTGCACCACATTCCCGATCTGGCTGCTGACGAGGAACGTTGTGGGCGGCCAGGCGGATGTCAGCGTGGATGCCCTTCTGCCGCCGCAGACGGGCTGCCCGCATGACTACTCTCTTAAACCGCAGGACATGCAGAGGCTGGCCGGCGCGGACATCCTGATAGTCAACGGCCTGGGGATGGAGGACTTCCTCGGCCGGCCGGTCAAAAATGCCAATCCCGATCTCAAAATAATCGACAGCTCACAAGGGATAACCGATCTGATCGAATTAAAAGACGCGGGCCGCGATGAACGCGAACATCATCACAGCGGGATGAATCCGCATCTCTTCGCCAGTCCTCGCCAGGCCGCCCGGCTGGTCCGCAATATTGCCGGACAGCTTTCAAAGTTCGACCCGGCCGGCGCGAAGGCCTATCAGACCAATGCCGCCGGGTACGCCGCTCAGCTCGATTCGCTGGCCGACGAATTTTCCGCCGCGGTGAAACAATTGAAGTCCGGCCGGATCGTAACGCAGCATGCTGTTTTCGATTATCTGGCCCGCGACGCCGGCCTGACGATCTCGGCTGTCCTGGAAGAAGAACCCGGGCAGGCCCCGTCAGCCGCGCAGATGATCGAATTGGTCAAACAGATCAGGTCGTCCGGCGCGGCGGCCATCTTCATCGAGCCGCAATATTCCGACAACGTCGGCCAGACCGTCGCCAGGGAGACGTCTCTGCCCGCGGCCGCCCTTGACCCGGCCGCCTCGGGGCCGGAAAATGCCACGCTGGACTATTACCAGACGGCCATGCGCAAGAATATCGAGGTCCTGAGGCAGACCATTGGCTCAAAATAATCCGACAATTCAGGCGGCCCCAGCCGTCGCGTTTAGCGGCGTAACCGTCCGGGCGGGCGGCGTGAGCATCCTGGAATCGGTAACCGCCGGCGTCCCGGCCGGTTCGTTCACCGCTATCGTCGGGCCAAACGGGGCCGGAAAGACTACACTGCTGCTGGCCATGCTCGGACAGATCGCCCACGGCGGGCGCATCGAGAAGCCCCCCCTGCCCGACGGGACCGCGCCGAGAATCGGCTACGTGCCGCAGAAGCTCGAATTCGACCGCGGCATGCCGCTTTCCGTGATGGAAATGATGACGATGGGCATCCAGCGTCTGCCCGTCTGGCTGTGGACAGGCCGGGAAAAAAAGCGAGTCGCCCTTGAACTGCTTGCCGCGGTAAAGGCCGAGCACCTGGCCAAAAGGCCTTTGGGCGCGCTGAGCGGAGGCGAGTTGCAGCGGGTGCTGCTGGCGCTGGCTGTTCAGCGCCGGCCTCACATCCTGGCGCTCGACGAGCCGGTCGCGGGCGTGGATATTTCCGGCGAGAGCCTGCTGTGCGAACTGCTTGAAGACCTGCGGGCAAAATACGGCCTGACAGTCATCATGGTTACCCACGATCTTTCGATCGTAACCGCCCACGCCGATCACGTGATCTGCCTGAACCGCCGGGTCATGGGCGAAGGGCCTGTCCCGCAGACGCTGCGGCCGGAGATTCTCTCGGCCACGTTCGGCCTGCACCTGGGCCTGGCGCACCTGCACCTCGACGGCAGCCGCCACCTGGATTGCCCCATCTGCCGCGACCTGGAAAACCATGAATCCTGACCTGGGGACAATTTACAATTTCATCGCTCAGCTCGTCCCGCTGGAGTGCATGAAGATGCACTTCATGCAGCGGGCATTCGTCGGCCTGGCGCTGCTGGCGCCGATGTGCGCGGCCATGGGCGTGCAAGTGGTGAATCACCGCATGGCTTTTTTCTCCGACGCGATCAGCCATTCGATCTTCGCCGGCGTGGCGATAGGCATGCTGCTGGCGGTCGATCCCAACGTTACGATAATTATGTTCGCGCTTGCGGCCGGGCTGGGAATAGTGGCCATCGCCCGCCGCGGAAAACTCTCGACGGACGCGATCATAGGGGTCTTCCTTTCGGCGGCGGTGGCGTTCGGCCTGGCTGTGGTGAGCAAAACGCCGTCAATCGCCGGCAACTTCCGAAAATACCTCTTCGGCGACATACTGACGATCGATGAACGCCAGATCGCGTTCATGGCCGGCCTTTTCGTCGTGCTGTTTGCGTTCCAGATTTTCGGCTACAACCGGATGCTATACGTCGGGCTCAATCCGGCCCTGGCGGCCGGGCACGGCGTGAGGGTGAGGTTCTATCAATATTCATTCGCGGCGATGCTGGGGCTGGTCGCGGTATGCTCGATCTGGGCGGTCGGCGTGCTGCTGGTAACGGCCATGCTGGTCGTGCCGGCCTCGGCGGCCAGAAACCTCGCCCGCTCCGCCGGCGGCATGTTCTGGTGGTCGATCCTGATCGGGCTTTCCAGCTCGATATCGGGCCTGCTTATATCCGCCCAACCCTGGGCCGCCACTGCCAGCGGGCCGACCATTATTCTGGTGGCCGTCGGTTGGTTCGTCGTCAGCATGGTCGTCAGCGGCGTTCGCGGCAGATTCGCCAGGTAACGGAAAATTCGAGCAATGGCCGACGACGGCGACAACACTACCCTTGCATGGCTGGCCAGCCCGCCCGGCAAGGGCGGAATCGCGATAATCATCCTGGCCGGCCCTGACGCAGAGGCGATCTTCGGGCGAATTTTCAAATCGGCCGGCCGGACCGGCCGGGAAAACGCCGGCAAAGAAAATCCGACCGGCAGCGGCCTGCTGCTCGGCGAGATATTCGACGGCAATGATCTGATCGACCAGGCCGTCGTCTGCCGCCCGTCAGAAAATGTCGTTGAAGTCAATATCCACGGCGGGCCGGTTGTGGCCGCTCGGACCCTTCAACTGCTCGCCGCCGGCGGTGCGAAGGTTGCGGATCATCCGCCACAAAACCTTGCCGGCGCTCTAACTCAATCGTACGACGAATGGCGCAATCCGGCCATCGGAGGCGAGATGCTGGCGGAGATCAACAACGCACAAAGTTCGCACGCCCTGGCCTGCCTGTGCGGCCAGTGGTCCGGCGGGCTTAGCAGATTGGCAAGGCAGGCGATCTCCGCAATGGAAGGCCTCGCGGCAAATTCGCCGACCGCCGGAGCGGGCGAGTTGGCTGAGAAACTCGAAAAAGCCGCGGCTCATCTGGCGAAGATGCGACTGCTCCTGAAGAGTCCGGAGGTGGTGCTGGCTGGTGCGCCAAATTCCGGCAAGAGCACGCTGGCCAATCTGCTCGTCGGCCGGCCCGTCAGCATCGTGCATCACGCGCCGGGCACGACCCGCGATTGGGTCCGCCAGCAGGCCGTGCTCGACGGCGTGCCGATTTACCTGACCGACACGGCCGGAATATGGGATGCTTCTGACGGAACCTGGTCAGCCGTCGAGAAACAGGCGGTCCGGCGGGCGCATGAGCGGATCGCGCAGGCCGACCTCGTGCTGCTGCTCCATTCGGCCGACTCGCCCGCCGATGCCGTGCAAAACGCCCTGAAGGCCGACCATTGCAAAAATATTCTGCGAGTCCGGACCAAGTCCGACCTGCACGCCCCGCCCGCCGGATGCGATCTGGCCGTATCTGCCGTAACGGGAACCGGCATCGAATCGCTCAAAAAGCGGAGCGTCGCCGCCCTCGGCCTGGCCAATATGAATCCAGCCGAACCGATGGCCTTCACCGGGCGCCAGGCGAATCTGCTGCTGCGGGCCGCAAAATCAATCCGCGCCAACCGGCCGGACCGCGCCCGCGGATATCTGGCGCAATTGCTCGAAGGATAAAGACCTTATTTGCCGGCCGGGGCGGTGGCGGCTGATCTGGCCGATGAATCGCTGATCGTGCGGAAATACGCCTCCACCTGCTTGCGATACTGCGGCGCGACCTTGCCGATCGCGGTTTCGTTGAGCTTGCGCACATTGTCGGCGGAAAGTTTTTCACCGCCGGATGCGTTGCCGGCCTCGGTTCCGTTCCTGCCGCCCGACTGGAGATCGGCGCTGCCCGACAACTGGAACGAGCCGTCCTGCTGGCCGGCGGGCAGATCGGTTTTGTCGCCGCGAGACCTGAGCTGGCCGAACTGGTCGGTGTATTTGTCGACGAACGCGCGGAATTGCGCCTTGTTCATGCCCAATTCCTTCATCAACTGCGGATCGACGCTGTCGTCGCGAACGCGGTTCTGCGCCTCGCTGACGGCCCGGCCGACCGACTGCAATCGCTCGACCTGCTGCGGCGTGAGGTTTGTCAGGGTCGATGGCTCGAGCGGCTGCGGTTTCTCCCTTTCGCCGGCCGGACCTGGACTCGATGATTGATCGCCTGTGTGAGCGCCCTGCGCCGGACTGCCGCCGCCGGCGGCCTGCTGGCCTTGTCCTTGTCCTTGTCCTTGTCCTTGACCTTGCCCCTGTCCCTGACCTTGTCCTTGTCCCTGACCTTGCCCTTGCCCCTGTCCCTGACCTTGGCCGGCTTGTTGGCCCTGTCCCGATTGTTGTCCTTGGCCAGCCTGTTGTCCTTGCCCTGCCTGCTGCCCCTGACCAGCTTGCTGTCCTTGGCCAGCTTGCTGTCCTTGGCCAGGTTGCTGACCTTGTCCGGGTTGTTGGCCTTGACCGGGCTGTTGGCCTTGACCGGGTTGTTGGCCTTGACCGGGTTGCTGACCTTGGCCGGGTTGCTGGCCTTGGCCGGGTTGCTGACCTTGGCCGGGTTGCTGACCTTGGCCGGGTTGCTGACCTTGGCCGGGCTGCTGGCCTTGTCCGGGTTGCTGGTCTTGACCGGGCTGCTGGCCTTGGCCGGGCTGCTGACTTTGGCCGGGTTGCTGGCCTTGTCCGGGTTGCTGGCCTTGGCCGGGTTGCTGGCCTTGGCCGGGTTGCTGGCCTTGTCCGGGTTGCTGGCCTTGACCGGGTTGTTGGCCTTGGCCGGGTTGCTGACCTTGTCCGGGCTGCTGGCCTTGTCCGGGTTGCTGGCCTTGTCCGGGCTGCTGACCTTGTCCGGGTTGCTGACCTTCTCCGGGTTGCTGGCCTTGTCCGGGTTGCTGGCCTTGTCCGGGCTGCTGGCCTTGGCCGGGCTGCTGGCCTTGACCGGGTTGCTGGCCTTGAGTGTTTACCGGCGGATTATTTCCGGCCTGTTGCGAACCGTTCTGCTGGTTGCCCTGCTGTCCGTCTTGCGGGTTCTGCTGGCCGTTCTGTGGATTCTGCTGGCCGGCCTGATTATTCCCGTCAGGTTGCCCTGCCTGCCGGTCCTGTTGGGGGTTCAGCATATTGCTGATCAGCGAGTCGAGTTTTTTCTCATCCTGTTTGACCATCGCCATCAGTTCGGCCAGCCGATCCGCGGCGTTCTGGTTTTCCTGCGATGCTCCGGCCGCCGGCTGCGATTGACTGTCTGATTGCCCCTGTCCGGCCGGGGCGGAAGAACTCTGCTGGCCGGCCTGATCGCCCTGCCCCGGATTCTTGGGAACATTCTCACCAGGCTTGCCATTCTGCGGGCCGCCGTCGCTCTGTTGCTGCTGGCGGGCGGCAATCTGCTCGTCTGGCGCCTTGATCAACAGGAAAAACGGACTGCTCAGGCCGGTCTGGCCCTGCTGGTCGGCTGTCGGGCAGAAATCGCGCGCCGCCAGCCGGCACTCGAGCGTTTGCCCCGGCTTGCCGAGGCTCTGCACGGGAATGACAGCCTCGATGCCCCTTGAGATTGGACCGGGCGGGGTGAATTTTTCCAGATCAATGTGCCTGGCCGTCTGATTGTCGCCGACGACCAGGCCGGTTCCGGCCAATCCGTAATCGTCGCGGGCCTCGCCGGTCAGCCGCAGCGCGTCATTGACCGCCAGTTCGATGCGCCCGACAGGCTCGCTGAGGCTGACCGCTGGCGGCGAGTCGGGCAGGGCCTTGACCTCATACCAGATCGTCTGATGCTGGAAAAGGTCGCCCAAACCGCGGCATTTGACGAGGTATTTTGTGTCGCGGAGGACTTCAAACGCACCGACCAGTTTGCCCGACTGATTCGACAGCAGGACCTTCTTCACCGCCGGCGAGCCCGGCCTGGCGGGATCCTCGAAAAGAATCACCGCCTGCTCGACTGGCAGGTTGCATTCAGCCCGCACCTGGACAGTCGAGCCGACCAGGGCGTCGACCCGCCCGCCGGGGCAGACGGTCGGGGGCCTGCCGGTGTAGGCCGGCCAGCGGATCGTAGCCTCGATCCTGAGGGCCGGGGGGGGCAGAACTGTCAGCTTGCGGGGCTGGCTGACCGCGTCGCCGCAGACGGCCTGGAAGACGGCCAGTTCGTCCGTCGCCGACGCCTGCCAGTCCGCCCGCATGCCGGTTTCTTCTTTGCCTTCCGGGCCGGTCCGCTGCATCGCCAGTTCGTCCCGCCTGTCGAAGGTCTTCCCGCCGTCGCGCGAAATCCTGATGACCCCGTCGCCCTGCGGGCGGCTGACTCGCATGGCGAATTCGACTTGGTCGCCGGCAAAAACCGTCGTCCCCGCCGCCGGACTGAGTGCCATGATCTGCGTCGTCGTGGGCGCCGACCTGGGGTCGGACCACACGGCCCGCGAAAGACTGGCCAGCACCGACTTGGGCGCGAAGGCGCAGTAGAACAGGAACAGGCATGCGACCGCTCCGAACACGCCGGCCCCGGCCGCCGCCTGGCGGCTGCTGACGGCCGAATCGATCTTTGAATGCTGGATTATCCGGCTGGCGCGGCGGCGAACCGCGTTGAGGGCCTCTTGCGGCATTGATTCGTCGCCGGAAAGCTGTATCGCGGCCGTCAGGTCGTTGCGGAACTGAGGGTTGGTCCGTTCGATCAGGCGGGCGACGTAAAGGTCGTTGAGCCGCCGCGCGAACGGCACGGCAATCAACGCGATAAAAATCCCCAGTTCCACCGCGGCGATAGACCAGCGGGAGATTATCCGGAAGGAGTCCGAAAGCCCTCCGGCCGAAAAATGATCGGCCGCCACCATGCCCAACGCCCAGGCCGTCGCGGCCGCCAGCATCAGGCCCAACGTCCCGCCCAGACCAACAAGCCGGATCCTGCCCTTGGTCATCCGTAGGGCGTACTGGATGAACAACTCGTAATTGGTCTTGTCGCCGATCTTCACCGTTTTAACCCGTCGTCTGACGGCCCCTTAAACTCCGCCGACGCCCGCTGCATGACCCTGTGCTTCCTACCCGTATTATACGCTTCCCCGGCCTTTCCGCGATAAAACATTTTTCTTCCGCACTAAACCTCCGGCCGGGCCGCGGCAATTATGGACAATGCGAACCGGGAGACCATAACGATGAAATTCTTCAGATGGCTTGCCACGCCCGTGCCTGTGCTGATGATCCTGTCGCCGTCGATAGGCGAACTGCTTTGCGGTTCGGCGCCGCCGGCGGAATTTTTCAATCCCGTCGGCATGGCCATGCTGGTAATCCTTTACGGCGGCGGGGCCGTGCTTGTCCGCGAGCTTGTCTTTCGATGGAAGGCGGGGCTGCTTTCGCTGCTGATCCTCGGGGCGGCCTACGGCATCATCGAGGAAGGACTTATGGTCAAAAGCTTTACCGATCCCAACTGGCCCGACCTGGTCAGCGGCCTGGGGCATTACGGCCGGTGGATCGAAGTCAACTGGGTCTGGACTTCACTACTGACGTTCTATCACGCCATTTTCAGCATAACGGTCCCGGTTTTGCTTGTCGGATTGATCTTTCCGGCCTGGCGACAGCGAGCGTGGCTGAACGGCAGAAAATTCATGATCCTGCTGGCCTTGTTCGTCCTGGACGGCGTGTTCATTTATTTCTTCATCAGCAAGCACACTCCGCCGGTTTTGCAGTATCTGTTCTTTGCGGCGATTACGGCCGGACTTGTGCTGCTGGCCCGGCGGCTTGCCGGCGCGTCGGTTCGCGCCGACGCCCTGTGGCGGCCGTCAACGGGGCTGCTGGCAACGCCCGGACCGTCGCTGAAAAAAAGGTTTACGATGTGGCTGACCGGATTCTTCACGGGATGGATGATATTCCTTACGACCTTCGGCTCCAAATCAGTCGGGCTACCTCCGCTTTCCGCGATAATTTTGCAGATCACATTTATCGGCGGGGGAATTTACGGCGCTTACTGCCTGGCCTGGGGGTCCGGAGGATTCACCGACAGGATGGTTTTATCGCTTGCAAGCGGGCTGCTGTGGGTGCTGATTCCGCTGTCCGTGATGCAGGAATTCGACAGGAGCCGTCCCGATAACACCACAGGCATGGCCGTGGTGGGGTTTGCCTTCGCCGTCGGACTGTGGCTGCTGGGCAGAAAATTGAAGAAATCGGCCCTGCTCGCCAGTCAAATGCTCGCGGAAAAACCCTCCGCGTAACCCCTTTCCCTTGAGGAAGAGGGCAGCCGGCCACGGCACGAGCCGTACCCGTGCCAGGGAGTGAGGGTGGCCGGGGGTGAGCCAGCAAAGCCGGATGCCCATGCTACTTCTGCGGAAACATTGGTTTTATTTTTTCTCGAAGACCAGGAAAACCACGTCCAGCGGTTCGAGGGCCAGTTCCAGACGGTTTTTCGGGCAGTTGACGATTTGGGTTTTATCGTCAGCCTTGCCCGGCCTGCTGAGGCTGGCCGAATCCGCCGGCAGACCGTCCAGAATCGCCTTCTGCGGCTGACTTGTTGTGTTGACCAGCCAGAAGACGGTCTTGTTCTCGCTTGTAGCCGCACACGCCTCGATCGTTCTCGGCAGCGGGCCGGTCTGCGTAATCGAAATCGCCTGCCAGCCGGCATACTGGCCGAAGGCGTCGAGAACCTTGTTGACCGGGCCGGGGCCAATGCGGAACGTCGCCTCTTCTGTGCCGCCCAGGGCCATGTATTTGATCAGCCCGGCCGCCCAGGCAGCGGCGAATTGCGCAGAGTTGCGAGGGTCGGGACCGGGGCGCTGATAGGGCGAATCGATACCGGCCGGACCGATTTTCAGGGCCGCGTTCGGCAATATCGCCCGGGCCGTCCGGGCCTGGTCCAGAACGGCCGGCAGATTTTCCATGAACATGTCGTCATCCGACAAATGCCACGCCGGGTTGACCGCCCATGAAATTTCCTTTGTGGAATCTTTGTCGCCCTTGAAATTCAGTATGGCGTGAAAACCAGAGCCTTTGAATGCTTTCTCCACTTGTACGATTCGCGGAACCTTCGCGCCATCGACGCCCTTGCCCGGTGTTATTGTCGTCGGTTGGGCTGCTGTCATAATTAGTGGCGGCTCGAAAGATTTTATGGAAAGAACAACCTTCTGGGCAGCTTGTGCACCGGCAGCTATTTTGGGATAGGCATATTCCATCGGAGCATACGCCTTGTATGAACTGTCCGCATAAGCCCTCTGGTCTTCCATCGAAAACAGCCCGCCTTCCAGACCGAGCTTTAGCTGCACGCCTCCGACAGAATATTCAAGGGAGTTGAACTTGTCGGCGATAAGTTTGCCGGCGATCTGCTGCGGAAACTGGCATGCCTCGGCCCTGCCGTCGGATCCTTTAACCGAGAATTCTCCGCCTGCCAGGCTTTCTGCCCCGAACAGCACGCACAGGCCGATCCGCGGCGAGTTGAATTCCGCCCCGGCCTTGCCGGCGGCGCTGAATGTGATTTTTCCATCCGCTGTGCCTTCTATGACGCCCGACCACGCATAATCGGCGGTCTTGCTCTTGCAAACAGCGTCAAACGAGATTTTGAAACTGTCTTTTCCGCGTTCCAGTTTGTAATTGCTGAACGTCGGCGCAACGGTGTCCCATCGCGCATCGCGGACGGCGAAGTAAATCCTGCGGACGAATTCGCGATCTCCAGCATACAGATATCGCAACTGGCCGTCCTGGAATTTGACGCTTATCGGCCCGGCCTGTAGGACTTCGGCCTTGTCGCATGATGCGGCGCCAGCCTGCGAGGTTGCCGTCGCAGGCTCATCAGCCGGTGCCGCCGCTGCCGACAGGCTGACAACAAATATCGCCATGCAAGCCAGAGGATCAAAGCCCATGCAATTCCGCGAAAAATGTTTCATGTTCTAGTCCCCAAAATGTGGTCAGGTATTTTAATATACTGCGACGGACAAGTCCATCCTGTCAGCCCGTCAGAAGGGCGTTTGATAGTAGCTATATCCCGGGGCCAATCGCAGGGAAGGCGGATTGTTACGCCTGGTCCAGAGTCCCTTACGGATTCAGCGCCGCCAAGTTCAAGACCCGCAGGGCCGAAAGATAGTAGCCCCGGGTGCAGCGAGTCCGCCGCAAGGCGGACGAAGCGGAACCCGGGGTATGGCGTCATTTGGAATGTTCTAAATTCCCGCTCGCGCCACGGCAGATGAGACCGGATTGTGAAACACCCTGGCCGATGATTCTCAGCGAGATATTTATGATTCCTGGAGAAAAACAATATCCCTCTCCCTGAAGGGCTTGTCGATTTAGTCGTCCACAACCTTGATTCGTCGCGAGGCCGTTGTTGTTTTCCGCAAGTTTCATATTTTTGCGTTAAAAATCTGTCCTTATCGGCCCTGCTGCCT